>JAQBUH010000030.1 GCA_027624075.1 Chloroflexota bacterium
GAGCAGCTCAGATCCGCCTGAAATCTCTATTACCGATTCTGTCCCATTGTTGCTGACGTCCTACACTTCCGGTAAAACCAACCGCACCATTGCTGCGGAGCTGGTCATTAGCGAAAAAACGGTTGCAAGGCACATCAGCAACATCTTCAGCAAACTGCAGTTGTCTTCGCGTTCAGCCGCAACCGCGTACGCTTACAAGAACGGGCTTCTTTAGCCGCGGCGTACACAGAATTACCCATTCGGTGCTGGTCGGTGGTTTGGGCAATTTGCCCGACGCAGCACGCCTGCGCCCGCCACTAGTCTCCTGATTGTCAACATCACTCCACTCACGGAGCCGTCAACAACAGGAGGCTGGCAAATGAACAGCGTGGGCGAACCGGAACGCATCGAGACCGTAATCATTGGCGGAGGTCAGGCGGGATTATCGGTCGGCTATCACCTGTCGAAGATAGGCAGGCCGTTCGTGATACTTGATGCCTCCGACCGGGTGGGCGACTCGTGGCGGAACCGGTGGAACTCCCTTCGTCTGTTCAGCCCGGCCCGTTACGACGGCCTGGATGGTATGCCGTTTCCTGCCTCTTCCCACAGCTTTCCGACCAAGGACGAGATGGGCGACTACCTTGAGAACTACGCACGGCACTTCAAGCTGCCCGTGCGTAACGGCGTGCGAGTCGACTGCCTCTCAAAGCAGGGCGATCGTTTCATCATCACAACGGGTAAGAAGACGATCGAAGCTGAGAATGTAGTCGTGGCGATGTCGGACTACCAGCGCTCAAAGATTCCTCAGTTTGCCAGCGAGCTTGAGCCGAACATCGTTCAGCTGCATTCGAAGGACTACCGTGATCCGTCCCAGCTCCGGGAGGGTGATGTTCTCCTGGTTGGAGCGGGCAATTCCGGGGCGGACATCGGGATGGAGGTGGCGAGAAGCCACAGGACGTGGATATCGGGCAGAGACACAGGCCACATTCCGTTTCGCATTGAGGGCCGGATTGGAAAGATGATGGTACCCGTCGTCGTTGGATTTCTCTTCCACCGGATAATGACCACGAGAACGCCGATTGGAAGAAAGATCCGTCCTGCCGCGATCAGCAAGGGTGGCCCGCTGATCCGTATCAAGCCGGGCGACCTGGCGGCGGCGGGTATCAAGCGTGTACCCAGGACCGTAGGGATCAAAGATGGCAAGCCGGTGCTGGAGGACGGGCAGGTGCTCGACGTTGCGAACGTGATCTGGTGTACTGGCTATCATTCCGGTTTCTCGTGGATTGACCTGCCCGTTTTTGGAGCGCGTGAGCCTGAACACAGGCGCGGCGTGGTTGAAAGTCAGCCGGGCCTATTCTTCATTGGTCTAGAGTTCCTGTACGCGCTGTCTTCCTCAATGATCCGCGGTGTCGGAAGAGACTCAAAGCACATTGCAAAGGCAGTTGATGCGAGGTTGAAATAGAGGGAGGCTTTGAGTAACCGGCTCAACCCGTCACCGTGAACGTATCAATCAGAGTTCTGCGTGTCATCCCTCCAGCTCCATCATCGACACAGGCGTTCGAGCACTCGCTCAGACCAACGCCATGCTCCACATCTTTGGGCTGAACGCCGAGCGGTCAGTGAATCCATTTCCGAATCTGCGAAGGGGTTCAGTCTCGCCGAACCACCTTCTGACCACCGGATTTACTGCGAAAGTGCTGCGCTCTGGTTACTCCTCCCGATGGAGTTCGGATATCGAACAGGTCAACAGGATCAATCTGAACTCACTGCGGCCCGCCACCCAGTCTCACATATGGTGTCGACCTAATAACGCCATTTATAAGGGCTGATATCGGAGCAGTGTCTCTCCACGGCGTGGCCGGCTGGACGCGAAGTTGGTTACACCCGGTGCAAGGTTAGCTGATTATGCGCTTTGGGCAAGTTTGCCGACTGTGAATGTCCGCGTTACAGTTACCGGGACCGACTGCAATTACCGCATCGGCTGCGTCAAGTGGCGCACTCTTTATGAGTTCATTTAAATAGGCCTTTTATTATGGAATATACTCGTTATTTGATGGCCGCAAGCTCTCGGACGTTTTTACTTGGTTTGGACCGGTCGAGTATGGTGTTTGATAAGCGGTCTACCCCTATGATACGTGAAACGATGCACACGTTTTCCTTTGGAACTGATGAGGTAGAGCATTTACTGAATGGTACGGCGCCGAGCCCTGTTCCTGATTACTGGGAGTACCGTGGGAATAACCTTGTCGAGAAAGTTAACGATAGAGCGCAATATGGTGGTGAGGGTATTATTGTTGAGTTCAAAGCCGGAGAGTTAGAAGTGTCCGGTTTCGAGTATGAGTATTGGGATGCTGCCCCTTTGATGTTTGGTTTTGCGCCGGGAGTGGCGTACGTATCTAATGTGTATCGCCTGGCAAAGTCTGAACCGCTTACCATTGCAGCTGTGAGTGTTGAGCAGCTCATTCCATAACAAATCATGAACTTTATTCATCTCTTACAATAACCATCGCGGTGGTCAAAGTCATTGAATTGTAGTCTATCTTGTTCTGAATCGCATCGAATGACTACCATAAATGATCCAGCCACATGGATCTGATTAATGCGTCCACATCCCTTTCCCGGGTGTAACCTGTATTCAACTCTTTGTTTCTGTAAAATGTGTAAGCGGCGGCGTGACCTTCTCCCCGTAAAACGCGCCGGTTACTGTCTCGGGTCATACCAGACACTCGGTCAGGCGCGTTTTAGCACAACTGGAAACGGTCGGTAAGAGTTCTGCCTATAGTCCTGGCAGCTCCAGCACGCAAGTCAATATCAAAAGCCTGCTGGCTCGACGCCAAAAGACATTCAGCCACCAGTTGAGGGCACCCGACTTAGCTTGCGCTCCTGGCTCTGATGCGATCGTTCCCATCTTTCAGTCGTTCAGCTTACTTCCCGTCCTGACCACGGTTGAGAACGTGGAACTGCCGTTGCTGCTTGCCGGCGTGACCCAGCGTGAGGCCCGTCAAAGGGCGAAAGAGTCGCTTTCGATGGCCGGCCTCGTGATTGGCCTGGCTCCACAGGTCCTGGCGTCCATGGAAGAGCAGTTCGAGGGCCTTAAGGTCCAGGTCCCCGTGGCTGAACCTCGTCATCATCGTAGGTGTGGCCTATGCCGCCTCGCTCCTGACCACATTCCTGCCTGCCAGGCAGGCGTCGATGGTCTACCTCGCCGACGCTCTCAGATACGAGTAGCTTTGCGTCGGTCAGGTTGGCTCTGACAGAACTCGGAAAAGATTAAAGATTGAGGTGTGTGCTATTTAACCGGATTGCAGTTGGCGCAGACCTACTCGAACCGATTAACAGGCCAGAAAACTTGTGTGCATGTAACGCGAGGTTTACACGGGCGTGCCGTACATCAACCGGCAGGAATCGATTGAGCAGTCTCTCAGACGGAAGGTCGTGCCTGACCGGCAGAAGGTTCGGATCGAGTTGGTCATCCCTCCTGCAACCGAGGACGATGAGAGCGATAGATTGCACTCACGGAATGTCCTGGCAGGGAGGGATGGTCCCAACAGAGCCCATCAAGTCCGGCATGACAAAACAGCTCAGCCCGCTCAGCCCACGGAGATGATGACGACTCCCGCGACTACCGCTCCCGTCGCCACTGTCTTCACGACAAGGTCCCGGCCCGTTATCCGCTCGCTGATGAACCGCTTTGCGAACAGGCCCAGCAGGACCGTCGCTCCGAGCACCCAGATCGGCCTCGTGCCTAACAGCGCGCTGACCAGTGACACCGGACCACTGGCAATCGCCGTGAGCAGCAGCAGGTTGCCGATGAAATGCCCGATCGACTCGGACAGCATGATCGAGATTGAGTTGGACGGTGTCTGCAGCCATGTGATCAGCCGCCCGGGGTAGGGCGGACGCAGCCAGGGAGCGGCCAGTGACGTGAACAGCCCCGCGCCACGAAACGCCATGTTGTGCCATACGTCCAGGTCTTCCGAGCCGACTTTCAGCAGCAGCTGTGCGACGCCGATGATCGCCGCGCCCGCAAGCAGCATGAAGAAGGTTGGGCGGACGGCGAACGCGCCGATCCCGCCGCGGCGCAGGTCAGTCGAGACGGCGATCGCGCCAGAGACGACCAGCAGCACCGCCAGCCAGCCGTGCCACGCCAGCGACTCGTTGAGAAACAGCACCGCGAAGATTGCGACGAATACCGGAGAGCTCTGCCACACCGGCGTGACACGAGACACCTCTTCGCGCTGCAGCACGAAGAACATCAGCATCAGCCCTGCGCCCCAGAGAAACCCGCCCCCATAAGAACTGAGTAGCGCGCTCACCGGCGCAGAAGGCCAGCCGAGCGCGAGCAGGATGACCGCGCTGATCGTTAGCTGCGTGAAACCGACGAACAGGTAGAAGCTGCCCAGGCTCAGCGCCAGCGTCGATATAACCCGCTTGTCACCTATTGTGACCAGGGCGTAGACAAATGGGCTGGCCAGCGCCGGAAGTACCCAATCCAGGTCACTCACAGCTCGCCCTACTGGTCACGGGCGGGCGGCGGGCCGGGCACAAACTCCCCGCCAGCACTGTCCTCGGGCAGGTATCCGAGCTCCGACTTCGCACGGCTGATGTCCCAGATCTTCCACATGTTGTCCGACGTTGCATAGTAGATACCGTAGTTGTGGGGAGCTTCCAGCGAAAGCCGGGTGATCTGCGCCACATCCCTGTGGCTCAGCCAGAGCGAAAGCGCGAACGGTGAAAAGGTGGGGTTGTCTTTGGAGAGCACCCAGCCGATCCGCAGGTGCATCGAGCTCAGGCCGTGGTAGTCGAGGTAGTAGCTGCCGAGCGCCTCGCCGTACGCCTTCGACGCCCCGTAATAGCCATCCGGCCGGATGCGGCACGTCTCGTCGAGCAGCTCGTACTCACCCGGCTTCAGCTTTCCGAACTCGCCGTCAACGATGTGCTTCCAGGGCTCGTCCAGGTAGAAGCCTCCAGTCGCGTGCTGCGAGCTGGCGAACACTACACGCCTTACGCCTGTGCGCTTTGCGGCCTCGAACACGTTGTATGTCGAGATGAAGTTGTTCTTGAGCGCCGATTCCCACTTCGCCCCCGCGTCACGGTCGGCGGCCAGGTGGACCACTGCGTCGTGACCGGCGAAAGCAGACTCGACCGCCGCAAGCTCCGAGAGATCGCCCACGACGGACCTTGCGCCGCTCGCCTCCTTCAGGTCAAATGAAGTAAAATCGTATCGATCAGAGAGTTTGTCGATCAGAATCGACCCGATCAGCCCCGCTCCACCCGTAATCAGCACCTTGCGGCGGTCGGCCATGGCGAATCTCCAATAACTGTTCAGACGTAATCGACTCTACCTGCGGTTGCCCGGCGCGCTGACGTTACCAGAACCGCCAGTCTCCGGTTGGGGGCAGGGACGCCGAGCGGCGGGCAACCTGGCGGTGCCTCAGCCGGACGGTCAGACTGGCGCCAGGATCGGACATGGAACAAATCTGCCAGCGGCGGCGTCATTCCGTTACGGCAGCAAGTCCGCACACGCGATCCGCCGCAAGGAGGGACAGAGATGAGCCTATTGCAGAGATTTCGGTTCGCCGCCATCGCGGCGCTAACACTCGCCGCAGTCGCGACGGTGGCTATAGCGTGCGGGTCACGAGGCGGTTCGGACGAAGGCGCCCCCGCCGCCAGCACTACCGCATCATTTGACCGATTCCTGGCCTTACCTGCGGGTGCCTACGGGATTACTCAAGAACAGTATGAAGCGCCGTCCGACCAACAACGCGCCGCCTTCGAATCGTCCACCCAACTGGGCCAGTTGGATTTTTCCGTAAACGGGCCCGCCGGAGCCGCCGGCTTACCCGGCCGGCCAGGTCTTGCCGGTAGCGGTTCTTTTGCTGGAGCGACCGCCACACACGCGGCCGCATAGCCGACGCGCGCTCCGCAGCCAACAATAACAGTAGCGGCAGACGGGTTACGGTTACTTCGCGACTCTGACCTGCCAGCGCCTCCACTTTCACCGCTTGATCAGCCGGACAGCCAGGTTGGCCAGCAGGGTCAGCAACGCATCATCGTGCGAAACGTCGACATGACGATCGAGGCGCCGAGCGTCGCAGAGGTGATCGACGAGATCGGCCGCCTCACCACGCAGAGCGGCGGCTGGGTCGTTCGCACGCAAAACATCGAAGTCCACCGCGGCGCAATAGACATCCGCGACCCGGCAGACCGCCTGGACGAAACGCTTGCAAGAGTCAGGCAGCTGGCCTCAAAGGTCACCTCCGAGATCTCAACAAGCCAGGACTTCACAGAGGAGTTCACAGACACCACAGCGCGTATCCGGACGCAGCAGGACACCGTAGACGCGCTGCGCGCCCTGTTCAACCGCGCAGAGAAGATCGAGGATGCGCTGGCCATCCAGCGTGAGATCACCAGGATCCAGTCAGACATCGAGTCCAAGCAGGCACGCGTCAACTTCCTGTCTGAGAGCGCAGCCTTCTCACTGGTGCGTATCACGGTGATGGCTCTTCCGCAGGAGATGGAGATAATCGCGGGCGACGACATCCTGGCCGCAGCGGGCCGTCCGGTCCGCTTCCGTGCCGAGTTCACACCGCCCGAGGGCATCGATGATTTCCGCATCTCATGGGACTTCGGTGACGGCACGTCGAGACAGGTCGTCACAGGCGTCGCCCCGGTCAACGTCGAGGGACGAGTTATCTCCGCGCCTGTCGTGCATGTCTACTCAGACGACACAGACTCTCCGTTCATCGTTCGAGTCGAAGTCACCGGCCTCGGTGAGTCCGGCGCGGCCGAGGGCGAGGACGTGATTGTTGTGACGGTCAACCGCGTCCCGCCGATCGAGGTGTTCGCAGGTGAGAACCGGACTGTCAAGGCGGGCGATGTGGTCAAGCTGCGAGGCAGTTTCACTCGCCCGGAAGGGGTCGAGAACCTCCGCTTCACGTGGGACCTTGGCGACGGCTCCGCCCCTGTGGCTATCGACGCTGACCCCGGCACAACGATCGCCGAGATCGAGCACCGCTTCGCCAACAGCCGCCCACAGAGCTACAACGTTGTGCTGACGGTGCGCGGCGAGACTGCGGCGGGCACGACCGAGGGCGTCGGGGTGATGCAGGTCCGCGTAGAGCAGCCTGAGAGCCTTACCGCTGGAGGGTTTGCGCCGGGCGATACTGGCAAGTCTGCGGTCAGGACGCTTTCAACGATCGGCTCCGGCATCGCGACGGCGGCGATCTGGATCGGTGTGCTCAGCCCGCTGTGGCTGCTGGCTGGCGGTGGCGCTTTCCTTGTCTACCGCAGCCGCAGGGCGAACATTAACCCCCGCACCTCGCAGAAGCTGGCGTCGGAGAGGCGAGAGGGTTCCCGCCCAAACGCATAGACCGGTAAGTCGAGATTCGAACAGCCGCAGCCGAGTACCGTCCTGCGCATCAGCTACGCGTAGTACTGGAGCAAGTCCAGTACTACGAAACGCGCCAAGTGCGGCAAACCGGAACGCTGTCGCAGTTGGGCGTGATAGCAGCGGTCGTTGAGGCCTGGCTTTCCCTCAGCCCCTTGCATGGGCATTCACTTCGAGACTGAGGCGCGGGAGACCCTGAGTTGCCTTGCCACCTCTGGCTGCGGCCGGCCGGACTCAACCTGCCTGACCATCCAAAGATGAGCGCGAGCCGTCAGTCTGGCGTTACGATGTGTCACAGGGGCACCTCTCGCCGTTTACCGTTTTCCGTTTACAGTGGGAGCGGTGAGGCACCCCATCACCCGTAAACAACCTCCCCGGGAGGCACAGCCAGGGAACGCGAATGTTTGAGTCACTCTCCGACCGGCTAAACGGCGTATTCGGCAAGCTCTCAGCCCGCGGCCGGCTTTCCGACAAGGACATCGACGCCGCACTGCGTGAAGTGCGCATGGCGCTGCTCGAGGCAGACGTCGACTTCAAGGTCGCCCGCCAGTTCATCAGCAATGTCAAAGAGAAGGCCAGCGACGAAAAGGTCTTCGCATCGCTCACACCCGGCCAGACCGTCGTCAAGATCGTTCAGGAAGAGCTCGTCGGCATCCTCGGCGGAGAGCACGTCGGCCTGTCCCGGGCCGACAAGCCGCCGACGGTCATCCTGCTCGTCGGCCTGCAGGGCGCAGGCAAGACAACCGCAGCCGCCAAGCTCGCCCTCCGCCTCAAGAGAGACGACCAGTCCGTCATGCTCGCCGCCTGTGACCTCCAGCGCCCCGCGGCCATCGACCAGCTCAAGCAGCTGGGCCAGCAGACCGGCGTCGAGGTCTACTCGGAAAACCCCGGAGAGAGCAGTCCGGTCCAGGTCGCTAAGAATGCCGTCAAGAAGGCGGCGCGCGACAACACCTTCTACCTGATCCTCGACACCGCGGGCCGTCTCGCCATAGACGACGACCTGATGAGCGAGCTAGAGCAGATCCGCGACGCGACAAAGCCTGTTGAGACCCTGCTTGTGGTCGACGCCATGACCGGCCAGGACGCCGTACGCTCAGGCTCCGAGTTCAACGACCGCATCGGCATCACCGGCATGATCATGACCAAGATGGACGGTGACGCCCGCGGCGGAGCGGCACTCTCCATGCGGTCCGTAACCGGTGTCCCCATCAAGTTCATGGGCGTCGGCGAACGTACGGACGCGCTGGAGGACTATCACCCTGACCGGCTGGCGTCCCGAATCCTGGGCATGGGCGACGTAGAGTCGCTGATCGAGAAGGCGCAGGGGCAGTTCAATGAGGAACAGGCGCTGCAGCTCGAAGAGAAGATGCGCAAGTCGACGTTTGACCTGAACGACATGCTGCAGCAGTTCCAGACCCTGAAGAACATGGGCCCTCTCGGCGACATCCTTGGCATGATCCCGGGAATGGGCTCGCTCAAGGGCCAGCTCAAGGATGTTGACGAGCGGAAGATGGCGCAGGTTGAGGCGATCATCCTTTCGATGACGCCGCATGAGCGGACCAACCCGCAGATGATCAACGGGTCTCGCAGGAAGCGCATCGCGGGCGGCAGCGGCACCTCGCCAACGCAGGTGAACCAGTTGCTTAGCCAGCACAAGCAGATGCAGAAGATGATGTCCCGCTTTTACAAGGGCGGCAAGAAGCGTGCGCTGATGGGAATGCTCGGCCGGAGTTGAGTCAAATGCGGTCGCGTGCGCTCTAAGGTGAATACGCTTCATACGAATTCGGCGGACGGAGATGTCACGACACGTCAACAGTGACGTTCCCATAGCTGGCCAAATGAGACAGGCTGAATTGGCGTAGTCGGCTGTTTGGCTTTTCCCGGCACGTGGTCCAGGCTGCAGGTTGCCACACGCAGTACAAACAGCCCGACGCGCCCTCGCCCCAACGCTTCGCCTCGCTCCCGCGCCGCTCTATTTCCTGCGAACAGCTTGCGCGGGTCGTGCGGCTCAAACCTCATCACAGGGTCCGCAGACGCCCGCCTGATCCGGTCCAGCCGGAACATCCGGCCCGCGCCCTACAGCGCTTCCTGTGAAGGCGGGGTCCAACAACAACACGCTCAAGCACCTGCTCGAAGCGGGCGCTGCGTGCTAGAAGAGTGCGCGCCGCTGTTCGGAATGTGCCAGCCGGAGTCGGTCAAGCTGGTCCACGCCCTGCCGATCACGAGCGCGGTCGCCGTGCTGGCAGAAAAAGGTCGATTCGGGGTGAGGGACGGCAGCGCCCGGCGCACCCGTTATCATGTGCGCGTCCGTTGACCGTGTATCCAAACGGCCCGGGCGCGCTTCTCGTTCGCCCCGAACCGGCTCACCGCCGCACTTTTTGCAAGGCTGCCACCATGACAATCACCTCAGGCAAATCTTCGGTCACCGGTAACACCGGCAAGAAAGGCGCTGGCGCGGTAGCGCCGCTCACCCGCTCCCAGCTCCGGTCCCGCATCGCAAAGCTGCCGCGCATGCGCATGGCCCACCTGCCGACGCCTCTCGAAGAGATGCCGCGGCTCACCGCAGAGCTCGGCGGACCGCGCATCCTCGTCAAGCGTGAGGACATGACGGGCCTCGCGTATGGCGGCAACAAGGCGCGCCATTACGAGTTCGAGATCCCGCACATCCGTGATGAGGGCTACGACACCCTGATCAACATAATGGACTACCACTCAAACAACGCCCGCATGACCGCGGCCGCGGCCAACAAGGCGGGGATGCGTTACGTCCTTGTGCTCAAGAACGCCGCGCACCGGAGCGTCCAGGGCAACCTGCTCATCGACAAGCTGCTCGGCGCAGAGCTGCACCTGCTCGACCAGTTCCAGTCTGAGACGGCCGGCGACTACGCCACGAAGCTCAAAGAGAAGCTCGAGTCTGAGGGCGCAAAACCGTACCTGCTGCAGGACCACCTTTTTCCGCGGATTGTCGGTATGGTCGGCTTCGTCGACGCCGGGCTTGAGCTACTCGACCAGATCGAGGAGCTCGGACTGCAGAACGTCCACATCTTCGGCGTCGCGGGCCGATCGCTCTGCGGTCTCATCCTGGCGGCGCGCAACCTTGGCCTGGACTGGAAGTTCACCGGCGTGCAGGTAACGTACGACCCGCCGCTTGACGAGTACATCTTCCAGCACAGCAATGACATCAAGGCGCTGCTCGACCTGCCGCTCACGTACTCAAAGGCCGATATGCCGGTGCTGACGCAGTACGTTGGCGAGGGCTACGGCATCATGACTCCGGAGGTCGCGGAGGCCATCCACATGGCGGCGCGCACGGACGCCATCATCTGCGACCCGAACTACACTGGGACCGTTATGGCGGCGCTGATTGACCAGGTGAGGGAAGGCAACCTGGGCATGGACGAGTCGGTCATCTTCCTGCACACCGGTGGCCTGCCTGCGGTGTTCACCTTCGCAGAGCAGCTTGCCAAATGGAAGGGTTAGCCTGGCCGCAGGCAGTGGTGGTTGCTCAGGCGCCTTCTTGATAGGGGCGCCGCGTGCCGCGCCCTCAGCGCCGCCGCGGGAAGTCTGTCATTCCGGCGAAAAATCCGGAATCTGTCGTCGGCCGGTTTCTTGAGAGACGCTGAATCAAGTTCAGCGTGACAGTCCTTGGCAGCGGCGTCGCCGGGGTCTTCGACAACTTGCGGCAACTGCGCGAAGGCGCGTGACGCCGCCGCGGGAAGTCTGTCATTCCGGCGACAAAAACCGGTATCTCTCGTTGGCCGGTTTCCTGAGAGACGCTGAATCAAGTTCAGCGTGACGGTTCCCGGCAGCGGCGTCGCTTGAGTCTTCGACAGCTTGCGGCAGCCGCGCCCTAGCGCCACGTCTCTCCGGGTGCCCGCCGCTCGCCGTGTCTCCGCATGCTACCGGCGCTACGAAAACCGCAGGGTAGGAGCCGTAAGCACACATATCGTCTGTTGGGATGATGATATTCCCCGTGGCCCAGATGTAACATTAGCATCGGCGTTAGGCTAGTCGTGACCGAACATAGCTGGTACAGATGACGAACACACTGATCAGACAATTGGTCAAACCGTTCAGTAACACCGGTCACTCCACCCGGTTTCTCGCAACGCGGGAAGTGCTGGTCCTGTTCACCACATACCTCGTCTACTCCATCTCGAAGAACCTCATCGACGCCACGCCGATCCTCAGGGCGTTTGGCAACGCATGGTCGCTCGTCGCACTCGAGAAGCAACTAGGGATCGCGCATGAGGCCACCATCCAGGTGTGGGCAAGCGCCTACTCGATGGGCTTCATGACCTTCCTCGCCTACTTCTACTCGGTCGGCCTCTGGGTCGCGCTACTCGGCTCGGCGGCATTCCTCTTTATCCACAACCGCCGCCTGTACTGGTCGCTGCGCAACATCTACATCGTGACGATGATCTCCGCGGTCGTCGTCTTCGCCTTCTACCCGCTGGCGCCACCCAGGATGCTTCCCGGCTACGGCATGGCAGATGTGGCGAAGATGATCGGGCTGATCCCGGAGGCTGGCTCCCGGTCTTTCTTTGGTTACAACGAGTTCGCTGCGATGCCAAGCCTCCACATCGCCTGGTCTTCGCTGATCACGCTTGCCTGGTTCAGGCTCAGCTGGAGATGGGCGAAGATCGGTAGCTCGATCTTCCTGGCGATGATGACCCTCGCTGTTATCGCAACCGCCAACCACTATGTGCTCGATGTCGTCGGAGGCGCTCTGCTACTCGTGTTCGCCATGTGGATCGTCGGACTGCCCGCGAGCCTGAAGAACCTGATGAGGGACCGGGACCTGCGAGACCTGCGAGAGCTCATGCGAGGATGGCCACAGCCTTTCCCTGAGACCGGGTTCAGGGTTGGCTATCACAGGAATTACACGCCGCAGTATGCGGCTGTTCACAGCGCCGCTCCGGCCAGCGGTCCGTTCGGGGACTCGTCATGGCGCATCCTGAGCTAAGCTCGCCCCTCCTGAGCGTCCGGTGAGCGCAAACCCCGCGCCGGCGGCATGTCGCGCGCAAAGGTCCAGCCAGCCCCTATCTGTACCGGCTGCATCCAGCCCTTCTGAGTGACAACCGCCTCATCCCCTGCGCTGGGCCATTGCTAAACTTGCCTCGCACGGGCGGCACGCTCCGCGCCCATCGACTCCGGCCCGCGTCCACTTGAGCACCGGTCAAAACCCGGATATCGGCGGCCAGAACGCCCGCCTGCAGCGCCCCATACTTGAGATCGGGGGCCAGAGTACCGGCATTGCAACCATTCCGATTCGTACACGCCGCAGACCTGCACATCGATAGCCCGTTCCGCGGGCTGCGAGACGTAGACAGGCGCGTCGGCGAGCGGCTGCGTGAGTCGACGTTCGAGGCGTTCCGCAACCTGGTTGACCTCTGCGTCGACGAACAGGTCGACTTCGTAGTCATAGCAGGCGACATCTACGACGGCGCAGACCGCAGCGTCCGCGCACAGTTGCGCTTCAGGGACGGCATGAGGCGCCTCTCAGACGCCGGCGTCGCGGCCTACATAGTCCACGGCAACCACGACCCGCTGGACGGCTGGCTCTCAGCGCTCACCTGGCCCGAAGGCGTCCACATCTTCGGCCCCGAGCCTGAGTGGAAGACCGTTGAGCTCAACGGAGAGCCCATCGCCGCAATACAGGGCGTCTCGTTCCCGACCCGTGAGGTTAGGGAAAACCTTGTTGCCAGGTTTGCGACGCCAACGCCGGCAGAAGACTCGCTGTTCACGATAGGGCTGCTGCACGCCAATGTCGGCGGCAACCCCGATCACGACAACTACGCGCCGTGCACGCTCGACGATCTCAAGCTGACGGCTCTCGACTACTGGGCGCTGGGCCATGTCCACACCCGCCAGACGCTGCGCCGCCAGAACCCCGCCGTGGTCTATCCCGGTAACATCCAGGGTCGCCACCCGAACGAGAGCGGCCCGCGCGGCTGCCTGGTGGTTGATGTGAGCGAAGAAGGCGCCGCGAGCACCCGCTTCCACCCGCTCGATGTCGTGCGCTGGGAGCCTGCGACGGTTGATATCACAGAGATCGGCTCAATCGACCGGCTGGAGGCCGCTATCCAGCAGAAACTGGACGATCTCGCAGTCAAGGCAGAAGGGCGAGATGTAATCTGCAGCCTCACACTGTCAGGCCGGGGCGCAATGCACGCTGAGCTCGTCCGGCAGGGCGCGGTCGAAGACCTGCTTGTCGAACTCCGGGCGACGGCCTCAGAGTCGCCCTGGGTCTGGGTCGAGCGCATCTACGATAGAACGAGGCCGGAGATCGACCTCGATGCCCGCGGCGAGGCGGACGACTTCCTCGGCGCCGCGTTACGGCATTCGGCGGAGGTCTTGCAGGACGGTGAAGGCGTCAGGGAGCTGGCCGCAGTGGTCGGCGAGGTGTTCACAGGCCGCAAGAGCGGCTTGCCTGCCCCTTCGGACGAGCAGATCCGGAATTGGGCGGCTGAAGCCCGCTGGCAGCTTGCGGAGCTGCTGGAGCCAGAGGAGTAGACGGCCAGTTGCGCATTACGCGGCTCCATATCGAAAACTTTGGGCACTTCAACAGCCGTGTCATCGACCCTGTTGACGATGCGCTGACGGTGGTGCACGGCCCGAACGAGGCCGGCAAGTCCGCGCTGCGCGCCTTCATCCGCTCGACCCTCTTCGGCTACCTGGACAGACGCAGCAGGCAGTACGACTTCTATGACTACCCGCCAGTAAACGGCGGCGTGGCCTCCGGCGCGCTCGACATCGTGACCGGCTCGGCTGGCTCAAGTGGCGCCGGGGCGGCGTACACCGTCCGCAGGGAGCAGGGCCGCAACGGCGGATCAGTCATCGTAAGCGGCGACGCGAACGGCGGCCCCGAACTGCTCGAACGGCTGTTGGACCGCATCGGCCCCGACCTCTACCAGAACCTCTTCAGCATCAGCCTGAGCGAGCTGCAGGAGCTATCGACCCTCAACTCCCCGGAGATCAGGGACCGAATTTACTCGGTCGGGCTCGGACTATCGCGGGTCAGCCTGCCGGACGCCATGATGCAGATCGACCGTGATACCCGCGCCCTCCGCGGCCCCAAGTCAGGGTCAATCCGCAAGGCGGAAAAGGAGCTCCACGAAGCCAGGGCTGAACTGGAAGAGGCGCGCAGGGACCACGCCATTTACGCAGACGTCGCCGCACGCCTCGCAGAGACCGAGGAGCGCATCGCATCGCAGCAGGACCAGCTGGAGGAGGCGCGCACCCAGAGAGAGCAGCAGAGCCTCACAATCAGCCTGCGTCCCCACTGGGAGCGGACGAACGGGCTCCGTGAGCAGCTATCTCAGCTGCCGCAGTTAGCCGACTTCCCTGGCAACGCAGAGCGCCAGCTTGACGGCTTCATCGTTCAGCTCGACACCCTCCACGACCAGATGCGCCGCGGTGACGCCAGGCAGGACGAACGCACGGAAGAGATCGAAAAGGTCGCTGTGGTCGAGGCGTTCGAGGACCGGGCCACCGATATCCGGCGCCTTGTCGCAGAGACCGAGCACTACCGCAAGGCCGTTGAGGACCTGCCCGGCGTGCAGACCTCACAGCGCATCGAAGAGGATAAGTTCCAGCGCGACCTCGAACTGCTCGGAACAGGCTGGGACGAGGAGGCGATAGCCAGCTTCGACGCGCCGGTCGACCTCCTCGCAGACCTCGAAGCCGCAGGCGCACAGCTAACTGAGACGCAGGCCGCTTACCAGGAGGCCGAATCTGAGGTCCTTCGCCGCACGGACAACCGCGACGCCATATCCGAAGAGGTCTCACGCGCCAGCGCAACGCGGGACTCTGTCGAGGGCGTGCCTGAGCAGACCTCGGACGAGCTCGACAAACGGCAGGAGCGGCTCGGCAGGCTGCGCGGCGCGCTTGCAGAGAGGTACGGCGCGAAGGGCGAGCTGCACGACGCCGAGTTGAAGCTCGCCAGTTCGCTGGGTGAGGCGGACACCACGAACATCGGCGGCTTCCTGGGCTCCATCTGGATCGCCGTCACACTCATCCTGCTGTCGATATCGGTCATCGCATTCGCCGTCTGGGACAAGGAGCTTGCACCCGCCATCCCCGGACTCGGCGGTCTCGCGGCGGGAATCGTAATGATGATCCGCGCCCGCACGAGCGGCCAGGGCTTCGCAATCAAGATTACGAGGCCGATGATCGAAGAGGCGCGCACCATCCTGACCCAGCAGCGTGATGACCTCTCAGCCCGGCTGGAAGACCTGGACAAAGAGATCGGCGCGATTGCGGCCGAGTTCGGCATGCGGAAGGACCCCTCGATACGCGACATCGAGGAGCAGGCGGCTGCCATCGATCGCGCCGTCCACCGCCGTGTCCTCTTCGAGACCAGGGCGGCGGCGACCACGGAGGCGCAGGGACGGCTGGTAAAGACGGAGGCGCGCCTGCAAGAGGTGTCTGACAACCGCACCCTGGCTTACAACAACTACGCAACCACGTATGCCCGCTGGCAGGAGGTGCTGAAGGCCGCCGGCCTGCGGGACGACCTCAAGCCGGGCCAGGCGAACTCCGTGATGGAGCGGCTGAGGTCTCTCAAGAGCCAGCTCCGCATCCTTGCCAGCTACCGGGAGCGAGTTGGCCAGATGACGGGGACCATCGAAGACATCGAGTCCCGTCTCGCAGAGTTGCTGGCGCTTGCGGAGATGCCGCCTGCTGAGCACATGCAGGCCGGGCCGGCGCTGAGCGCGCTGGCAGACCGGTTCCGCACGCACGAGCTGGCGGTGCAGCGCAGAGAGTCACTGATGGCCGAGCTTAAGAACTGGATCACGCAGCGGGACCTGCTTGAGCGGCGCATCAGCCAGGTCGAGGGGCAGATCCACGGTCTCACGCGCTACGCCGGGACGGAAGATGAGCAGGAGTTCCGTGAGATCGCTCGCCAGATGGAGCAGCGCTGGGCGGCGGAGGCGAAGATCGCCGACCTGATCGAGGTTCACCCCTTGTTGGACAACGACGAGGGCGCGGAGCACCGCGAACGGCTTCAGGCGAGTTCGCTGGGCGAGCTCAAGGCCAGGCTGGGGCGCATCGACGACGAGGTGCGGGAGATCGAGCGGGAGCTTGGCGAGATGCAGCGTGGGCGTGGCGACCTTGAGCGGCAGCGACAGCAGCTTGAGGCGTCATCAAAGGTGACGGAGCTGCGTGCCAGGATCAACGTGCTTGAGGACCGCCTCAACACGGACGCCAACCGCTGGGCAGTGCTGCGGATCGCAGGCCACCTGCTTGAGACGACCCGGGAGAAGTTCCAGCGGGAGCGTCAGCCCTCGCTTATCCAGTCTGCTGGCAAGTATTTCGAGAAGCTGACGCTTGGCCGCTACACGCGCGTCGAGGCGGTTGTCGGCGAGCAAGACCTGGTCGTGTATGAGTCGGACGGCACGAGCAAGGGCGTCTCAGGACTGTCACGCGGCACGGCGGAGCAGCTTTACCTGTCGATGCGGTTCGCACTGATCGAGGAGTACTCACGCAACGCAGAGCCGATGCCGGTGATCATGGACGATGTGCTGGTGAACTTCGACCCCGAGCGCGCGCAGGCGGCGGCGAATGTGATCGCAGAGCTGTCTTCCCGCTTCCAGGTGCTGATGCTGACCTGTCACCCGCAGACGGTTTCCTATTTCAGGAACGCGTGCTCTGCGCAGGGCCGCCGGAAAGCCCGGCCAATGCGTGTTGTGGACCTGCAGGAAGGCTCCTCAGAGCCCGGCCAGCTGACCCTGGTCGGATAGGCCGAGACCGGTCTGCGCATCCCCCGGCAATGCCGGCCACCGCCGTCACTCGCTATCCGGCTGCGCCTCTTCCTCCGTCACGACCTGGGCGCCCATCGCCATAGCGGCTCGCACCAGCGGACTCTCTGCCGCGGCCGGAGCCGCCTTCCTGGCCGCCTCTTCCTCTTCATGCGGCGAAACCGTGTTCAGCGCAAGGCCCGGCCCGTACTCGCGGTCGATCGCCGTCCGCAGCGCGCTCTTCGCACGCGGGTCCTCCATCTCCTCCATGAACCGGTCCCTGTTCGACCTGCTCTTGAAGCGGAGCGTTATCTTGCCGTCTGCAGGGTTCGGCGGAAACACATTGCTCAGCACAGGACCCAGGTACCAGCGGCGGAACTTCGTCCTGCGCAGCCCATCCCACACCTTGCGCCACGTCTCCTCGTCAGGGGACAGGTTCTGGCGTCGCTCAGGCTGATTTGCCGGCTGGCCGGACCCTCCCGGCGTAGACGCCTGTCCCGCGGGATAGCCGCCAGCGGCGGCCTGACGCTCTGCGGCGGCGGGCGCTGCCGTCACGATGGCAGGCGCAGGCATGTTGATCGCATTCAGCGCCGCAAGTTCGAGTTCGAGAGGGGACGAGTCGCCCTTGATCTGCGCCTTTCCGAGAGCAGACAGAGCGTGCAGCAGCTTCTCCATGCTCGCCCGTTTCGCCGCCGCGGACATCGCCTCTCGCACCTCTTCCGGCTGGCCCGCCGCATCGTCAACACCCGCCTTCGAAAGCAACGCCGTCCGTATCGCATCGACCGTTCCGTTGCGCAGCGCCCGCAGGTCGGCCCCTCGCGCCGCCTCCCGGTTGATCGCAGATAGCGCCGCAGTTGTGTCGCCGGAGATGATCGAAGACGCAAGGTCTACCGAAGACGACGTGTCGCCGAGGCCGAGCAGGTCGCGGGCGTTGGCGAGCGTAATCTCATCTCCACCTGACCCGTAAGACACCGCGAGCTGCTCCAGCAGGTTTTCGGCGTCCCGCAGGCTGCCCCAGGCGGTGCGGGCTATCAGCGCTAGCACCTCGGGCTCAGCATCGATCTCCTCTTCGCCGCAGATCTCCACCAGCCTGTCGATCACAGTCTCGTTCGAGAGGCGTTTGAAGTCGAAGCGCTGGCAGCGGCTCACGATGGTCGCGGGGACCTTGTGGGCGTCTGTCGTGGCAAGGATCATCACAACGTGCGGCGGCGGCTCCTCAAGCGTCTTGAGCAGCGCGTTGAAGGCGTGCTCGGTCAGCATGTGGACCTCGTCGATGATGTATACCTTCCAGCTTCCTGAGACAGGCTGGAACTGGGCGCCGTCTCGCAGGCCGCGGATGTCGTTGATGCTGCGGTTTGAGGCTGCGTCTATCTCGATCATGTCGAGATAGCTGCCCTCGTCGATGGCCCTTGAGATGTCGCTGTCTGTCACCGGCTCGCCGTCTTTGCCGAGTCCTGCGTTGAGGGCCTTGGCCAGGATGCGCGCGGTAGAGGTCTTGCCGACGCCCCGCGGGCCGGTGAAGAGGTATGCGTGGGCGACGCGGCCGGTCTGCACGGCGCGGCGGAGCGTGCCGGTGACGTGTTCCTGCCCTGCAACGTCTGAAAAACGCGCCGGCCGCCACTTTCTGTACAGGACCTGTCTTGGTGCCATTAGAGAGATGTTATCCAGTCCGGAGCGTCTGTGCGTGAACGGGGTCTCGTACGGTGTACAGGCTGAAGGCCCTGCTTGTTGACATCACTCTGCCTCACGCGTTGATCTTAACCCTGCTCTATTCTGCCCCCCACAGGCGCCCTGTGGCGGGTGCCATGCTGCCAACCCGGACAAAACTGGAGCGAGAGCTGCTCTGTCATGCTGAGCCCATGTCCTGAGCGAAGTCGAATGTATTGACTCAGCATCTCTCGGAAGACCAGCCAACGAGAGATTCTGAGTCAAGCTCAGAATGACGGACAACCACCCACAGCTTGAGCCTCTCCCGTAAGCGGGTGCCCCAGACAGGCCGTTCGACGAGCTCAGGACGGCGCCCGGCAAGGGAGGGAACAGTCCGTAAAGACGTCACCATTTTCCTTAGGCCGCCGCTATGCAGACCATACAACAACCGGACCCCGAGTTGGGGCCGCGTGCCGGTTTTTCTGTTAGCGGGCCAGCAAGAGTCAGGACCGGTCGCTGAACTGGCGCCGGTGGTGAGGTCCCTCGACCCGCAAGCGAGCACCCGCTGCCGGGATGACAGACTCTCCTCATTCCCTCGCGCTCGCACTATTTAAGCCCGCGATGACCGCTGTTTCTCCGGGGCCCAGGCTGCTGGCGCTACTCGCCGAACAGCCGCTTCAGCACGGCGTCCGTCTTGGCGAACATAACCTGCTCTTCGCCAGGGTCTGCATGGTCGTAGCCGAGGAGGTGCAGCACGCCGTGAACGGTCAGCATCGCAAGCTCCCGCTCGAACGGAATGGACCTCTCCGCCGCCTGCCTGGCAGTCTGCTCGAGCGACACCACGATCTCCCCAAGCCGTGGCTCTTCACCCGGAGCCAGGAACGCCTGCTCGTCTGCAATCCCGGCCGGAGGCACGCCGTCACGCCAGCCCTCGGCATCGTTAAACGACAGCACATCCGTGACCGAGTCCTCGCCATTGAACTGCCGGTTCAGGTCACGCAGGCGGCGGTCATCGCTCAACAGGACCGTCACGGCGTCTGGCCCCGCGGTGTGCTCGGCGTCCAGCGCAGCCTCGGCCGCGGTGCGCGTCAACTCGATCAGGGGCTCTGCCTTCTCGAACCCGGGGACCACATCCGCCAGCACCTCGACCCGGGATTCAACTCGACCGGCGTCCTCCGGCTCAATCGCCACGAGACGCCAGCCCGGCCTCTTCCAGCAGCACCCGCAGCCTGCTGTGCAGTGGCCCGAACGAGGGGTCGTCATCGGCAAGGTCAGACGCCACGATCGACGCCTTCGAGATGCCCAGCCTGATCTCAGGGGCCCTGAGATGACCCACCTCAAGATACGTCCGCGCCTCGAACAGCGCCGGTATCAGCTCGTCGCCAATCAGCATCCTGTGCTTGCGGTCGGTCGGCGAAATCGCCAGCGTCTCTGCGAACCGCACCGCCTCTTCAAGCAGTGTCAGCACCTGTTTGGCGCCTGGAAATTCAGCTTGATCCGGCATCTGCGTCCTCTCTTCCTCGCCTGTGCCGCCTGATCCTGTCAAATGCGAGCCAGAGAGTAACAGCCAGAACCGCGCCAAGCACGTCCGCAAGCAGGTCTGTGCCGCTCACAGAGCGGCCCGGCACAAACGACTGATGGAACTCGTCTGAGACACCGTAGAGAAGCGCAAAGATGACGGTATCAACCATCAGCAGGTTCTTGCGGCGCGGCAGATACATGCGCAACACGGCGTGAACGAGCGCTGCCAGCACGAAGTAGAGGAACAGGTGAGCGAGGGAATCTATCGCCGGAATGGAGTCCAGGGCGTTCTCAGCTTCGTCAAATGTGGACCCAGGCTGCGATGACAGCATGAAGATGAGCAGCGCCCACCCAAGCGCTCCGCCTGTTATCAGGTTGCGTCTCATCGGGAGGCCGGTGTCCCGTGCGACGGATGTTTTTGGGTTAGGCGCATCTTCTCAGGGTATACGTGCCGGCGGCTAAAACCAGTTTGAGTCGAAGACCAGCTTGCCCGGCGTCCACCAGTCGTCCGGCCCCGCCTCTGCCACCTTCTGCTGGAAGGTTGACATGAGGTCGTTCCACTCCTTCGCCCGTGGCGCTCTCTCCGTGTAGCCCTGGAAGTCACGAGCGGGGTCGAAGCCGTCCGGGGCGGTGTAGTACATGAAGAGGTGGTTGCCGACGCGGAAGATCTCCATCCGCTCGATGCCGATGTCCTTCAGAGACGCGATCACCTCAGGCCACACGTTGCGGTGGTACTCCTCGTACTTTGCGATGGTCTCAGGGTCGTCTCTCAGGTCAAGTACCTGTCCAAAACTCTTCATTTTCTTTCTCCGTTGGGTGAGAGGTGGCCGGTCCGGATGCCTCACTGCCTCTATCGAACGTGCGAACGTGAACCTGCCGGTGCGCCTTGTTCATTGGCCACAGCGGATGATAACGGCTTCTCGGCCAGATATTTCAGTATCGCTGACCTGAGCCTGTGAAACGCGCCATCGAGGGTCTGCCTAAAGGTACCGTACTGTCATTCTGAACTGCCGTCCGGAGCCTGTCGAAGGGTCGATTCAGCATCTCTCGAGAGACCGGCGCTAATACATCAACCCGGTTTCACTTTAGCCAACGCCAATCCCCTACACTTCGCCGGAATCCCGGCACTGGCTCACACATCGCCGGTCAAGCGTCCGGCATCCTCGCACTAACGGGAGTCAACACATGAGACGAGTCGGGTTCCAGATGAAGGTCCGCCACGAGGTGATCCCTGAGTACACCGAGTGGCACCGCAAGGTGTGGCCTGAGATGCTCGACGCGCTGCGCCGCCACGGCTGGGGCAACTACACGCTCTTCATGCGCCCGGACGGCCTGATGTTCGGCTACGTCGAGGTCGCGGAGTCGTTCCAGAAGGCGCTCGATGGCATGGCAGGCGAGGAGATCAACGCGAAGTGGCAGGAGTTGATGGCGCCATACTTCGAGATCCCGGAGGGCTCATTCGCAGACCAGAACATGATCGAACTCGAAGAGGTGTTTCACCTGGACTAACCAACCGCTCCGACCTGGATAATCCAAGAATGCCAGTATACTCAAGTATGTATGTCTAGTGAACACACCGGCGGGTTCTGAACTGGGGCACTCGCTTGCGGGTCAAGGGCCTGTCGAACGGTCAAGCTCAGAATGCGGTCAAGTCTGTCATGCTGAACGCGTGTACACAAATGAACCGTTCAGATTTGTGCTCACAACTGAACTTCCGGAGCGTCACCGCAAGAGTTCCACGGCGGTGGAATGATTCGAATCCTCTTAGCTGGAAAACCCGGTTCTATAAGTGGAATCCCGGCCTTTCCTCAGATCGCTCAATGTCGTCTCTGAAGAAACGGTAGTGGCCCACGTTTGGACCGCCACGGGCGGCTCACATCGGCCGCCTCACCGGTACAGTTTCGCTCCGCCGCTTACAATTCAGCCGTGACGGCCGTTTCTGACACCTGTGACCGTGAACACCGTAGGCAGTACCGGCAGACTTCAATGCTGCAAGCTCGTTGAGAGGTTGCAGCACCAGGCGGATGGACGCGTAATAGGCTGCGACCAACAGACCTCTGTATTCAACGAGAGTAAGGCCATGTCAGGCATAAGGATCGACGCGCTCGCTGGTGTTGCCCCCATTACTATTCAGGCCAGTGTGCTATGGGCCACCAACGGCTGGAACGCCACGCACGTCGTCATGTACGTCATTGCCGCGGTCCTGCTGACCGGGGCCGTAGGAGCGGGGATGGCAGCGCGAGATGATTGAACGCTGCACTCGTATGTGAATGGCGACGTTTCGTAGTTGAACCGTCGGTGCAGTTCCTACGACAGCCAGCCCGCAATCTTCAGTCGAGACACCGATAGCATCATCTCGTGATCGTGACAACTCGCTCAGCGCCGACATGCTGATATCGACCAGGAACGCACGTAAGCGCTATGACCTGGCAACCTTTGGACCCGACGGTAAGGGCTGCTCCCAGTGTCTGCAACCTTCCGGGATCAGTCCATCCCAGGGCGTCGTCCAGAATAAGCGGTACGCCACCGTTACCACTAACGATTGAAGCACACGCCAATCTGGCAATCATGCCCAGTTGTTCACGTTCACCGGTGCTGTGCTGGTCAAAGCGCAGGCTTACTCCTGTGACGTTGGCTCGTCGTATTCGCAGATCCTCATCCAGTTCGACCGAGAAGTCCGGGCCGAACACAATCTTTCCAAGGCGTTCGATCTTCTCACTGAACGGCGCCAGATAGCGGCGACGCGCCTCGTCGCGGTGTTGACGCATGGTTTCGAACAGTTTCTTCGCA
>JAQBUH010000057.1 GCA_027624075.1 Chloroflexota bacterium
ACCCAGGTAGCCTATTCCCTCACCAGACCGCCTTATGAAAGAGGTCAAGATACCTTTTTCAGCAGCCTGTTAGTGCTGTTCGCACACTGACCTGACCACGGCTCCGAGAGGGCAGTCCCATTCAGTTATTAAAGTTATCGAACGGGTGGGCAGCATACACCTACCCAACAGATAGTGTCTTATTTTACGCGCCTGCCGTACCTCGAGTTTTCTTCACCGGTGTTTGAGATTGTAGCCCGGCGTGTCAGGACTACCCGGCCAAAACCAGGACACTACTGAGGGTCTGATGAAGGGAATGTGTCACCTGTTGTGACCGAAAGCGCGGGTTCAATACGATATTCAGCAGGTCTCCGGCACAGGCTCACGCCTTTCTGAACAGGCTCGTTAACCTGCGCGTGGCAGCTTCCGGGTCAGCGGCCATCGTGACCGCGGTGGCGACACATGCGGCGTCAGCGCCGGCGTCCGCGACCTGACCGATGTTGTCTTCCTTGATCCCGCCAATTGCGATCACCGGCACGCCGACTGAGCTCTTCACCTGCCGCAGCGTCGCAACACCCGCCGGCCTCGTGTCCTGTTTTGTGCCAGTGGGAAACATCGCGCCGACGGCAATGTAGTCGGCGCCCTCAGATTCGGAGTCGAGCGCCTCCTGTTGGAGCGCGTTCGACGTGCCGACGATCTGTCCAACGGCGAGCAGGCTTCGAGCGGCGCCAACCGGGATGTCCTTCTGGCCGAGGTGAACGCCGTCCGCCGCCGCCAGCGCCGCGATGTCCACCCAGTCGTTGACGATGAAGACCGCTCCGGCCTGCGAGCACATCTCCTGCAGCCTGCGCGCTGTCTCGAGAACATCGCGTCGCGGGCCGGACTTGTCACGGAGCTGGATAGCGCAGGCCCCGCCAGAAAGCGCCGCTTTCGCCACGTCGACTACAGGTCTGCCATTCGTGTGTTCCGGGTCGACGATGACGTATATGCCGTCAAAGCCCCCGGTCATGGCCTGCCTGATGTCCCTGCCGAGCCGGTCCGTGACACGGTCAAGCACCTTTGTGGCGCGACTAATCCAGCCGGCAGACAGAGACTCCTCACCGTCAGGGGTAAGTGCGCCAATCAGTTCGATGGTCTGTTTGACCAGGGCTCCGGCAAGAAGGCCGGCGCCGCGCGGGTCCTTGCCGCGGCCTGTGACGTCGAGAAACGCCTGCCGGTCACGCTCTTCGCCCGCGAGTTCCGCCGGCACAGCCTCCCGGAGCGATTTGAGATCGGTTACCAGGCCGATTGGCGAAGTGGCGACCACCTCCAGGAACCGGAGGTTGCGGTGGACAGCCTCAACCTGGGCCTTCAGATACTCGTTACGCTGCGCGCTCTCTGCCAAGTTCGACTCCGTTCGTGCTGCCAGTCGTGGTCTCGACGCGGCTTTGCGGCTCCGTTCGCGGCTCTGGGAGACGCTCTGCCGTGACCCGCATGTCCGTGACGCCCGGAATTGTATGGCAAGCCCGGCCGGAGGGGCCTGGCAGCGAGGCTCAGTCCATGTTTGGGGCTAGTAGAATGCGCCCGTCCCGACCCGGCGCAAGGTCAGGAGACAGCTTTGGAACCCGAAATAGAACAGGCGTCACGTCAGCCGAGCCTGACGAGGAGAACTTCATGCCCGCGCAACGACCAACGGAAGATCAACTGATCAGCTGGCTGAACAAAGACCTGAACAACTGGGGCCGCTGGGGGCCGGATGACGAAAAAGGCACGCTGAACCATCTCTCCACGGAGAAGACGCGCTCGGCGATGGCGCTGGTAGAGGACGGCGCAACGGTCAGCTGCGCACGCAACATCAGCTATGACCACGCCCCTGACACGCCTCGCCCGCCTCACTATTTCATGGTCCGGACCGGCTTCGATCACAAGGAGGGCGAGCCAATCGAGCGGCAGGTTGCGATCGACTACTTCGGCCTCGTCTTCCACGGCCACAGCGTCACGCACATCGACTCACTCGCCCACTTCTTCTGGGACGGGAAGATGTACAACGGCTTCCCGATGAGCGATGTCTCGACTGACCAGGGTGCGAGGAGGAACAACGTGCTGGCCGCGCACGGTGGAATCGTGACGAGAGGCGTGCTTGTTGACGCTCCGTACCTGCGCGGCACGGAGCTTGTGGAGCGCGGGGACGGCGTCGGCATGGACGATATCGAGAAAGCCGTCACACAGTGTGGCGTCACGGTCGAAAAGGGCGATGTGCTGCTGATGCGGACAGGTCAACTTGGCCACAGGGAGAAGACCGGCGGCGTTGACGTGTGGTCCAGCGGGTCTGCGGGGCCGAAGCCGGAGATCTTGCCGTTCATGCACGAGAGGGAGATAGCGGTGATGGGCTCAGACACCGGGAACGATGTCGCGCCAACCGGCTATCAGAAGTTCACGAACCCCGTTCACCAGGTAGGCATCGTTGGAATGGGGCTCTGGATCCTGGACAACGCCTGGCTGGACGACCTGGCAGAGGAGTGCAGGAGTCGAGGCAGGTGGGAGTTCGCGATCTCGATAAACCCGCTCAGGATACCGAACGCGACGGGGTCGCCAGTCAACCCGATCGCGATCTTTTAGGCGGCACGGACTACGGGGCGTTGATCGTAATGACGTTGCCGCCGTCAACCGGCAGGACGGTCCCCGTCACATAGGACGCCGCGTCAGAGGCCAGCCACGCGATGGCTTCGCCGACCTCTTCGGGCCGCCCCGGCCGGCCGATCGGTATCACGCCGCTCCATGACTCGATCAGCGCCGGGTCCGCTTTGAACCTGCGCTCCCATCCCCCGGCGTCGATGATGCCTGGAGCGACGGCGTTCACACGTATGCCGCGCGTGCCGTATTTAGCTGCCGCAGAGGTGGTGAGGCCGTTCACCGCGTACTTGCTGGAGGTGTACGCCTCGCTGGGAGTGTTGCGAAGCCCGGCGATAGACGACGTGTTCACAATCGAGCCGGCGCCTTGCTTTAGCATCTGCGCGATCTCGTGCTTCATGCAGTACCAGACGCTTGTGACGTTCAGTTCCGCCGTCTTCAGGAATGAGTCAGGATTGGCGTCCGGCCAGTCTGCGTCAGATGGAACGCCGCCGCCGGCGTTGTTTACCGCGCAGTCAAGCCGGCCGAACGCGGAGACCGCGAAATCTATCATCGCGCGGACCTGTGACTCCTGTGTGACATCGGCGCGGATGAACGATGCCTCCCCGCCTGCGGCACGGATCTCGTCAACCAGGCTCTCGCACTCCGCCGCGCGCCTCGCCGCAACCACGACCTTTGCGCCGTGTTTTGCCATGACGAGCGCAGTCGCCCGGCCAATGCCGGAACTGGCGCCGGTCACCACCGCCACTTTACCTTCGAGCATAGACATGACTAACTCCTAACCGGACACCGCGTTCTCGATGAGGTTTGACCGGACGACGTGGCCGGCCCTGTCCATCTCTATTGCCAGCAAGTCTATCCGCCAGTCAGCGCCGGACTCTCCTGCCTGCTCCAGGTAGCTCTGCGCCGCCGCTATCAGACGCCTGGCCTTTGTCGCGGACAGAGACTCCTCTGGCAGGCCGAACGAAGATGACCTCCGCGTCTTCACCTCTACGAAAACCAGCTGGCCCGCGTGTCGCGTC
>JAQBUH010000031.1 GCA_027624075.1 Chloroflexota bacterium
CACTTGTTCTTAGTCGAACTGGAAGGCTACACCGCCTGCCTATTTACACACTTTCTGAGGCTACCTCCTAGCCGGTTTCCTGAGAGATGCTGAATCAAGCTCAGAATGACTGGCCTCCCAGCCGCGCACCCATCGGCAGGCCCTTCGACTAGCTCAGGACGCGGCTCAGGATATCGACTCAGAATCTCTTGGCTAACCGTATTTGAACGGCAAGATCCCTCGACCCGCAAGCGGGCGCCCTGCCGCCGGGATGATAAATCCCGGAAGCCCCGCGCTCTAGCTCTCTCCCTTCTTTACTAACCAGGGGAGGGAGAATGATGTCGCCAGCGCCAGCTTGATTCAGCATTTCTGAGAAAACTGGCCACCGAGAGACTCTGAATCAAGTTCAGAGTGACAAACTCTCCCTCCTTGAGAACGTGGGAGAATGTGGGAGAACGTGGGAGAACGTGTGACAAGAGGGGAGTTAGAGCGGAGTAGTCGGTCGCAAGACCGGCCGTAGCTACCTGAGCGGTGACTACTCGAGGACGATTTCACCTTCTCCCTAACCCGCGCCCGCAGACGGGCGTCCGGTCGCCCGATCTCCCGATCTATGGAGAGGGGATTCGGAGAATGATGTCAACAGAGCCAATCAAGCTCAGCATGACAATAACCCCCAAGCTGGCACTCCGCGACGGGTAGCGGTGCGCGGTCTTCCCTGGCCTCGCCTACAACTCCCACCCATGCTCCACCGTCTGCAGCGTCGGCGCGACGCTGTCTACCAGCTCTAACAGAGGCATGAAGACCCGGTCGTGGACCGGCCTCGCAACCCACTCGAGCCGCAGCTCTTCCGACTCCCAGAACGACACCACCTCGAACGTGTGCGACGGCTTGCGCGCCCCAAGCGCGTCCAGCGCCTCGTCTGAGAACGGCTTCAGCAGCGCCGCACGCAGGAACCCCGGCTGCTTGGACATCGCCGCTATCCAGCTATCCCTGATCCCGGCCTCAAGCTCGGCCTCTTTGCCCGGCTTCGCATTCATGTAGACGTGCAGTGAGATCATCGACTTTTCCTCATCGAGACTGAATCAGATCAGGCGTCTGCCGGGGACCTTCACACGAGTGCTGTAGAGCGATGTCCTGGCGGTGACGAACAGCGTCCGCAGGTCATCGCCGCCCCACGTGAAGTTCGCAGGCCCTTCCGGCATGCCAATAACCCCAAGATCGGTCGCATCCTGTGCGAACACGTGAATGCCGCCCGGGCCTGTCGTGTACAGGTTGCCGCCGCTATCGATCTTCATGCCGTCCGGCGCTCCGACGCCTTCGCCGGTAACCTCAGCCCACACATCGCCGCCAGAAACGGTCCCGTCCGCCTTCACGTCGAACACACGAATGTGCCCGCGGTCGGTGTCGTTGACGAACAACTTCGACTCATCGAGCGAAAACGTCAGGCCGTTCGGCTGCCCGAAGTCAGACGCCAGCAGCGTCACCTCAGAATCGTCCGGGGATATCCTGTAGACGCCGTTGAACCCCATCTCCACCTCACGCGGGAAGCCGTAGCCCTCGTTGCGGCCGTACGTCGGGTCGGAGAAGTAGATCGCGCCGTCGCTCTTCACGACGACGTCGTTGGGGCTGTTCAGCTCCTTGCCATCATAGTGCGTGGCCAGCACGGTGATCGAGCCGTCACGCTCGGTCCGGATGACGCGGCTGGCGTGCTCGCAGGTGACAAGCCGGCCCTCCCTGTCCCAGGTGTTGCCGTTGGCCTTGCCGCTCGGCTGCCGGAAGGTCTGGATCCCGGCTTTGGCGGACCAGCGGCGCATGATGTTGCCTGGAATGTCGCTGAAGATCAGCGAACTGGTGCGCGGGTCCCACACCGGCCCCTCGGTGAACCCGAAGCCAGACGCCACCTTATCGATCTCGACATCATGGCCGACAACTTTTCTGATCCGCTGGTCCCTGATCTGTAGGCTCACCTGAAGCATCCTCTCATTAACCGTCTTTACCGTAGTTGGGCTGGCGGCATGTCCTACGCCCGTAAAAGCCACTTGACCGCGTTTGCCAGCAGCCTCTGAACCGGCGGCTGTTCAAGCACCGTCTGCCTGTGGCCGTTCGCCAGGTACACAACCCGCCCTTCGCCGTACTCGTGGCAGAAGCCGGACGCCGACTCCCGGCCGTCATTGCCCTGGCTGCGGGTAAGCAGGTGCACTCGTTTCGAGTCGAACCAGATGAAGTGCTGCTCGTCCTCGATCTCGTAGTGGGAGACGCCCTGCGTGATCGGGTGGTCAGGGTCCTCGATATAGACATTGAACGGCTGGAACGGTGGGTGGAACTGGTAATAGCCGGCCAGCGTCCGCCTGTAGCCGCCCTGCCACGGGTAGTTCCAGCCGGAGTTATGGAGCGCCAGGAACGCGCCGCCGCCGAGCACGAACTTCTCTATCGCCTCTTCCTGGTGCGGCTGCATCCACCGCTCAGGCGGCGCGTCATGTCCATTGGGCCACTGCATGCCGTCCCGGAGGAATACGAGCAGCCTCTTTCCGGCGAGCTTTTCAGTGTCGATTGACGCAAACTCGTCCGTGAAGTCGACTTCGAGACCCGCCGCCTCGAGTACAGGTCCAACGCCCGCGAACGCCTCGGGCGCTTTGTGGTACCTGTCACCCGCCAGGAAGACTGCGTCGGCCATGGTTGAGGCTCTCCATATGTTGTGGTGCTGTTCTGCTCCGGGTTCATTGGCTGCGCCGTCCATACGGGCACGAGTGGAATGTAACACTTGACCGGGGGTCTGGGCCGAAGCGCTGGCCGCCTGACGGCATAGCTGCGGCATAGCTATGGTAGGCTCCCTGCGATGCCACCGCTTCGCATCACGAGGGTTTCGCGTCTAATATTGACTGGAAGTAATCTAATTCCAGCGCCGTCCGCAGTTGCCGGGCGGAGTTTGGGCGGAGTTGGCGAAGCCCTGGACTACCGACCCATGTCCGGATCTTTCCGGACCGGGGGCGAGAGCCAGGTGAACAAGACGCAGGGAACACGATGACAGTTACGGTGAAGATCCCAACGCCACTGCGGCGTCTGACCGGGCAGAAGGACAAGGTCTTGGCTGAGGCGACGGACATTGCGGGCGTCGTTGAGGCGCTTGAGGGGCAATACCCCGGCATGAAGGCCCGGCTCTGCGATGAGAACGGCGCACTGCGCCACTTTGTGAACATCTACCTGAACGGCGAGGACGTGCGCTACCTGTCAGGTATCGAGACACCGGTGGGCGACGGCGATGAGCTATCGATAGTGCCGGCAGTCGCAGGCGGCAGGTAGAGCTTCTCGGCGGGCCGGGGAAAGACCGTCACAAGTTCGCAGGCGCTGGTCTGGGCCGGGAGGGAGTTTGTCATCCCGTGCCCGGCGGGAGTCCGGGGCACCGATTGCGGGTCCAGGAGGCTACTGTCATGCTGAATCGAGTTCGGCATCTCTCAGGAAACCGGTTAGCCGGGAGATTCTGGGTCAAGCTCAGCATGACAGAAACGGCCCACCCTCTAACTCCCATGTTCTCCCACGTTTTCAAGGAGAGAGGATCTGTCACTCTGAACTTGATTCAGAGCCTCTCGGTGGCCTGATTCCAGAAAGATGCTGAGTGAGGCTCCTGGTAGAGGCAGTCAAAGGGCGGATGAGCCGGCCGGCGCGTGCCACACATGACGCCCTCACCCTGGAACAATCACCTCTTGCACCGCCTCTCGCACCACATCATCCGGCACATCACGCCGCGTCGTCGCCTTGCCCGGCCCCTCAAGCAGCACCCACCTGATCACGCCCCCGCGTGACTTCTTATCGCTCTTCGTCGCCGCGATAACCTGCTCCGCCGTGACACCGCTCACCGTGACAGGCAGGCCGTACTGCCTCAGCACCGCTCTCTGGCGATCGGCCATCTCCTGTCCCATCATGCCGAGCCTGCTGGCGACACCTGCCGCGGCCATCATGCCGATGGCAACCGCCTCGCCATGCAGGTACTTGCCATAGCCGCTCACCGCCTCGATGGCGTGGCCGACCGTGTGGCCGTAGTTGAGCAAGACCCGCGTGTCGCCGCGCTCGAACTCGTCTGCCGAGACGACCTCGGCCTTGATCCGGACGCTGCGCCTGATCGTCTCCACAACCAGGTCGCCCTTGAGGCTCTGCAGCTCATCCGCGTGCCGCTCGAACGTGTCAAGCAGATCAGCGTCCAGGATGAGGCCGTGCTTGATCGCCTCCGCCCAACCGCCGGCCAGCTCACGCTGCGGCAGAGTGGCAAGGTGGTCGATGTCCTGCAGCACCAGCTTCGGCTGATAGAACGCTCCGACAAGGTTCTTGCCCGCCAGCAGGTTCACGGCAACCTTTCCGCCAATCGACGCGTCGACCATCGCCGCCATCGAGGTCGGGACCTGCACGACAGGCACGCCCCGAAGCCATGTTGCGGCGGTGAACCCGACGAGGTCTCCGGCCACGCCGCCGCCCATCGCCACAATCGTGTCCACGCGCTCTGCGCGGTGCTGCGCCAGCCACTCGTATATCTGCTGGACCGTCTCCAGGTTCTTGACACGCTCACTGAGCTCAAGCGTCATGACGTTTGTGACGAAGCCGCCGCGCTCGAGCGCCTCGTGGGCGCGGTGGACCGCCGTTGGAAACAGCGAAACGTCTGCAACCAGGAATGCCCGGCCAGACAGTCCGGCCGCGGTCATCTCCGCGCCGATATCGTCGATAACGCCGCGGCCGGTGATCACGCGGTAGTCGCCCTGCGTTGTACTGACGACGGCGGCCAGGTTCTGGTCAGTCATCATCACGCGGCCCCTCTGTGTTGGCCGGTCCGGCCTGGTCGGCGTGCTCGGCCATTTGAGACAGATGGCTCCATGTGTCCACGATCAGACTCGCCACATCAAAGTGACGCAGTCCGTCTGTGTCTATCTGGCTGTCTGCTGTCGCATATGCCTCTTCCCTCTCAGCAAGCAGCGCCCGCACCCGCTCAACCGGCGCGTCGCTTCCGAGCAGAGGTCGCAGCGCCCTGCCACGCCGTCTGGCAGACGCCGCCAGCCGGTCGCTTATGGTCTCAGGGCTTGCCGTCAGGCGGATCACAACACCAGTCTCCGCCATGAGTTTCCGGTTCTCCTCGCGGGTCGGCACGCCGCCTCCGGTTGAGACAACGAGACCTGAACGGGCGGCCGCCCTTCGCAGGACACCGGTCTCGATCTCCCTGAACCTCTCCTCGCCGTCTTCCTCGAATATCTGCGGGATGCTCTTGCCGGCCGCAGCCTCTATCTCATCGTCCATCTCGAAGAACTCCCAGCCGAGCATTCCAGCCGCCTGCCTGCCGCTGTTCGACTTGCCGGTGCCTGAGAACCCGATCAGGTAGATGTTGCCCCTGGCCTTATTTGCCATTGTTGAACCGCCGCTCACCCGCCCTGCCGCCGGCCGCCCTGCCCGCCAAACTCGTCGTGGGAGGCGATGTAGCCGGCGTAGTTGCGCTTCATCTCGGCCATGCTGTCACCGCCGAACTTCTCCAGCACGGCGTAGGCCAGCACAAGCGCCATCATGGCCTCTGCAACCGGGCACGCCCGCGCAACCTGGCATATATCGCTCCTGTTGTACGCCGCCTCGATCACCTCGCCGGTGTTGATATCCACAGACGGCAGCGGCGACGTCATCGTGGCGATCGGCTTTATGGCGACGTGAGCGACGATTGGATTGCCGTTGGACATCCCGCCTTCGATTCCGCCTGCGTGGTTCGACACCTGCCTGAAGCGGCGCGGGTCGCTCGGGTCCGGCACAATCACGTCCTGCACCTCACGGCCGGGGCGCGTGGTGTTGGCAAAGCCGGTACCGATCTCAACGCCTTTCACGGCGTTAATCGACATCATGGCCTGGGCGAGCCGGGCATCCAGCTTGCGGTCCCAGTGAACATGGCTGCCCAGCCCGACAGGCGCGCCGAACGCCACAACCTGCATGATCCCGCCGACAGTCGTGCGAGCCGCCTTTGCGGCGTCTATCGCAGCCCTGAAGCGGCGATCGGAGTCTGCGTCTGCGGCACGCACCTCGGACGCCTCGACTTCGTCCCAGTTGACCGCCGCAGGGTCGGTCTCCGGCGAACGCTCCGTGCCTGTAGAAACAGCGCGTGCGTGGATTGTGATGCCGAACTCCTCCAGCATGCGCCGTGCGACCGAGGCGGCGGCGACGCGTGCCGCTGTCTCACGGGCGCTGGCCCGCTCCAGCACGTTGCGCACGTCGTGGTGCAAATACTTGAGCGCGCCGGGGAAATCTGCGTGGCCGGGGACGATGCGGGTGTGCGTCTTCTTGTCCACGCCGTCGCCGACCGGGTTTGGCGACATGGCGTCCGTCCAGTTGGCGAAGTCGCGGTTCTCGATCCACATGGCGATGGGCGCGCCGAGGGTCAGGCCGTGACGGACGCCGCCGCGCAGCTCTGCGCGGTCCTTCTCGATCTTCATGCGGCCGCCTGAGCCGTAGCCCTTCTGCCGCCGGGCCATCTGCCGCTCAATGTACGCCTCGTCGATCTCGAGGCCTGACGGGACGCCCTCCACGACCACGGTGAGGCCAGGGCCGTGCGACTCGCCGGCGGTCATCCATCTGAACTCAGTCATGTCTCTCTCTTACACGCTCGTGCGAGCTTTTCTCCTCCCGCCCCGCCATGCAGGGAGTGAGAGGGTGGGTCGTCAACCGACGTCAGTCAACTGGCAGAGGCGCCGCTTCCAGCGATCACCTTCTGGTAGGGGCGCCGCTCGCTGCGCCCGGACTCCCGGCAGGGGTGCCTCTGGAGTCTTCGACAGCTTGCAGCAGCTACGCCCACAGCGTCCCTCCTACATTTCTCCTAAACGCCATTTCACCCTGCGCATGAAGCTCACGTCAACCGTTACCAGGGGCCCGGCCAGGCACAGTCCATCTTACCGGTCGCCCTGTTTACCAGAGAGACTACCGCGCCGCCGCCAGCGCCGCGAACATCACCTCAACCGGGGCCTTCTTGCCGGTGGCAAGCTCGAACCCGACCACTCCCTGGTATACGAGCATCGAAATGCCGCCCGCAGGGGTCGCTCCCGCGCGCTCCGCCTCAAGCAGAAACGGCGTCATCGGCGGGGCATAAACGGCGTCGTAGCATGTCGCATCCGCTGAGATCAGCTCCGCAGTCACAGGAGTCGCATCCGGCGCCGGACCGCCCTCCATGCCCATCGAAGTGGTATTCACAAGCAGGCTCGCGTAAGGCACGACATCGGCGAGCGACGTGGGGTCGAGCCCAATGGCGTTCGGCCTGAACTTGCCGTCTGTCATCTCCCTGGCAAGCGCCTGCGCCTTTTCGACCGTTCGATTGGCGATCGAGACCGTTGCGGCGCCGCCTGTCTTCAAGGCGTAGACAATGGCACGCGCCGCGCCGCCCGAACCGAAGACGACCGCGTTTGCGCCCGCCGGGTCGAAGCCTGCGCTCTCTCTCAGCGCACGCAGGAAGCCTGGCGCGTCCGTGTTGTGGCCGACAAGCTTTCCATCCTCCGGCAGAACCCAGTTGACCGCGCCGACCGCCTCTGCGGTGTCCGCCAACCGGTCAACCAGCGGCATGATCGTTTGCTTGTGCGGAAGCGTGACGCAGCATCCCATGAACTCAGGGACGCGAAACGACTCAACCCTGGCGGCGAGGTCTTCGGGCGCGACGTCCCAGGTCTGGAAGGTGACGTCGATGCCGCTGTGATCCAGCGCGGCCTGCTGGAAGACGGGAGACCTGGTGTGGCCGATGGGATGGCCCATCACTCCAAATATTTTTTCCATTGCGCCTGAGTGCTTTGTGCGGGTGCGGTGTGGTTTTGTGCGGCTGTCGTGCGCCAATGCCTGCTGAAGAGCCGGCCGGCATGGCGAACGGCCCCTATTCTATTGACTATCAGCACACCGGCGCGCTTTAAGTCTCGCCCAGGACCGCTCTCCAGGAGCAACAGATAGCCAAAACGCCTTGCCGCAGGCCAACGGGCTAATGAAAAAAGAGCGCTCCCTGAATTGGAAGCGCTCTCTGAATATCGTGACAGGGAGCCGGAAAACCGGCCCAGGTGAACCCTACGCCGCCCGGTCCCTGTAGCGATTGGCAAGCCCAAGAAGCTCAACGGCCCTCGCCTCGTCCTCCATCGCCTCGTGCACCGCCTGGATGTCGGCAACCTTGCGAGAGACCTGCTCCGCGGCCTCCTGCCTCAGCATCCCTGAAAGATCGTCGCCGATCACACCGGCCCAGTCCATCATCGAGTCAGAGGCTTCCTTGATCCGGTCAAGCACCGAAAGCGCACTCCGCTCGGCAATGTCGCGGATGCGGTCCGCCAGGTCATTCTCCAATTTCGCCTGCTTGCGCAGCACGCTCACGCGAGTCTCGGTCTCATTATCGATCGCCCACGCCTGCGCTCGAAGCTCAGCGGCGCGGCGCTCGACCGCCTCCGCCTCCCTGATTGTGGCCTTCTCTGCCGCGGCGGAGAGGTCCATGTACTCGCGCTCTATGCTCGTAAGGTAGCCGCGAGCCTCGATCAACGTCTCCCTGGAAGACTTCTCTGCGTCGCTCGTGATCAGAGCTCTGGCGCCGCTCCAGACAGACTCGTCTGCCCTGCTCATTACGCCGGGGCGTGGGCTTGAGTTGGTCTGAGGACGGTAACTGTTGTTTGCTGTCATATGGCTATTCTCAATTTGCAGCGGCCTGGCGCAGCGGCCTCTGAACGCTTCTACATGCCGGATTCACGGGCCACACGCTTTGGCCAGTAGCTTGAGATGTTTCGCTTCTGCGCCGGCTACCGGTCCCAGATGGCTGGCATTCTCTGCCCGGCCCGGGAACTGACGCCGGCCCTGCCACAGACGCGGATTGCCGGTCTTGCAAATATCCCGCCGTGCCACAGGAAAAGCGCAGGAGCAGGGATTGCGAGAGGGTTGCAGTGCGCGTGCTCTGGGAGTGGCAAGAGGCGCAGGTGGCCGGCGGGCAGGACTGCTCTGCGACAGAGAGCCGTTCGCCTGCCCGGGAAGTTCTGGCACACGTAGGCGTATGGGCACCTTGAGCAGTCACGCACCCTCGCAGACTTGACATTGCCGCGGGCAGGGCCGGTCCGGCGGCGCCAATCGCCACGGAAGCTTCACACGTCGCGCATGCGACTCCCTCGCTGCTGACATACGCTGTGACAGTGGCTCAAGCCGGCGCAGGTCCGGCGCAGGTATAGAGGAGCGAAGCTACGATGCGAGTAAGAGACGCAATGGTATTCGGCGCAGTTGCGGTGGCCGACGACGTCACTGTGACCGAAGCGGCAAAGCTGATGAACGACCAGGATGTCGGAATGTTAGTTCTTGAACGCGAGGGACACAGTGAAGGGGTGATCACCGATCGCGATATCGTCGTTAAGTGCCTCGCCTCAGACCACGACCCCGCGGAGTGTGTTGTCGAAAACCACGTCAGCAGGCCGATCATCACCGTGTCGATTGACGCAGACGTGTTCGAGGCGGTGAGCCTCCTCCGTGAGCATCGCATCAAGCGTCTCGGGGTTTCGGAAGAAGGCACGCTGGTCGGGGTCGTCTCGATCACAGACATCACGCAGGCGATGGACCAGCCACTCCATGACCTGATCGTTGGCAGTGGGCGAGCCAGGACCGTGCCGGTCGAGATGCTGGTCGGCCACGTGACCCACTACTACACGAAGATAGGCGTCGCGACGGTTTCCCTGGAGGCGCCTTTGCATGTTGGAGACAATGTTCACCTGTTCGGGCACACCACGAACCACACTCAGGTTGTCGGGTCGATCCAGATCGACGGGCGGGATGTCAAGACCGGCTTCCGCGGAGACCAGGTCGGTCTCGCGGTATCGGCCAGGGTCAGGGTCGGCGATAGCGTTTACGTCGAGAGCGAGTAGGGGCCCACGCCGTCTGAAACCGCCGCTTCGCCAATACCGTTATCAATTGCGGCGGCCCTCAGTGCGCCAGCAACCAACGGACCCGCGCGGGCCATGAGGCGTAGTGAACTGCCGCGCCGCCACTCAGCAGCGCAGCGGGTATGTATCCTTCCCCGATGACCAGCCATGCCGTGACCGTCGCAAACAGGCTGATCTCAAGAGCCAGCCGCACGGCGCCCGGCGTCACGACTACGGTCTTGCCTGTCATACAACGCTCGTAAGAGGCGGTCTGCCGCCATGTTAAATGCATTGCCGCGTGTGGCTTTCCGAAAGTCACCTGCGAGAATCTCCCGGATGTGGACGGCGCGAGGATGATCCCAGTTCAGCAGCGCGTCATCCAGCATGATCGGGAACAGAATGGTTTTATTACGGCGTTTCTCCTCTGCTATCGTCTTTTCGATCTCCCACTGCACCCAATCACTTTCTTTGAGTGCGGCTGCGCTACACACGAGAACGACTCGGTCTCGCAATGTGATCTGCCGGTCGATCTGTTCAGTAAGCTTCCTTCCCGATTCTCCATGTTCGGGCGCATACCAGTAGTCAACACCGCTCTTGTTCAAAAACCCGCGCAGCCGGTCAACAAACCGTTTGTCCTTCGTTGAGTAACTGATGAAACATGTGTCCAGCTTGATCGGCAGGTCGATCCATTCATAAAACGCGTCTGTCCTGGTCCTATTAGTCCCGACGAGGAGTCTCTGAATCAGGGGATCCACACCACAACTTCGTAAGAACTCATCTGGTATTTTCCCGCCTGATTTGAGAATGGTGTCTGTGCCGACGGTGGACGGGCCGTTCACCTCCGAGCGTTCCAGGTTGACTCCGTCTGAGAGATCAACGTCAGCGAACGTTGTATAGCCGAACTGAGTTGACTGGAAATCTGCGCCGTCTAGGTCTGCGCTGGTCAGGTTTGCGAAGCTCAGGTCTGCGCTGGTCAGGTCTGCGCCGGTCAGGTCTGCGCGGGTCAGGTTTGCGCCGGTCAGGTTTGCGGCAATCAGGTCTGCGCCGGCCAGGTTCAGCACACCGGCCGGGTTCTTTTTCCGCCACGATGAGATCGCGTCTGCGCCCTGCATTACAACCTCGACGTGATCTGGGTTAGCCATATTTCACCCGTTAAACGTGCCGAAACAGGGTGATGTTATCCTCGATCCACACGATGTGAGACTCCAAAGTCGGCCCGTGGCCAGCGGCGGTTTGTCACACCACCCTTATCAGCGGCCTTTTTCTCGAATCCTCGGCGGTGGGTGCATCTATTGCAGGACCACCGATTCTGCAAGGCCAACCTGGCAGCGCTCTTGCCGTTCATAGCAAACCTGCCATTCCTTCGGGCAGGCCCAGAGCCTGGCATGCCTTCCCTGATCCTTAACGTCTCCCGATTCGAGGCGGGCTGTCAGGTTTCAACCTGCGCGACGCGTCATGCTATCGCCGACACACACAGTGCCCTGACGTATGCGGCGAGCGCGAGCGGATGCCGAACAGTGGTAGGGGGGAATTCAGGGGACGGCGATGCGCCCGGAGACTGATTAACTCCCACACTCTGCTATGAGTGGGCCACCACGCTTGCGGCAAGTTAAGTGTGAACAGGCTTGTGTCCCGTTTGTGACCAAAGCAGAGAAGGGCACCCCTCGCGGCGTGCCCCTGCGATCAGTTAAAGTTGAGATTGGTACGCCCGGAGGGATTCGAACCCCCGGCCCTCTGGTTCGAAGCCAGATGCTCTATCCACTGAGCTACGGGCGCACGGTCAGGAGAACTCTCCCAGTCTAGCTGACAGAGCCGCCGGACAGCACAGCGCCCGCGTCTCGCGCTGCGTGCGGGACTGGCCATGCGGGACTGGCAGGGTCAGCGCGCGGGCGCTCATGACCGCGGACCACAGAGCTGCCACAGAGCTGCCAAAGAACCGGCGATGGGGTGGACGGTGGGGATTGAACCCACGATCTTCAGGGCCACAACCTGACGTGTTAACCACTACACTACGCCCACCATAGAGCCCGCCCGGGGCATTCCCACCAAGCGACGGCATCTCCGTCACCCGCCTGGCGCCCGCCTGGATGACGCGGTAACGCGCCGGCCGGCATGTGCCGCGTGACGCAGTTCAACCGCTCAACGTATCGACGCTACCACCGCGCCGCTCTCCGGTCAATTGTCTGTCCGAAACTCCCTGTCTGCGCGACGTCTGCGCACCCGGGCCTGCGCGGGCAGATGGCCGCCTGATCAGGCGATGAGTGAATGAGCGATTGCCCGGCTCCCCGAGTCTGCGTATCAGAGCGAGCGTCTTTCATCCCGCCGAACGCCCGAACGCCGGCTCGAACACCAGCCCGCGAAGCCGCCATCTGGCAGGCCGCGACCGGTCCACCTGTTCCTCTCCACCGGGCTGCTATCCGCCTGAGCTGGACAAAGGACGTCCCGCACGCGGGCTACTGCTTCCCGATCGACCTGCGGTACTCCGCCTTGGTCTCCTCACTCGGCGGGTAGTACTTGCCCGGCCGCACGCCTTCTTCCAGGATCTTCCGTTTGACGAACGACTCCGATCCCTCGTGCTCCTCAACCCAGTCGATGCACTCCGCCGCAAACCATGACGGCACAACCACAACGCCGTCGCCATCGCCAACGATCACATCGCCCGGCCGCACAAGCGCCCCGCCGCACTGGATATCCCCGTTCTCCTCGGCCGGCTCCGCCCACGGCTGCCCGCCGTACGGAGTGCGGTCCTGCGCATACACGATCAGCCCGTAGTTCTCCTCCTCCAACACCTCGAGGTCCCTGATCGCGCCGTCCGTCACCAGCCCCTCGGCGCCGTTCATCTTCATCTGAAGCAGCTTCACATCTCCGCCAATCGCCGCATACCGGCGGCCCATGATGTCCGCCACAAGCACATCGCCAGGGCCGCAGCGTGCCATTGCCCGGTACTCGGGAGAATCCTCACCGCGCTTCGTCTCGGAGTCGATATCCGGCCTGGGCGGCAGAAAGCGCAGCGTCCGGGCGCGTCCTGCCAGCCGTTTGCCGGGGGAGAAGGAGCGCACACCCTCCATATACGGCAGACTCACTCCGGCCTGCTTGTTGACGCAGCTCCAGATGGTGGCGACCGGCACGCGCCTGAACCGCTCCAGGATCTCATCCCCGACATGGACGGGCTTAAACGATCTAACGGCCATGACCTTTTCCTTTCAAGCGTTGCAATTCACGCGTCTCGTCTCCTACGGTCTTTTACGTGCGGACCTGGCAGCTGTGTCACATGCCGCCGGCACTGTTTAGTTCGTCCCAGGCCCCAGGCCCCAGGCCCCTGGTTTCCCCTGCCTGTAGTCGAAGACGGTCCGTGGTGGGACACCGCGCCAGCGGCCGGGTCCGCCCAAATATACAAAGCAGAGAGATTCTACCCGGCCAGGTCCTCCACCAGCCTGACCAGCAGCCTGCTCGACGCTCCCGTCGCGCCCTTCACGTTGACGCCAGAGACCGTTTCGGACATGTTGAACGCCGCGATGTCCAGGTGAACCCACGGCGTATCGCCAACGAACTCCCGGATGAACTGCGCCGCCGTGATGGACCCTGCGTTGCGGCCGCCCGTGTTCTTGAGGTCCGCAATCAGCGAGTTGTTCTGCAGCTTCGTGACCTGCCCCAGCGGCAGCCTCCAGACAGGCTCGCCCATCTTCGCAGCCGCGTCCTCAAGCGCCCTGTAGAGCTTATCGTCGTTGCTGAAAGCGCCGATGTGGCCTCTGCCGAGCGCCACCGAGACGGCCCCCGTGAGAGTTGCCACATCCACTATCCGCGCCGCGCCGTTATTGTTTGCGTAGCAGATGGCGTCCGCCAGCGTGAGCCTGCCTTCGGCGTCCGTATTCTCGATCTCGATGTACTTGCCGTTCGTCGCCTGGACCACATCGCCGGGCCTCGAAGCCGACCCGTCTGGCATGTTCTCCGTCGCGGCGCACACGGCGTGCACGTTGATCTTTGGCTTCAGCGCGGCAATCGCCTTCATGGCGCCGATCACCGCCGCGCCGCCACCCATGTCACCCTTCATCGTCACCATGCTGGCCGCAGGCTTGAGCGAAAGCCCTCCCGAGTCGAACGTGATCCCCTTGCCGACCAGCCAGATGTTGTTCGCCGGCCTCCTGGCGTCTCCCTTGTATGTGAGATGAATGAACTTCGGGGGCTGCGAGCTGCCAGCCGTTACGGAAAGGTAAGCGCCCATCCCGAGCTTGCGGCACTCATCCTCTTCGATCACCTTGCACTCCAGCTTCGACTCCTTTGCCATCGACGCCGCCGCGTCTGCAAGGGCCGTGGGAGAGAGCACGTTCGGAGGCTCGTTCACAAGGTCACGCGCCATGATGGCTGCGGCGGCGTAGTGGACACCTCTGCCAACGCCACGCTCCAGCGCCTTCTCCTTGGCACTGTCGAGCTCAATCAACTCCAGTGTGTCCGGTCCCTGCGCCGGACCGTCACCGTCGGTGTCGTCACCTGACCGGCTGGCCTGCGACTTGTACTTGTCGAACCGGTAGAGACCGAGCAGCGACCCCTCGGAGATCGCCTCAGCGCAGCTCGCCGGGTCGAGACCGCCGATTCCCGCGCCGTGGACGATGGTGGCGGCGCTCTTAACCTTCAGGGCGCCGAGCTTGCGGGCAACCTGGGCGCTGATAGTGCGGATTGCGTCATAGTCAAATGCGTCCTGCTTTCCGAGGCCGGCTACCAGCACTCGCTCGGCCGCCACCGGCGATGCCGCCGCTTTGCCGCTGGCTCCACTGGCAAGAAGGGCGCGAGTGTGGATAACGGTGATCTCTCCCGAATCCCCGCTTATCTCGCCGGACTCGATCAGGCTCGAGATCAGCCCTCCGAGCGCCTGGTCTACGGCGCCGGTTGCCCCGCCCGGCTTGCGCACCCCTTTGAACAGGTTGACAACGAGCGCAGGCGTCGGGTGCTCGACGACGTTTCCGTGCGTGACCTTGATCTCCATACAGACTCCCGTCAGGTTTTCTATGCCAGGTGGTCAGAGGACGTTATTTCTCCAGCGGTCTCGCCCCAGTGGTTTCGGCCCAGTGGTTTCGGTCCAGTGGTCTCGCCCCAACAGTGGCGCGGGCTAAGGCAAATGCCGGACGCGCCAGCGCGGAAATGTTGACACGAGCGTTCCGCGTACAGGCCGCTGCTCACAGCCGCTTTGCTTGCGGCGGGAATTGTACGACGCTCCGCGCAGCCGGGAGTGGGCGGCGCGCCCTGAAAGCACGCCGCGCCGCCCGCCAGCGGCTCCGGGACCCTGCCGGGCACGGCGCCGGCCGGGTGCAAATGCCGTGTAAGTGCCTGCACACAGGCTCCAACTGCGCCCAAACGTAGACTCTGGCCTGTGTTTTGAACAAGTCTTAAACAACGAGTAGGCGATTGACCGTTAATAAGACGAAAGAGGGTACAAAAGTACCTTGTGCGGCGTACACCGCCCAAAATAATGTCCTCAACAACGGCGGTTTGTTAGGCAGCGTTAACAACGTCACGGCCGCAGACCTCTCCGTCTTGAACGCCCGGCAACTACGGCGCCGGACGTCGACACACAGCAAGTGTCCGCTTGCTGATCGATCAGGGGACTAACTCTCCCTGGGGGCAACACAATGACAACTGGCAGCGTCGCGGTCCGCGTCATCTCAGACGGCTCATTTCTTCTCGACGGCGGTCCTGTTTTCGGCCCGGTTCCCAAGGTCCTGTGGGAGCGCCAGGCAAAGCCGGACCGCAAGAACCGCGTAAGGCTCGGTCTCAACTCACTGCTGGTTAAGACGCCCCAGGCCAACATCCTGATCGACGCAGGCATCGGCAACAAAGAGCCTGAGGTCTGCAGAGACATCTACGGCCACTCGTCTTCAAAGCTCCTCCGCAACCTGCGCGCCCAGAGCGTGACGGCCAGGGACATCGACTTCGTCATCCTCACCCACCTGGCCTTCTTCCACTGCGGCGGCGCAACCCGCCTGGACCGTGAGGGCAACATCGTCCCCACCTTCCCCAAGGCGAAGTACCTGGTGCAGCGCAAGGCCTGGGACGAGGCCTTCAACCCTGACGAGCGCGCCATCCCGAACCTCGGCCCCGGCGTAGATCACCTGCGTGTCCTCGAGGAGCGCGGGATGGTCGAGTTCCTCGACGGTGACACGGAGATCGTCCCCGGTGTCAAGACGGTCGTCACAGAGGGTTACTCAGAGGGTCACCAGATCGTCCTGATCAACACCGGATCAGAGCGGATCGTCTACCTCTCGAACCTGATCCCAACTCCCAACCATCTGCCTTTGCCATACATCACGGCTTTCGACCGCTACCCGGACCGCACCCTGGCAGCGAAGAAGGACATGCTTGCGCGGTGTGAGCAGGAAGGCTGGCTGATGGTGTTCGCACATGGTTACCACGAAAATGCCGGCTACCTGCAGCGCAAGCGCTCCGGTCTCGAACTGAGAGCGGTGAACTTCAGCTAACCGGCACGCAGGCTATCCGTTTCGCGCGACGGCCTGCCGTATGCGGCAGCGACCAAACGAGGCGAGTCCGACATAACGTTCGCACCCGGGGTTCTGGTCTCCTCACTTAAGCCGGAAACCCGATGACGAAAAGACCGCAGGCTGTCCTGACCTGCGGTCTTTCTTTTTGTTCTTTTTCCCATAAGGCCAATAAGGCCCCGTAAGCCAGGGTTTGGGAGTCTCTCGCACTCGCTGGGACCCGGGACATGAGCAAGAACGCAGTCACCAGGGAGCAGGTCGCTCCGGCACAACCACTCTCATCACGCCGTCTGCCCCGACGCCTGCCAGCCTCACATGCTCGATCATGCCCTTACCCGGACTGGCCGAACTGGCCGGACTGGCGCCAGAGCCAGCTCCCGCATTGCCCGGACGCCCGTTCCCTGCCACTGCTAACTCAAACCGCCGTTCGCCTCCCGCAGCCAAATCGCCAGACTCACCGGATAGCCTCGCGCCGCCGGCCTGACCGTCTTTGCCCGCCCGTCGAGGCTCACCGGCCTCGCCCCGCACCCTGAGATAGTTGTCCGTCAGTCCGCTCCCGCCCCGTGCGCCCTCCCACAGCACCGGCCTCACCTGTCCCACGCTCGCCAGCCTGAACTCCAGCGCGTGCCGCTGAGTCATCTCTCGCACCTCAGCCGCCCTCTCTGCGCGCGCCGCAACATCAACCTGCTCCCCGAAGTGCGCAGCGCTCGTCCCCGGCCTCTTCGAATAGGGAAACACATGCGCGTCCGCGAGGCGCACAGCCTCGATCAGGCGCATCGTCGAAGCGTGGTCCTCTGCCGACTCACCGGGGAAGCCGCAGATCACGTCCGTGGTCACAGAGCACCCCGGCGCGGCGGCCCGCACCCGCTCCACCGCCTGGGCGAACTGTTCACCCGTATACCGGCGCCGCATCCGGCCAAGCACCTCGTCGCTCCCGCTCTGAAGCGGAATATGAAAATGGGGACACAGCCTGCCGCCGGCGTCCTGCCACACCTCAAGCAGACCGTCCGTGATCTCAAGCGGTTGTAGAGACGAAACGCGCAGCCTCGGCATATCTGTCCCTGACACCACCTGCCTCAACAGCCCCGGCAGATCAACCCCATCGATATCGAAGCCGTACGTGCCGAGCTGCGTGCCGGTCAGCACCACCTCTGAGCAACCCCCGGCCGCCAGACGCCGCACCTGCGCCACGATTTCGTCAGGCCGGATGCTCCGCTCGCGTCCTCGCACCCTGGGCACGATGCAGTATGCGCAGACCTGGTCGCAGCCCTCCTGGATCTTGACCGACGCACGCGTCCTGCCCAGCAGCGCCATCTCCAGAGACGCTGAGTCGCCGTCTGCGCACGGTGTGAACGCAACGCCGAGCCGCTCCGCAACCGCCTGCACAATCTCCGGCTTCCGCCTGTTGTTAAGCGTGAGGTCGACCGCGTCCAGCGCGTCTATCGCGCCGAAGTCCCGCTCGGGATAACAGCCGGTTGCGACAATCAGCGCGGCGGGAAACCTGCGTCTTGCCGCGTACACGGCCTGGCGGGCCTTGCGGTCTGCTGTGCTGGTCACCGTGCAGGAGTTCAGCACGAACACGTCCGGCCCAGCGTTTGGCCCAGCGTCTGGAGCGGCCATCTCGAAGCCGCTTGCGGCGAACTCCCGCGCAAGTTGCTGCGAGTCAGCGGTGTTCAGCTTGCAGCCGTGCGTCTCAATCAGAAACTTCATTTATTGTTTTCAAGTAGTTGAAGGCCGGAACGTAAATCGCCTGTGACAGACGGGGCCACGGAGCCACGGAGCCACGGAGACGGTCCTGACCCGCTCACTCTGGACGCGTCGCAGGCCAATTGCCCGCTGACCGAGGACAGACCCAGACCAGTCCGTCCGAGCAGGTCTGCCTGAGCCAGTCTGGTGAAATCGGCGCCGGATTCCCACCATGAGACCCGGCCCGGCTCTCCCCCCAACCGATTCTAGACGCGCTCACGCCGCCGCGTTCGGCGGGCGCTCTAAAAAACACCTCTTACCATCTCGGCCAGTCCCACCAAGCCACCCTTTCACTGCTCTGCATCCCCTTCCAGTTGACAGGTCGCCTGCTGGTATACTCGCCGCATCCCGCAAGGGACCGAATAAAACCAAACAACGCCAGACACGCGCAGTTGCGACACAGGCCTCATATTGCGCATCTGACGGCGCATCATGTCAGGCAGCCAGATAAATGGCCCGGACTCAGGCTGGGAAACCGGCTGGCAGACCAGCACAACATAATTGGCTGTGACTGACCGTGGCAACATGACCTGCCGCGCCGTCTGACCGGCCACATCCTCCCCCAAATTTTCCTGAGGAAGCATTAAGTATGGACATACGAGTTGTCGTAACCGGCATCGGACTCGTCACACCGCTCGGTCTCGACCGCAAATCCACCTGGAAAGCACTGCTCAACGGCGAATCCGGCATCGACTACATCTCCTCGTTTGACGCAGAAGGCTTCACCAGCCGCATCGCCGCAGAGGTCAAAGGCTTCGAGCCCTCCGGCCTCCTCGGCAAGAAAGAGGCACGCAGGCTCGACCGCTTCACGCAGTTCGCATGCGTATCCACGCTGGAGGCGCTCGACCACGCCGGCATCAAGATGGAGAACGAAGACCCTGACCGCGTCGCCGTCATCATTGGCAGCGGCGTCGGCGGCATCATCACCATCACAGACCAGCACACCATCCTTCAGCAGCGCGGCCCCTCCCGCATCAGCCCGTTCCTCGTCCCCATGATGCTCTCGGACATGGCGTCCGGGCAGGTCTCGATGATGATCGGCGCCAAGGGCCCCAACTTCTCCATCGTCTCCGCATGCGCAACCGGCGCAGACTCCATTGGCGAGGCGGCTGAGATGATCCGCCGCGGCCGGATTGACGTGGCCATTGCAGGCGGCGCCGAGGCGGCTATCTGTCCCATCGGCGTCGCAGGATTTAACTCATGCATGGCTCTTTCGACCCGTAACGACGACCCGACACACGCCTCACGCCCGTTCGACGCGGGCCGCGACGGCTTCGTGCTCGGCGAGGGCGCAGGCGTGCTTGTGATCGAGAGTGAGGAGCACGCCAGAGCCCGAGGCGCAACGATCGTGGCAGAGCTGGCCGGATACGGCGCAACGAGCGACGCCCACCATGTGACCCAGCCGCACCCCGAGGGCGAGGGCGCGGCGCGGGCGATGCAGCACGCGCTTGACCAGGCCGGGATGAACCCTGAGGACGTCTCCTACATCAACGCACACGGCACGTCGACTCCTCTCAACGACAAGTTCGAGACCATCGCCATGAAGCGGGTCTTTGGCGACCACGCGTACAAGGTGCCGATCAGCTCCACGAAGTCGATGACCGGCCACCTGCTCGGCGCGGCCGGCGGCATCGAAGCTGCGTTCGCCGTTATGTCGATCAGCGAGTCCGCCATCCCGCCAACCATCAACCTCGAAGAGCCGGACCCTGACTGCGACCTCAACTACGTTCCCCACACACCGCTGCGCGGCCGCGTGCCATCTGCCATGAGCAACTCGCTTGGCTTCGGCGGGCATAATGCGTCCCTGTTGTTCAGGGAAGCCGTAAACTGACCGGCGTGGCAACCTCCGCCCGGCTCAAAACTGGCCAATCCGGCAAGAAGTGGCGGCTGGCGACACCCCCTCCAGATGGCTTCCACCTGGACCTCGGCGGCGTCTCACCGGTCCTCGCCCATAGCCCGCTCATCAACCGGCTCCTTTACAACCGCAACATCAGGACCCGAGCACACGCGCACGCCTATCTGAACCCATCGCCAGAAGGCTTCTCCAACCCCTTCCTGCTGCCTGACATGGAGATAGCGGCAACCCGGCTGCTGCAGGCGATCCGAAGCGGGGAGCGCGTCGGCGTCTTCGGCGACTTCGATGTCGACGGGCTCACAGGGACCGCCATAGTCGTGCGCACCATCGAAGAGCTTGGCGGCACTGCCATGCCCTTCATCCCAAACCGGGAGGAAGACGGCCACGGCCTGTCTTTCGGCGCGGTAAAGGCGTTTGCCGAGGCAGGTGTCAGGCTCATCGTCACCGTCGACACAGGCTCAACAGCCGTCGATGAGGTCGCGGCAGCCCGCGCCGCCGGAATCGACACCATCATCACTGACCACCACCTGTTCGACGGCAATCTTCCGGACGCCATCGCAGTCGTCAACCCGCAGTCAGACACAGTTGCGGCGCCGCTGACAGGCGCTGGAGTGGCCTTCAAGCTGGCGCAGGCTATTTTCGGACTTGCCGGTGAAGACACGCCATTCGACCTGGTGGCGCTGGCCGCACTCGGCACCATCGGCGACTCCGGCCCGCTCACCGGCGAAAACCGGCTCATCACACGCTTCGGGCTGGAAGAGCTCGGCCGCACCCGCCATCCGGGCCTGCGGGCGCTACTTGACGCCGCACGGCCTCCCTCCGCCACAGGTCGGCCGGACACGGAGCTGATCTCCTTCTACATTGGGCCGCGGCTCAACGCACCGGGAAGGCTTGGCGACGCCGAGCCCAGCCTGCGCATACTCACGACGACCAGTCACGACGAGGCGGCGCTACTTGCGGCGCGGCTCGACTCTGCGAACAACGAGCGAAAGCGGCTGAGCGCGGCTGTCTGGGACAAGGCCCAGATCCAGCTGAACGGCGACGCGGCGCAACGCAACCTGATTGCGGTGCGCTGTGACGGCTTCCCCGCAGGAATCCTCGGACCGCTCGCAGGCCGGCTCGCAGACCACTACCGCTCCCCTGCCGTGGCCTACTCTGTGACAGACGACGTGGCCAGGGCCTCGATGCGCAGCGTCCCAGGGTTCGATCTGCACTCCGCCCTGACACCGCTCGCCGGGTCGCTCGTACGCTTCGGAGGGCACGCCGCGGCGGCAGGCTTCACCGTCGAGGCAGGCTATCTCGAAGCTGTGCTGGCCGATCTGGAGCGGTCCGCCGCATGGTCGATGATGGGGCGCGAGCCTGAGCCGGTGATCGAGATTGACGCCGAGACGCAGCTATCCGAGATGGGCGCCTCAATGTGGGAGTTCATAGCCGCCATGGAGCCGTTCGGCGTGGCGAACAGGAAGCCGGTCTTCATGTCACGGGGCGTCATGCCGTCTGAGGTTAAGACGATGGGCGCCGGCGGCAAGCACCTGAGAATGACGCTGGAACACGATGGCCGCAGGGTGAACGCCATCGGCTTTGGCCTCGGTGACGCACCGCTCGGCCGAGGTCTCGTCGACATCGCATACGAGCTGCGCAGCGACGTGTGGCGAGGCCGCGTGCGCAAAGAGATCGGCCTGCTCGACATAAGGCCGTCGAAGCGGTAGGCGGCTCTTTCCTTTCCCTGGCTCGGGCGCCAGATTGCCAACACGGGCGCGAGGGTTCTGTCAGAACTCAGGGCACGAGCTGATTTGCGGCCGAATCGAACAGGGACTCGAGGCCACGGTTAAGCAGCCAACTCCGCCAGCAGAGTCGTCCATTTGCCGCTGAAGATCCTTCGTCTGTCTGCTGCCAATACTTTCTCCCGTCCCGTGTTTTTCACCCTCAGATAGTTTCGTAACTCGTCGAATTCTGTGCAGAACCGACTCGCCGATTCGAACTGTTTGAATCCCAGCATCGGATAGTAACGCTGCTTGATATGCCGATGGTCCTGCTCGATCCGGTTGTTCAGATACCGGTTGTGTCGGTGAGTTACTTTGCGGCCCATGATCCAGCTTATTGCCCTGGTGTACGCAGGATGCTTATCTGTCGTCACACGCTGCGGTTTCTGCTCGGCACTCTCGAGCAATCGTCTCAGGAAACGTCTTGCTGCATGCTTATCGCGCTTCTCGCTGAGCATCGAATCGAGAAGGTTTCCATCTCGATCTATCGCCCTGTAGAGATAGCACCATCTACCGCCGACCTTCACGTATGTCTCGTCCAGGTACCAGGAGCGGCCAATCTTTCCTCGGCCCTTCGAGCGGAGTCTCTTACTTACCAGCGGTGCGAATTGATACTCCCAGGCTCGGATGGTTTCGTAGCTGATCTCGAAGCCACGTTGGAGGAGAAGTTCCGCTACGTCACGGAGACCGAGCTTGTACCTGAGTCGCCAGAGAACTGCCATGA
>JAQBUH010000032.1 GCA_027624075.1 Chloroflexota bacterium
CCTTAACCACGGGCGGTGTACTCCTTCACTTGTTCTTAGTCGAACTGGAAGGCTACACCGCCTGCCTATTTACACACTTTCTGAGGCTACCTCGAGGCCTCCTCCCAGCCGGTCAGGAGAGTGTGTGTGATGGAGGATGGGCTGATTTTGTCATTCTGAGCTTGACTCAGAATCTCCCGGCTAACCGGTTTCCTGAGAGATGCTGAATCAAGTTCAGCATGATAGGTGACCGGACTCCTGAGAGATGCTGAGTCAAGTTCCGCGTTACAGGTTGAGCGACGCTTTTCCGCGTCTGCGTCGACGGTGTGGCGGCATGCGGGCGATCTCAAGACATTGGCTCCGGGGTGGGTTTCGCGGCCTTTTCGCGGTCTCGCTTGAGGCCGTCCATCAGCTTCCGCAGTGACGAGCCGTCTGCCAGCAGCAGCACAGCGCCAAGCACCGTGACCGGCACCCAGAGAGAGACGTGCACGGTGAGCGCGAACCCGGTCGCAACGCCGTTCGGCACGCCAAGCGCTATCAAGGCGGCTGCGCCAAAGAAGTCGAACGGGCCCCAGCTGCCTGCGCTCGAAGGCAGCACGCCGGCCAGGTTCGCCGCCGCAGTGAACACTAGCAACACTGCGATCAGCTCCATCTCGGACCCGAACTGTGAGCCCAGGTCGAACCCCATCGCTATCAGGTAGTACATCGCCGCCTCGAACGCCCACACCGGCAGCGAGTACAGGAACACGACCGCCAGGGACTTCGGTGAGTTGACCACCGTCAGCCCTTCAAGCAGCGACCCTGCCAGGCGCATCGCCGTCGCCTGCAGCCCGGCAGGGAGCGGCGACAGTATCCTCGCAACAAAGCGCAAGATCGTCTCACGCGAAGCCAGAGTGATCACAACCACCACCGAAAGCACGCCAAGGAACGGCAGCAGCGCGACCGCGGCCAGGACAGGCGTGCCGCCCGGCACCTCGTCAACGAAATCCCCGAACGCGCCCGTCGCCGGCAGGAACGCCCACGCAACGGCCAGGAAGAACAGCAGAGCCAGCACGTCGGACGCCCGCTCGACCGCAACGGTCCCTAACGCGCCCGCCGCGCTCACCGGCTCCCTGAGCGAGAGGTAGTAGGAGCGCAGCAGCTCGCCTATCCGCACGGGAATCAGGTTGTTCGCCATGTATCCGACCACGACGACCGGGTAAAGCGCGTGGCGCGTCTTGCCGATTAGCGGCCTGAGCAGAAACCGCCAGCGCATCGTCCGCGCCTGCACAGCCAGAAAGTAGAAGATGAGTGACGGCGCGACGTAGGCGTAGTTGGCGTCGCGCATTACGTCGCCAATCGTGTCGAAGTCAACGAACAGGAATATGAACACCGCCAGGAACGCGGCGCTGCCTGCGAACCCGAGCCAGAACCCTCGTTGGCCTATCAAGCGGATGTTCCTGGGAGTGCGCTGAAACGCCGGTTGGCGCCGGCCAGTGTTGCCGGTATCGCCGGTCAGCGGCACGTCACGTTAGTTGAGTGGACTCAGCGGGAGATCGTCGTTGAAGTAGACGTATGAGTCTACAGAACCTAACTCTCCCGAAATATTGCGGTAAATGAAGAAATCGACCGATCCGCGCCACCTGTCACGCGCCCAGATCGTGTCCCAGAACTCCTTCGGTGTCAGGTTACGGTAGTCCTCAGGGAACCATGCCCTGTGCTGAATTCGCCTTGGCTCCGAGTATCCCAGCACATAGTCCGGCTGAACCTTTGCGTTATTGCGCGCGTTGATCACAGCAATATCAACCCCGCGCTCAGCGGCCGCGCCATCAACCGAAAGGTCTGTGAACCGCGCTCCGGTATAGCCGCGCAGGTACCAGTGCCACGGCCACGCGTAGCTGTCCGCGGTGTCTATCGAGAGCGATATCGCGTTGCCTTCTCCGTTCAGTTGGCCCGCAACTCGTATCTCTTCTGCCACCTGACGGATGTCCTGTGAACTCTGCGTGTAGACCAGGATCTCGCGCGGCACGTCCTTGTTGACGAAGCTCGCGATCCATCCCGCCCTGAATGAAAACCCGAACATCACAAGGGCGATCGCCAGCGCCGCCGAGCCCCACGCGGCGGAATTTCCGATCCGGCTGCCGAGCCATTGCTGGCCCACGATCATCAGGCCGAGCACGGTCAGCAGCAGGAAGAGCGAGAAGAAGCCGGTGAAGCCGCTATCGACGTCAATGAATATCAGCCGCCACACGAGCACAAAGAAGAGCGGCACGCCGATTAGCAGCAGCCAGTTGCCGCGGCGCAGCGCCTCTCGCCATTGCACGTGCATCACAATGTCGCCGATAGAGGTCGCGGCAACGATGATGAAGGGCAGCGTGATGTGCGTCAGCAGCCACGGCATCTTCTCACCTGCAAATGTGTACGCGGCGAAGGTGATGATCGACCAGAACAGCAGGAACCGCTTGAAGCTGGTGGTCTTCGCATACATCGCAAACACCGCAAGCATGAAGACGCCCGGCGCGGTCAGCCCGACGACGCCGAGGCTGTCCTCGACCTCGCCCTGCACTATCGACACGTAGCCGGCGGCAGAAAGGAACCCTGCGGCTATGAGAAGGGTCACCCACGCCAGCAATCCGGTCCTGTACGCAACGAAGGCGGCCGTCCCGATGGTCAGCACAAAGGGCAGGAACTCATATGCGGAGGTGATCATGAAGTAGTAGTACCAGGGCTGGTTCCCCCGGTTGACCTCCTGCTGCTCAAGCCAGTACCCGAGCGACTGCCACACGCCGGTGCCGATGCCGCCGGGGTGGGTGAAGTAGTTGGTGAACATCAGCGAGAAGATCAGCGCGAAGATCGCCCACGAGATGAGCCAGGCCTTCGGTTTCCACATCAGGCCGATGGCCCAACCGGCCGCCATGAACACCACAACCGTCGTGACCGCAATGGCAAACGACAGCCCGGGAGCAGGTTCTCCAGTCGCAAGGCCGGGCGTGCCGTTGTCTGCAGACAGGTTCAGGTTGAGCGACTTATCTATGACGCTGACGCCCGCGGCGAACATCGGCAGCGACAGTCCGGCGACCAGCACCAGGAAACCCGCCGCGGGTGAGAACTCCTTGATGGACATCCGGCCCATCAACCAGTCCCACACCTCCGGCGCGGTGCGCCACAGCAGGTAAGCGCCGACTATCGTCACGACGATGTACATGTTCTCCTTCGCCGTGAACCCGAGCGCTATCGCCGCCGCCGCAACGTATAGCCAGCGGTCTCGCTTCTCGTCTATGTACCTGAACATGGCGCCGATCAGCATCAGCGTGAAGACGGCCATGAAGATGTCGTTACGGGCGAACCGGGAGAAGTACAGCAGAGTCGGCGAGAACGTGATCATGACCGCTGCCACGAGCGCGGCAACCTGGCCCATCCTCGGCCTCAGCAACAGCGGCGCGGCAACAAGCCCTGCGCCGAACAGTGCCATCGGCAGCCTGAGGGTGAAATCGCTGTCTCCAAAGAGAAAAAACGACCCTGCGATGGCGTGGAAGAGGAACATACCGTGGGTCAGGGGGTTGTGCAGGTACGGCCGGCCCTGGTACAGGTCCCACGCGAAGAAGCCGTGCAATGACTCGTCATGGTGGACGGCGCGGTCACCAAGCCCCCAGGTGCGCAGAAGCAATGCGACGACGACCAGCGTCACATACGCCGCAACCTCCCAGCGGAACGGGATACGGATGCCGCGAGGGCTCGACTCCAGCGCCGCCGCCGCCTCGGCACGCCTGACCTCTTCAGCAGGAGTCCACGTCCCGCGGACCCACCGCCCGCCTGCTAGGGACGGTCGAGCGTCTGATGTCAACTGGCATGCCCTCGGACCTGGTAGATGGAGATTCCGTCACTTTCAAAAACCTTCGCGCCAAGGCTACCGAATTTCGACGCCTCAAGCGCCGGATAACCAGCGCGTTCCCGGGCTCCAATCACCACATATGTCACTTCGTATTTGTCCAGCAGGCGCCCGGCCTCCGCCTCATTTGTGGTCTCATAGATGACGCGGACGTCGGCCTCCCTGCCGCTGAACAGCTCGTCCGACCCTCGCCACTGCCTCTCGTGCCCGGCCCACCCGAGCACAGCCGGCAGACCGGTCGCGGCCGATATTCTGCCGTGGTCCGTGTAGCTTCCCCCGACAGCCTCGACGATCCTCGAACCCGGCGCCGCCTCGGCCAGCAGCCAGTCGATCGCCTTGCCGTCCGCGACGGCGAGCCGGTCGAGGAACGCCCAGCCGTCCAGCGTGACCGGCCCGGTGTAATCACTTGTCTTGCTGTACGCGGCGGCCACCGGATACCAGGCAGGGCCGACCAGTAGTACGGCCAGCGCAACGGCGGCGGTTCTGCTGGCAATCACAGGCCAACCACTGAGTGCGCCGTGCGTCCGCGCCCAGTAGAACGCGCCGTATCCGGCCACAACCGAAAGCATGATCCAGGCCTGGTAGTAGAACTTGAAGACCGTGTTCATGCGGTTGCCGAAAAGGTCATGCACGAAGAACAGCTCAGCGCCCAAGAGCATATACACCGATAGCGTAACAAGCAGCAGGCCGAACAGAGACGCGGGCGTCGAGCCCAGGTGCGCCTTCCGCACAGCGACGAAAAAGAGTGCTGAGAAGAGCAGCCCGAGAGGCAGCGCCGTGCCGAGCCTGGTGATCACGTCACTGCCCTGCGCAAGGTCGTTGTACCGGATGTGCGTTACAAGCCAGCCAACATACGGCACAACGGTCAACAGCAGCGGCGTGACCCAGACCCACCGGTCAAGCCGCCGCAGCACGCTCCGGTCAGCGGCAAGCCTCGGGTCGTCTGGCAGGACTGGCAGGACCGGCAGGACTGGCAGGACTGGCGACTGCGGCGTTGCGGCGCGGCGCGTCTCGCCCTCATCGTCCACGCTCCGCTGAGCCTCCCTGAGCCTTACGGCCAACACGCGCATTCCGGCCCCGGCGTACCGCCGCGCCATCGGTCCACTCACATGTGCCAGGAACGGCGCGGTCACGAGCAGAAAGACGCCCCAGACCGTCAGAAAATGCACCGGTCGCGTTCCGAACTCCGCCGGCGCAACCGGCGGCGACTGCAACTGCCCGCCAAGCGTGCCGAAGTAGAACGGCGCAAAGACCAGGACTCCTGCGCCCGCAATGACCGCCAGCGGCGGTGCGGCACGAAGCGTCGACACAAGCAGGCTCCTGCCACTCTCGCCGTACGCCTTCAGTGCGACAACACCGCCGAACAGCGCCGCCATCAGCAGGATGTCGGCCTGGTTGATGAAGCCGGATGTGCCGACGATCAGCCCGATCGCAACTGCGGAGAACGGGTTGCGCCGTATCCACATGAAGCCCCAGCGGCCGGGCGAGATGAGCAGGTTGTACGCCGCGGCCAGCCCGGCGATGACAAACGGTATCGAGATAACGTGCGGGTGCAGGTCGCCCAGTATGAGGCTGAACGCAGGGAACTCCTGGATCGTGAAGTCCAGCCCTGTCCCGCTCTCGTTGAACGTGTTGATGACGCGTGACGCCCTGAACCACCACCAGAACTGCTCTGGCCGCCAGCTCCCAGGGTCAGGGTTGCGTTGCAGACCGTCGATGGCAAGCCAGTTGTAGAAACCGTCTGAGCCTGCGCCAGAGTTCGCCGCAAGCTCCCACCAACCGGCAAGGCTCGCCATAAGCAGCAGCAGCGCCGCCGCCGCAACGCCAGAGAGCGCCGCAGCGCGCACGCCTGCGCCGTCCCTGCCCGCCATGCTGTATACCAGCGAAAAGATGCCGCTCGCCGCCATGGCTGCGATCAACGCAAGCGATAGATTAAACCCGGACGCCGTCTTTACCGTGCTGAGAGTAGCGATACCGCCAAGGTTCCAGTAGCCGCCGTAGTAGTACGCGACCGTCTCGCCGGCAAGCCACAGGTCGGCAGGCGGCGCAGAGTCAGTGCTCACAACAGCGTTGAGCATCATGATCTCCATCGGCTTCTCAGTGTTCGTGATGCTCGGGTCGTTTGCCCTGAGCAGCGCGAACAGCAGGAAGAAGACGATGAAGACAACCTGCGAGACAGCCAGCGCGGGCCAGCGCTCCCGCAGCAGCAGGCGAAGCTCAGGGACGTGACGCCGCACCGCAAATACGCCGCCTGCGGCCACCAGGATAACCACAAGCCACCATGCCCAGGCGCTGTTCGGCAGTATCCCCGCGTAGCTCAGGAGCCACACCAGCGTGCTCACGATCAGCATTCCGGCGGGGACCGCAATGCCCCAGCCGCGGTCCGAAAGCCGCGGAAAGGCGCGGAATACGAGTGGGAATGCTGCAAGACCCACCAGCTCCGCGGTTACGAGCCAGAGTAGGAGATCGGTCATCTGATAGAGCGGTGCGCCAGGTCGGGAGGCGTCTCGGTAAGCGGCGGCATATGAGAGTTACGTGCGGCTACGATGCGATGGACTCGGGCAAGATGGTGTCAGCGAACGCGGCGGGGTCGAACTCGGAAAGGTCGCCTACCTTCTCACCCGTCCCGGCGAACCATACCGGAAGCCCCAGCTCCCCTGCGATTGCCAGCGCGATGCCGCCTTTGGCCGTGCTGTCGAGTTTGGTCAGCATGACGCCGTCGCAGTGGACCGCCTCGGTGAACGCCTTCGCCTGCGCCATTCCGTTCTGCCCCGTGTTGCCGTCTATCACCAGCAGCACCCGCGTCAGGAATCCCTCACCCTCGCGGTCGATAATCCCGCGCACCTTCTTGAGCTCCTCCATCAGGTTGTGCTTGGTGTGAAGGCGGCCGGCTGTGTCGACTATCACCAGGTCAGCGCCCCGCGCCTTTGCCGCAGATATGGCGTCGAAAGTCACAGCGCCGGGGTCGCCACCCGCGCTCTGGGCAATCACCGGCACGCCGACGCGGTCACCCCAGATCTTAAGCTGCTCTATCGCGCCGGCACGGAATGTGTCGGCTGCCGCCAGCAGCACGCTACGGCCCTCGCTCTTTGCCGATTGAGCGATCTTGGCGATGCTGGTGGTCTTGCCTGCGCCGTTCACGCCGACAACCAGCAGGACCGTCTTCGTTTTGTCAGGCAGCGGGTCTTCCTCGGCGAGGCTGGCGAACGTCTCGACAATCCGGTCGTGCAGCGCCTGCCGCACCTGTCCCGGCTCTTTCCATCCGTTCTTGTCTACCAGTTCACGCAGTTCGGCGACCAGTTCAAGAGATGTCTTGACGCCGACGTCCGAGACGATCAGCGCCTCCTCAAGCTCCTCCCAGAAGCCGTCGTCTATCCCGCTCCTGCGGAAGATGCCGCCGAGCGCGCGCTTCCATGCGGCGCCGGTCTTCTGCACGCTCTCTTCGGTCTTCTGCTTCCGCCTCAAACGCCCAAACATCTTTAATTTTCCCTCAGACAACAGCGCAACCACACGGATTGTCTCGATCAGCTTGACCCACCGTCCCGGCAGAGCCGCCGCCGGGTTAAGTCCTGACAGAGCCACCGCCGGACTAAATCCTGGTAGGGGCGCCGCTCGCCGCGCCCTTTTTTAACCGGAGCGCCGCCGGGTTAAATCGGAGTCTACGACAGCCTTCGGCAGCCGCGCCCGAACTTCTGGTAGGGGCGCCGCTCGCCGCGCCCTTTTTTAGCCGGAGCGCCGCCGGGTTAAATCGGAGTCTACGAGAGCCTTCGTCCGGCCGGCCCAACCAGCCGCTTCCTCTACTCCAGCGCCGCAACCGCCTGCGTCGCCGCCTCTCGCTCCGCATCGACCTTCCTGCCTGCGACTCCCCGGCCAAGCGCCTCCCCTGCGATCACCGCCTCAATCGTAAACTCGGGCTGGTTGTCCGGGCCTTCCACACTCACGACCCGGTACTCCGGCGGCGGATCGCCCCTGGACTGCAACAACTCCTGCAGCCGGGACTTCGGGTCTTTCGGCGTGTCCGCCACAATCAGCGCCTCAAGCTCCGGCTCAAGCCACCTCAGCACAAGCTCAATCGTCATCTCGATCCCCTGGTCAAGCACCGCGGCGCCGACCAGAGCCTCGAACCCATTCGCCATATTCGATGACCGTCCGGCCCCTCCGCTAGCGTGCTCCCCCATGCCAAGCACGAGGAGATCGCCAATGCCCAGCCTGCGCGCCGCCTTCTCAAGCGTCTCTCTGCGCACCGCCTCCGCACGGCGCACCGTCAGATCGCCCTCAGGCAGGTCAGGCAGCCGCTCATACAGGTGCCTGCCGATGATGTAGTTGAGCGCACTGTCGCCAAGAAACTCCAGCCGCTCGTTCGACTCCGCGCCTCCGGACGGGTTTTCGTTGAGATACGACTGATGCGTCAGCGCGACGCGCAAGAGCGACGGGTCGTTGAACCGCACGCCAAGCCTCGACTGCGCCGCCGCAAGCTCGTCACCGTCAGGAATTGTTACCGGCATGTTTTTCTACGCTGCAAATTGTGACCGGGCGAACGGTTGCCGCAGCCGCCAGCGAATCCAAGTTAACCTTTTTTAGCCGCTTCAGCCGCAGACTCTGGTCAGCACGGCAGGCAGTGAGAGATCGCACGGAGCCGGCAGCCCGTCATCCTGGACTCGGGTCTGTCATTCTGAGTTCGAGACTGTCATTCTGAGCTTGACTCAGAATCTCTCGGCTTACCGTTCGAACACGGATGGCCGAGAGACTCCGGATCGAGTCCGGAGTGACAGACGAACCACCCTTCGACAAACTCAGGCTGGCGACTCAGAGTTTCCCGGACCTCCGCACGCTCCCGGTCAGGACCCTGCGACCCGCAAGCGGGATGACAGGTCAACAACCGGTTTTCTGCGACACGCAGAATCAATCCATCGTCCGCCGCTTAAACCCGGCTTAAACCCAACTCAAGCCTGACAGGAAGAGCCTAATCCGTTGCGCCCCGCGGCCATGGCGGCTGAGGGCGTTTTATCTCACCAAAGTACTTCTTGCCGCGCGTCACACCCATCAGGTGCTCGAATGCGCTCATCGACTCATCTTCAGGCGGCGTATACGTCTTCACGAACGCGGCTGAGCCATCCTCGAAAATCAGTGTCGGCGTGCCGAAAACGCCCTGCGCCGCCGCGTCCTCGTGGTCTCGTCCGATCTCCGCCAGCGTCTCCGGGTTGTCGATATCAACGGTAAAGCGTTCGATATCGATTCCCGCCTTCCCGGCGGCTTCGATCACCGACTCCCGGGAGCGCACGTCCTCCCGGTCTACATGCTTCAACTCAAGTATCTTGTCCATATACGCGGCGTGCGCGGACTCGCCCTGTTTGCGTGCCGCAATGCCGCCCCTGAGCGCCCAGAGTCCCCTGGAGACGTAGTCAGGACCCTGCTCCCACGCCTTCCAGGCTTCCCCCTCTTTCGAGTTCACCTGCTCCAGCACGAAGCTGCGCCACCTGATCTCCAGCTCATCCCCAAGCTCTTCCTTCACCCTGGCCAGCCAAATGCCGGCCTGACGGACCCACGGTCAGGTGTAGTCGATGAATATCTCCAGCTTAATCGGCGTCTCTACTGGCATCTCAACCTCCCGCGCTGCCCGCGCTGCAAGTTCCCGCTGGGTCAAACGTACTCGCCTGCAGTCCGGCCGGCCGTTAACAGGCCGGGAACCGGCGGACACAGCCAGTCCAGCCCTGGCCGGCCTCGGCGTCAACCTAACGTCAACCGGAGTGTAACAACTGAGCGGCCCCGCAGTTCTGCCGGCGCAAGCGTCCTGTCATTCTGAGCTCGACTCAGAATCTCTCGGCTAACCGGTTTCCTGAGAGACGCTTAATCGAGTTCAGCGTGACAGACTTGACCGCCATTCTGAGCCGGAGCGCCCGCCTGTGGGCCAAAGGCGCAGGCTGAGCAGAGGATTGCGTGAACTGTCATTCTGAGCTCGACTCAGAATCTACCAGGCTTCCGGCCAACTGGAGCCAACTGGCCATTCTCATTCGCAAACCCGCTCCGCCCCTGAGTGACGAATTCCGGGCGTCCCCTGCTACCATCGGACAAAGCGTCAACCGGCGCCATGCCGGCCCGCTACTACGCGTCCCTATCTGCAGGCAGAGGCGACTCATGCCAAAGCTGGCGAGCCTTCTCGAATCGAAACTCCCCGCGAACATCGTTGAGTTGCTCCACGCGGCAGGGGAACTTGCCGCTTCCGGAGACGCCGGCACGAGCGAAGCCTACCTCGTCGGCGGCTCTGTTCGAGACCTCGTGCTCGGCCGTGAGCCCAAAGACCCCGATATCGTCGTAACCGGCAACGGTCCTCGATTCGCCCGCGCGCTCGCCGAAAAGATCGGCGGCACGGTCACATCCGTATCGCAGTTCGGCACCGCCATCATCGACTCACCGCACGGCCGCGTCGATGTCGCAACGGCCCGCACGGAGACCTACTCGAGCCCCGCCGCGCTGCCAGACATAACCCCGTCGACCATGGACGACGACCTCCAGCGGCGAGACTTCTCAGTCAACGCGATGGCGGTCTCTGTCCTCCCCGGCGCCTGGGGCGACCTGCTCGCCCCCCACAGGGGCTTCTCGGACGCCGCCCGCCGCCGTCTGCGTATCCTCCACGACGCCAGCTTCCAGGACGACCCAACCCGCATTCTCAGGGCCGTCCGCTACGAAGTGCGGCTCGGCTTCTCAATGGCCGTCGACACTGCCGAGGCGCTCGAGCGTGACCTGCCGTATCTCGACCGGTTGAGCTCGGCGCGACTCCTTGCGGAGCTGAAGAAGTTGCTCATGGAGCCAAAGCGGGCAGACATCCTGCGCCGCGCCGAGGCGCTCGGCATCATCGGCGCCATCTCCCCTGCCCTGCGTGTGACAGAGAGCGGACTCAAGGCGATGGAGCACTTCGGCACGTCTGCCGGCGAGATCGATGAACTGCTCTACGTGGCGTGCCTGACCTCGTCGCTCACCGGGGAAGAGGCCGAGGCGGTGATCGCCCGGCTCCAGCCGGACCGGGACTGGCAGGCCGTAATCCGCGGAGCCGCCGCGTTCAGAGACGTTGCGTCGCTGCTGGAGTCGCCTGACCTGCTGCCAAGCGAGATCGTCGAGTTGTTTGCCCGCATCCCGGTCCCTGTAATCGAGTTTCAGCGGGTCGCAGGCCCAAAAACCCGGCAACGCGAGCACATCGAGGCTTTCCTGCGCCGGCACAGGGACATCCGTGCCGAGACCACCGGCGATGAGCTGAAGGCGCAGGGCGTGCCGTCAGGTCCTGTGCTTGGCAAGCTGCTGCTTGAGCTGAAGAACGCCCGCCTCGATGGCAGGGTCTCCTCCCGTGAGGAGGAGCTTGACCTTGTACGCCGGAGACTGCCTGTCCTGCTGGGCCGTGAGGCCAATGGCGGGCACGCGGGAGGCGCGGGCCAGGGAACTCGTGACCAGCCGGCCGGCGCCGCCGTCCCCTGAGGTCGTTAAGACCGTTTCCTCCGGATCGCCTCACCTTGCGAACAGGTGGTCCTGCAGCTCCTCCGGTGAACAGGAGGAGATGGTGGTCAATCCACTTGTCGTCCCGGCCTTCGCGGAGGGATCTTTCCGCTCGAACACGGCCAGCCGGGAGATTCTGAGTCGAGCTCAGAATGACAAACGGACCGGACGCGCGCCATTCGACAAGCTCAGGGCACGCGGTCGCGAAGACGACACTGCGCCATCACGCCCGGTCTTCTGGCAATGCATGCGCAACGTGCGCGCCGCCCCACTTCGCGCGCTGCGACAGCCTCTCCCTGTGAAACATGTACTGCTGCGCCACCGCGCCGAACTGGCCGAACCGCTCCCTGGCAAACTCCGCCGCCGCCGCGTTGTTCGTGCCCTCCGGCAACCCGTACCAGCGCTCAAGCGCGCGCCTTATGTGCCGGTCCACCGGGAACGCCTCCGCCTTGTCCAGCGAAAACGCCAGCACGCAGTCCGCTATCTTCTCGCCGACGCCGTGCAGCCGCACAAGCGCGGCACGCGCCTCCTCAAACGGCGCCTCACGCAGCGCCAGGAGATCCAGCTCGCCGCTCGCAACCGCCTCTGCGGCAGGGACCACGAACTTCGCCCGGAAGCCCAGTCCAAGGTCTCGCAGGAACCGCTCCCCCGCCACAGCCACCGCCTCCGGCGCCGGAAACGCGAAATCGGCGTCGCCGGGCCCGACCCTCGCGCCAATCTCCCGCGCTACGGCGCCGACGTTCTGCTTGATCCGCGGAATGTTCGATGTCGAAGAGCAGATGAACGAGACGAGGCACTCCCACGGCGCCTGCCGCAGCAGCCGCAGGCCGGGGAAGCCGGAGATCGCGGGCCCGATGCATGGATCGCCGGTGAACTTTGCGTACAGGGCTGTCAGGTCAGCGCGTATGCCGAGGTAGTCCGCGACGGTGTCTTCAAACCCGCCGGGCGCCTCTGCCGACCGCACATCGACGGCAATCTCTGCGACATCACCAGAGGCAGCAGTCAGTTCGGTAATGCGCACAGCGGTCGAGCCGATGACACCGTCGTAGGCGACTGTCTCACTGCCAGTAAGGTTTTTAGCGAGTGGGGCGTTGCCAGGAACCCTTGTGCCAGATAGTTTGCCGGCAGGCGGACGGATGCCAGATGGGTTGCCAGTAACCCGCCACCAGCGGAACGCCTGCCCGCCATCAAGCGTCGACTCCAGGTCAAGAGCGCTCGTCCGCAGCACTAACCGCCGCGCGCCGCCCGTCTGCGTATCGGCTCGCTCGTTTCCCACATGGGAAAGACTCGCCGCTCCCTGGCCGGACAACTCTGAGCCAGCAACCATCAGGCCTCTACCCCCTGCTTCGGCCAGTGTTCCAAATCACCCTCTTCCGGCGAGGCAGAGAGACGGCGGGCCGTTTGTCATTCTGAGCTCGACTCAGAATCTTTCGGCCAGCCGCAAATTCCGGGGCCTGTCATTCTGAGCTTGACTCAGAATCCCTCGGCTGACCGTAGACGGCAGGCCCTCTCATTCTGAGCTTGACTCAGAATGACAGATTACGCACCACGCGCCTCCCGCATGCGCGGCTCAAACTTCCTCCCCGTGCTTCCAGCTGCGCGCCATCGACTCAAGCTCGCCCATCATCGTCCTGCGCACCGTCGACTTCGGCAGCGCCCGTTGAAAGCTCCTGCCGTACGCCTTCGTCAGAATGCGCCGGTCGAGAATCACGAATATCCCGCGGTCCGTCTTCGACCTGATAAGCCGGCCGAAGCCCTGCCTGAAGCGCAGGACCGCCTCCGGCACCGCATACTCCCCGAAACCATCCTCGAATAACTCGCTCCGCGCAGAAAAAACCGGGTCAGACGGCACGGGAAACGGCAACCTCGCCATCAGCAGGGCGTCCAGCCCCGCTCCCTGCATGTCAGCGCCCTCCCAGAGGCTGCTAACACCGAGCGCAACGATATCGGTCTCCTCCGCAAGGGCTTGCATAATGCGGTGAGGCGGTCCGTCATGGCCCTGGCCGATCACCTTGATGCCGAGAGGCGCCAGCGACTCGACGAGCGCTCTCCTGGCGTTTTCGAGCGCCGAGTTGGACGTGAACAGCGCCAGCGTCCGGCCCCGCACACCCCTCGCAACAGACGCTATAGCCTCCGCAGTAGCCTGCGCGTACCCGGCGCCGCCCGGCTCAGGCATATCCTCAGGCACAGCGACCAGCGCCGCCTGCCGGTAGTCGAACGGTGAGCCCAGCGCAAGCTCGCCTGCGTCGTCCAGGCCAATCGCCCCTGTGATCCGCTCGAAGCTCCCGGCGTAGCTGAGAGTCGCCCCGGTCAGGATCACGCTGGCGTCCCTTGCGAACAGCCGCTCCCGCAGCACCGGGCTAACATCGAGCGGCGCGCCGTGCACCTCAACGAACCTGCCGCCGCCGAGCACGCTCAGCCAGTACACGAAGCCCTGCTCCGGCTCCACCAGCGCCTGCCTGAGCCCCTCGTGCGCCTCGCTCACAGACTCCAGCGCCGCAGAAAGGTCAAGCACCGTGGCGTGCTCATCGATATTCCCTGAGTCGATGTTGTCTTTTCTCCCAAGCAGCCGCGTCATCCCGACCGCCACCTCTGCGAGCGCGGTGACAAGGTTCTGACCCGTCTCCGCAACCGGCGTCCACTGCTCAAGCTCTCGCACCGCGTCCGTCAGCCGCACGTCGTTGCCCATCGTGTGGCGAGAGATGAAGTCTGCGAACGCTGCGATTGCGGAGAAGCACTCTGCCGCAAGGCCAGACGCGCGGTCTGTCGCGGCCATCGTCTCCGCCATCAACTGTGGCACAGGGTCGAGTGCCGCTGTCCCGGCAGACGCCGCCTGCAACGTCCTCGAGTACGAGGCGACAGCGCCGTTGTCGCCGAGCGCGCTCGCAAGGTCCGCCGAGAGCTGGCTCTGCCGCACTGAGATTCCCAAGTGACGCGTGGCGGCGTCCTCCAGGTGGTGCGCCTCATCGATGATCAGGACATCGTGGTCTGGCAGCAGCCCGCCACCCATCGCGATATCGGACATCAGCATGGCGTGGTTGATCACAACCACATCGGACGTGGCAGCCTCGGACCTCGCCCTCCTCAGGAAGCACGGCCCTTCCTGCGGCGGACATCCTGCCGCGCCCTGCGCCGAAAAGCGGTTGAAAAGGCCGCCGTCCCGCCCCAGCGCAAGCTCAGACCGGTCTCCGTCCTTTGTTTCCTGCAACCACACCAGCAGCTTGCCCAGCAGGCTCGCCTCCCGCTCGTCCGGCTGCGCAGACACAACGGCGTGCGACCAGCGGCGGAAGCATAGATAGTTCGCCCTGCCCTTCAGCGGCGCGCATTTGAGCGGCTTCGAGCCGGGGTCAAGCTCCTGCAAGATGCCTGCAACGATGCCGAGGTCCTTCTTGACCAGCTGCTCTTGCAGGTTGATCGTGTTCGTCGAGACGATGACGCGACTGCGGTTGCGCGTTGCGTGCAGCGACGCGGGGACTAGATAGGCGAGCGACTTGCCGACGCCCGTTCCAGCCTCCACGATCAGGTTTGTGCCCTGCGATATGGCTTCTGCGACCGCCTGTGCCATCTCGACCTGCTGCTGGCGCGGTTCGTGGCCGGGCAGCAGTCTCGAGAGTGCTCCACCTTCTGCGAATATTTCTGCGACCGCCTCAGTCAGATCAGGCGCCGTGTCGCCGCTTTTCGCGCCGGAAGCCCCGGAAGCAGCCGTCTGCGTGCCGGCCGCTCCGATGCTACGGGAGCGCAGCCGGGTGTGAAGCTCCCTGATATCGAGTCCCATGGGCCCTGTCGCCGCCTTCCGGCGCGCAGCAGGCATCGACTCGAGGATCTGCGCCGCAAGCGAGCCTATCGGCCACGAGCTGGACATGCCGAGCCGCCGCAGCGCCTCAAGCGTACCTGCGTCCATCGACTCGAACCTGTCGAGCAGGATCAGGAACAGGTCGCGTGTCGCCAGAGCGTCTGACAGCGCACGGTGCGGGTTGTCGTGAACAAGCTCGAACTGCTCTGAGAGCTTGCCAAGTCCGTACTGCGGCCCCTCCGGCATTGCGATACGCGCCATCTCGGACGTGTCGTAAGCGCCGCCCTTCGGTATGACGCCGTTGTTGCGCAGGAAGGCGGCGTCGAAACCAACGTTGTGGCCGAGTATGGCGTGGCTGCCGATGAACTCGGACAACATGGGCCTGACCCGCTCCCAGTCAGCGCCATGGTCAACGTCTTCCTGCGAGATGCCGGTGAGCCCTGTGATGAACCCTGAGAGCCTGCGGTGCGGGTTGACGACGCTTGAGAAGCGGCCCAGCTCTTCATTACCCCTGAACTTGACCGCGCCGACCTCGATGATGGCGTCCAAAGACGGGTCGACGCCGGTCGTTTCGAGGTCGATAGAGACTATGACCTCGCTCATGGGTGAGGAGGTTTTACGGCTGCCGGGCTTACCGGGTTGGCCAGTTTGGCTGGAATTGGCTTGTGTCAAGGTTGTTGTCGAAGCGAAACTGGCAGCTGTAGTTCATTTGCAGGCAGGGACGCCGCTTGCGCCCGGCCTTTGGTAGGGGCGCTGCTCGCAGCGCCCGTTCTTGCCGATCTTGCCAGCGGCGCTGCTTGCGCCCGCTTTTCCCGATCCTGCCAGGCCCGCCGCTTGCGCCTTCGGCAACCGCGCCCACAGCATATCGGAGTCCCTGTCCACGCACCCGGACTATGGCTTAGGCGACTCGAGAAGTACCGTCACGCCCATATCGATGTACTTCTCGCGCAACTTCCAGTCGTAGTTGCGCACCATCAGCCTCACGCCGGCGTCCGCGCAGACCTGCACCGCGTACTCGACGCAGTCATCATCCGAGACCGCAAGCGGATGGCGCGGGTTAGCCTCCCTGTCGAAGCTGAGGTCGGCCGGACCCCACGAGATGCAGTCGACACCTTCTCTAACGAGGCGCGGGATGTTGGTGATCGCCTGGATCGACTCCACCTGTAGCATCAGCACGCCGAAACGGTTCCACCATGCCGCGTACTCGGTTCGTCCCGGCGTCTCGCCAACCCCAACCCTTGCCGCTCCGCCCCAGCTTCGCTTCCCGAACGCTCGCCCCGGCTGGCGGTAGTAGAAGAAGTCAACCGCCTCCCGCGCAGTGGCCTCGGTCTCTGTCTGCGGAACCTCGATAACGCTTGGCCCGAGGTCGAGCCAGTTCCCGATCTGGAACGTGTAGTTCGTGTGCTTGATGCGGAAGTGAACGGGGATCGACAGCTCCTGCGCGGCAACGCACACCTCTTGCAGCTTCGACTCGACAAGCGGGTTGTGCTGTGAGTCGACCGCTATGTAGCTGTATTTGTCGTCCCTCGCCCAGATGTCCTCGATCTGGCTCTTCGTGGCGTTCCACGGGACCTGCACGCCAATCGTGGTCTCGCCGCGCCCTATCCGCTCTTTAAGGTTCTCTTCGCCTGCCATGCTGCGCCGTCCTTTTCTCCGCCCGGCTCGTGTAGCCACCGGTGGGTTACCTGCATCCGCCTGCATCTGGCTTCATCTGGCGGTTCTGTCAGAACTCAGGGCACGAGGCCAAATCAGCCCTGGATTCCGCGCATCCGAGTGCCGTCGTTGAGTTCAATCGGTTGGCGTTTCGAGTCGCGTATTCGCTGAAAATAGGGGTCGTGCCCTGAGTCCTGACAGAACCGCCCGCAGGAGCTTAAAGTCATTCACGTTCGCCCCTGCCACCACTATGCCGAGCGGCCCGCCATCGCCGTCAACCAGTAGGCTCGACCCGCTGCCGCGGGTGCCCCGCGTCCCGCTCTTGCCCCTGTCCGGGATCCCACAAAGTTCCGGGAACTTTGCGGGTACCCTGTCCGTCGGGTTCGGGCCGGTGAGATCCCCCCCGAGCGCGCCTTGCCCATGGAACCGTCTGCGGCCTGCCATTCCCACTGCACCGCGCCAAGCTCGTCACACTTTTCCACAAGAAGCGCCCACACCCTCTCGAACACTCCGCTTTCAAGCCACCTCTGAAAGGTGCGGTGCACCGAGGAGTCGCTTCCGAACTTCTCCGGCAGGTGGTTCCACTGGCAGCTGGACCGCAGACGGTAGATGATGCCGTCAAGCGCACGCCTCTGGTCCACCCGTGGCCTGCCGGTCATCCTCGGAGGATCAAGTTCGTCCAACACCTGTTTGATCTCAGCCCACAACTCGTCCGGGACCTCCCAGATCGTGTCCATCTCAGCTATCTTGCTCATATTCGGCCTCCTTTTGATGGAGACCACAATCAACTTCCCCTATCTGCAACTCCAAGAGAAAACGCAACGCGTTTTGGGATAGTTACTTAGCGTTATTTAGCGCTACAGTCCGGCATTCAGGCTGAACACGCCGAATCGGCCGTTCCTGTAGCTTCTACCCGACGCGTTCAGGCTTGTCCCGTTCGGGGGTTGGCCGCCATCGGGCCAGGAGGTCCGCTCACTGCCCCGTTTCGCCGCCAAGCAGATAGGAACGTCCGGAATCGACGGTCACTCTCTCCCTCAGGGCGGTCCGGCCAAGCAGAAGGCGAAAGCTCATGTTGTCGCGGCGGGTCAATGTGATCTCAATCCGCCAGGTGCGCCCTCCCAGCTGGCAGCGGGTCCGGATTACCGGTCTCAACTCCTCGCGCCCGTTGGAACTCCTCACCTTGCGTTCATCGAAAACGACGGCCTCGATAGTCGCCGAGTCTTTCCGGTTTCGCTGCCGCGGGTGCAACTCGAACCTGACCCACCGGACTCCATCGCGTTCAAACCGCCTGAGGCGAAAGGCATGGAGCGCCGATGTCCGCGCTCCGGTGTCCAGCTTGGCGTTGATCTGGATGGGTGAAAAATCTGGCAGCCTCACCCACTCTCGCCAGCCCGCCGCCATAGAGGTCCCGGGTCGTACGGTACGTGTGCTGACTACCCTTTTACCCTCCCTCTGTCTGCGCCCTTGCCCGCCTTCTTCTCCAGGTCTTCAATAATCAACCCCGCAACATCGATGCCTGTTGCGCTCTCAATCCCCTCCAGGCCCGGCGACGAGTTGACCTCAAGCACCAGCGGCCCTCGCTGAGACCTGAGCAAGTCCACTCCGGCTACGTTCAGTCCAAGGGACTTAACGGCAACCCTGGCAGCCGTCCGCTCCTGGCTGGACAGTGTCGTCTCATGAGCAGTGCCGCCCTGGTGCAGGTTGGACCTGAACTCACCCGGCGCCGCCCTGCGCTCCATTGAGGCCACAACCTTGTTGCCAATGACGAGGCATCTGATATCGCTCCCTTTCGCCTCCTTGATGAACTCCTGGACAAGGATGTTGGGAGTTAGTTGACGAAACGCCCCGAGAACCGACCGCGCAGCCGACTTGGAGTCCGCCAGGATCACGCCAACACCCTGCGTGCCCTCAAGCAGCTTGATGATCAACGGAGCGCCGCCAACTGTTTCGATCAGGCCGTCAATGTCCCTTGTCGAGTGAGCGAACCCGGTGATCGGCATCTTAACGCTGGTGCGGGAGAGGATCTGGAGCGACCTCAGCTTGTCCCTTGAGCGCGTTATCGCCTGCGACTCGTTGGACGAGTAGACGCCCATCATCTCGAACTGGCGCACAACGGCGGTCCCGTAGAACGTACGCTGCGCGGCGATACGCGGAATGATGGCATCGAATTTAAGCGCCTCTCCAGCCAGCAGCACGGCAGGATTACGCGACGTGATGTTCATATAGCAACGGAGGTAGTCGACCACCCTCACCTCATGGCCTCGCTCCTCTGAAGCCTGCACCAGCCTCTTTGTCGAGTACAGGTCGGCGCCTCTCGAAAGAACACCAATATTCATCTGATCGTTCCTTTCGGGAGCGACTTATGTGCGCTGGGGGATGCCTGGAGACGCCCGGAATGCGGCACAGCGCGAGGCACTTCTCTGAACAGCAAGGAATAATTGAGGAATGTTAGCGTGCCCCGGCACTCGGATGCCGCCCGGATACCTGCCAGGTATCTACAGGATACGGCGATCTGTCTGTCATTGTGGGCTTGACTGGCATCGCTTGCATCATTCTCCCTCAGCCGGCCGCTCCCTGGCGGGCGGGCGCCTCCTGGGCACGAGGGAGGATCTGTCATTCTGAGCTTGACTCAGAATCTCCCGGCTGACCGTAGGCGGACTGCGGCCCGTCGCGGCGCATGTCCTCTGTCGCCACCGGGCAGCAAATCCCAGTTCAACACGCCAGCTTCACCGGCTGCCCGCGCCCTGCGGCCCCTGTGGCCTTTGCGCCCCCGGATACTCTCTCGGCGGCGGAGGCGAAGGCTTCCCCTTGCTCGCATCGAGCGCCGCCAGGAGCTGCCGCCGCGCCCAGAGCACAGTCAGCGCCGCGTCGACGTTCGACACACTCTCCGGCAGCGAAAGACGGCCGTCCGGCAGGATTATCTCGATACGCGGAACATCACTCACACTCCCGCTGGGCCCTGGACGGCCGGTCACTGCCGCCCCAGGCTCTGGCAGCCTGTCAGCCATCGCCGAACCCGCAAGCCCCGCCGCCATCGTGCTCGCCCCGCTATATATAGGTCGCTCTTCGGGGAACTCGTTGATCGACTCCATCGTCGGCACAGGCGCCTGATCTGAACTCGAAATATCCCTGTACGCCGTATTTTTCAGCAAGTTTGGCCGCACCTCGGAGAAGACGCGGTCAAGGGCGACGATCCTACTCGCAACCATCCGCCTGTCCGCCCCTGTGATCTCCTCCACCAGCACAGCCAGCCTCGCGTGGTCGTAAGGGCCGGCGGTCATGCGGGAGGCCATCCCGGTGAACAGGCTGACGTGCCCCGAAAGCGTCCTGCGTGCGCTATCCGCCTCCTGCGGCGAGAGCGGGTTGACCGCACGGAGGCCGTCCCTGGTGACCCGCAGGCGGCTCCGGCCGCTCACGATGCCCCACATCCGCAGAGCGCCTATGCGCGCCGCAAAGGCCCCTCCTCGCTCCGCCATGCCCAGTGAGCGGGCCAGGCCGTGCCGGGACACCTCCCCCGCGAACTCCCGTGAGATCTTCTTGCCCAGCTCGATGCTCTCGAGCAGGCCGATATCGGGGTATTCGAAATCTCCAAGCCTGGCCATCTCTGACTCTCCAGTTTCGACGCCTCCGGGACCTCTGCCGCGGGGTCCATTTCGACGACGCCGTTTCGAGTTTTTTGCGCCTTACGCGCTTTCGGCTTTCTGGCACCGGCATGTTGCCGGGGTATGTGCCACGATTATGCGCCGGCTGCCGGAGAATGTTCTGCGTGTGCGCCGCCATGTTTCGGCATATCGACGGCATATTGCCGGAGCCGGGAACAAATGCGCCGGAGGCATGGCAAGACCGATACATATGCCGGATTGCGCCGCGATGTGCCGCCTTGCGCCGGCCAGAGGCAGGTTAGCGTTGTCGAGGGACCCGGGGCGCCGTTGCGGGGCGGCGAACGCCGTGTGACGTATGGACATGCCGATAAAGGTATGTATAGCGGACCTGTTCGGCCCTGGCATCTGTGACAGACCGACAGGGCCAGCTCACGCAGGCGCTCCGTGCCCCTGGACACCCTTCCTCAGGTGAGCGGTTGATTGTGCCGCCCCGTTGGCGGGTTTGGCGGGAACAGACCGCCTCTGGCCCGCCGGAATCAGCGCAATTTCATCCGATACATGTATCGCGGGCTCAGCGTCAGGCCGGGCCATTCCGGGTGCCAACGCGGCGCATAGGCTCCCGGCCCCGCGGCGCATCATGCGCGGCCTATACACATCTACGGCACGGATTGCGGCGCATTGGCGCCTGTTTTTGTCGTACTGTATTGCCTGATAAATGGCCGCGAGATAAGGCCGCTCCAGTTCAAATGTGCTCCAGTTGCCGCACCGACTTACAAGCGGCACTTGCTCTTGGCGTCAGGCAACGTCGGATCGTGAACAGAATGGTTTATTGAAGTATGATCGTGGCAGACAGTTACCACCGAAAGAGAGCGTCATTGCGATGGCCGAGTTCCTCACCACTACGGGTATAAGCCATAAGTTGGAGACCATCATCAACGGAGCCAGCGACCGGCTCATATTGGTCAGCCCGTACCTAAAGATCAATGACCGTCTACGCCAACTGCTGAGGTTCCGTCAATAAGTGTGTAAATAGGGTCAGGCGGCGCAGCCCCTGCTGACTTTTGGCACTTCGA
>JAQBUH010000008.1 GCA_027624075.1 Chloroflexota bacterium
TGAAATGCTCTCCTTAACCACGGGCGGTGTACTCCTTCACTTGTTCTTAGTCGAACTGGAAGGCTACACCCCCTGCCTATTTACACACTTTCTGAGGCTACCTCCGACAGAGCACAGGGAGCCTGCTAGCATCACCGGCAGGACCGGGTTTCTGACTCGATCGCAAGCAGCAACCCGCCTGAGAAAGCTCCTCCCCACCTCCGGTGACCCCAATGACTCCTGGCAAGAATGGCCATAGCGTTAAGAGCGCGACTCCGTACGACCGCCGTCCGACCCGCACCAGCGCGTTCGGCGCTGGCGGACGCATCAGCCACGACGCCTCGGCCTACTACGCCCGCGCGCTGCAGCCAGACGCCGCCGCGCTGAACGTGGCAGCGCAGCCCGAAAACCTGGCGCCTGAGGAGTCGCTCGACCGCATCTTTGTCCACTCCAGTGTCCACATGCCAGAGTTGCCTGACCGCAGCGTCCACCTCATGGTCACGTCGCCGCCATACAACGTCGGTAAGGACTACGACGAGGACCTCACCCTCGAGGATTACACGGCGCTGCTGCGAGATGTGCTCACCGAGACGTTCCGCGTGCTTGTCGACGGCGGCCGCGCCTGCGTCAACGTGGCGAACCTGGGCCGCAAGCCGTACATACCGCTGCACGCCATCGTGATCGAACAGGCCACGCAGGCCGGCTTCTTCATGCGCGGCGAGATCATCTGGGACAAGGGCGCCGGGGCCGGGACATCGACCGCCTGGGGAAGCTGGATGTCTGCGTCGAACCCCACGCTGCGGGACACGCACGAGTACATCCTGGTGTTCCAGAAGCCGCCGTTTGGCCGGAAGAGGCCGGATGGACGGGCGCCGACTATCGGGCGGGACGAGTTCCTGCAGTTCACTAAGAGCGTGTGGGAGTTTCCGCCTCAGTCCGCGAAGCGAGCGAGGCACCCCGCGCCGTTCCCCGTGGAACTGCCACGGAGGCTCGTGCAGCTTTACACCTTCTCTGGAGAGGTGGTGCTGGACCCGTTCATGGGCTCCGGCGCGACGGCGGTCGCAGCGGCGGGCGCTGGCAGGCGATATGTTGGCTACGAGCTGTCGCCTGAGTACGCGGATATCGCCAGGGAGCGGATAGCGGGCGGTTGAGCCGTCGAGTACGCCCCGGAGCGGTGGGCATCGCCGGTGAATGTGCCCGCGGCGACACATAGCCGCTGTGCCCCCGCCAGGCCTCATCCCGTGTAACCCGGCTAGTTGCGGTCGTCGTTTGCGCCAGAGTGCGGCGTGTAGTGGTCAGCCGGGATCGCGCCCATCTTGCCCGCCTGGTAGTCGGCGAACGCCTGGCGTAACTCATCCTGTGTGTTCATGACGAACGGGCCGTACCAGGCGACAGGCTCCCTGATCGGCTGCCCGCCGAGCAGCACAACCTCAAGCTCAGGCGTCTTCGAGTCCTGCTCCGCGTCTGCGCTCACCACGACGTGATCGCCATCGCCGAAGAGGATCGCCTGCCCTGTGTGGACCGTGTGACCAACCGAACCCGCCTTCCCGCGGCCCGCCAGCACATATCCGAGTGCATTGAAGTGCGGATTCCAAGGCACCTCAAGGCGTGCGCCGGGGCTGACGGTGGCGTGGACCATCGTGATCGGCGAGTACGTGATTCCGGGGCCGTCGTGACCGCTCAGGCTGCCTGCGATCACCCGCAGCAGCGCGCCGCCGTCATGCGACGAGATGAGCGAGAGGTTCTTTCGAGAGATGTCCTGGTAGCGGGGCGGCGCCCACTTCTTGTCCTTCGGCAGGTTCACCCACAGCTGCAGGCCGTGGACGACTCCGCCTTCGAGGACGATCTCCTCTGTCGGCGCCTCGATGTGCAGGATCCCCGCGCCCGCGGTCATCCACTGCGTGTCGCCGTCCGAGATTATGCCGCCGCCACCCTGCGAGTCACGGTGCTTGAACACGCCGTCGAACATGTAGGTGACGGTCTCGAAGCCGCGGTGCGGGTGCCACGGAGTCCCCTTGGCCTCGCCTGCGCGGTACTCCACCTCGCCCATCTGGTCCATCATGATGAACGGGTCGAGGTGTTCGAGCGGGATGCCGGAGAACCCTCGCCTGACAGGAAAGCCTTCGCCTTCGAAGCCGCTTGGCGCTGTCGTGACGGCGCGTACGGGCCTCTCAACTGAGTCGAGCGCTGGCCTGTCTACACGAGGGAGCGCGAGGATGTTGTCTACTGTGACGGCGGGCATGTTCTCTGTTCCAGTCTCCGGCAGGCGCGCCGGTGTTATGTCTGCAGATAATTGTAGCAGCAACTACATTAGATATACATAGCCGCCTGACAGATGCGGGCGCGAAGTTGGCCGGAGGCGCGCCAGCCAGCCCGCCCGCCCTGTCGTCTGGGCCATGTGGAGCGAAACGCCAGGCCAGCGGCAGGGCTAGGTGTCTATCACGTAGACCTTGAGCGGCGCCGGAGTGAAGCCGCTGCGAATTATGAAGTCTGCGTCGCGTTCGTCGCGGTCCTGCAGGATGGAGTAGATGTGCTTCATGGCCTGACGCTTCGCATCTGCTCTCAGCGCGTCGACCAGCTGTTTGCCGACGCCCAGCCTGCGGAAGTCAGGGTGGACGGCAATGGCGACCATGCGCACGCCCGGCGGGAGGCCGTAGCCGGAGCTCTGCCGCTCCGCCAGGAGGAAGCCGACGACACGGCCGTCGATCTCTGCCACCTGGGAGCCTGACCATGGCAGGGCCTGCGTGCCAAGCCGTGAGAAGGCAAGGAAGCGGTCGACATATTCGGCCCAGGTCGAGGAGCGGTCCTGTCCGAGGATGGCGGCGTCGAGCTCTCTGACGGCGTCTGCGTCATCTCGCTGGAGCCGCCTGACGGTTACCGCGCCTGTGTTCAATGCGGTTGATTCTGGCATGATGAGCCTCCTCTGTGCCGCTGCGGGTCCGCTCGCGCACCTTGCGGGCGTTAACCGGATCTTATCGGTCTTCGGCACTGCTCAGACCGCCGCATTATCGCATACGAGCGTGGAGGGCAAGTTTTCAAAGGAGACGGGCGGCGGTTTGCTCTTGGCGAGAGAGCCGGTTGCCATCACCGCGCCATATGGGGCTAACCGGCGCTAAGCCGGGCCGGCCTCGCGCTCCTCAACGGCCGCATCGAGCATTTCACGCAGTCTGGCCTCGTCCACGCCGAGTGCGATTGCCCGCCCAGCGTCAGCCCTCGACGCCTCGTCTTCACCGGTCTCTGCGTAGATGACCGCCCTGTTCGCATACGCCTCGGCCCAGTCCGGCCTGAGCCTGATCGTCTCTGAGTAGTCCTTGATCGCCTTGTCAGGCTCACCCATCGCGTGGCGGGCATTGCCGCGGTCGAGATAGGTGTCCGGATAGGCAGGCGTCAACCGCACCGCAGTGTCGTAGTCGAAGACCGCGGCGTCGAAGCCTCCGATCTCGGCGAAGGACGCGCCCCTGTGGTGGAACAGCTTTCCGGTGTTCGGTGAAAGCCTGATCGCCTCGGAGAACCGCTCGACGGCCCGCTTGTGGCTGCCTGACTCCGCCAGCCGGACGCCGTCCTGGTAGAGAGCGAGGGCGCGTTCGGGTGCGGTCAGGCGGGTGAGGCCGAGACGAAGTTTCAGGGTCTGCAGGAGGCGCGGCATCTCATCAGGCTAATACGCCGGCAGTGCAAACAGGGAGCAGTAGAGGCGCGTATCCGTGTGCTGCGGGTCTGAAATCGTATTTCTATTTGCCGCCGCGAGGTCGAGAATTAAGTTTTGCCGCGTCGCCAGCAGGTCCCGTGTCGTGGGGCGGCGGGCCGTCCCGGTCCTGCTGGCGCCTTCAATCACGTCCGGGCCGGAGTTCATGGAGATTCACCAGATGGCGGACCCGCAGCCCGGTCCGGGGGCGCTGGCGCGGGCGGTGTCTGGAGTGCGCCCTAAAATGCGAAGCAGAAACAGCCGGCCAATGGACCGGCTCCTCAAGCAGGGGCCACGGTCTCTTCGCCACCCTGTGTTTCAGCGCATCTGGCTGACCGGCACGGCGGCGTACATGGCCCGGTTCACCGACTTCACGGTGATCGCATGGCTGGTGGTCCAGCGCTCTGACGACGCGGCCGCCGTTGGCGCGCTGATATTCCTGCGGTTCATCTCGTTCTTTCTGTTTGGCCCTTTCGTCGGGCTCATCGCAGACCGCTTCCCGCGCATCCGCACCCTGCGAGTGACGCAGGCAGGACTTGCAATCACTGCCGCCTCACTCGGCCTGCTGCTGCTGCTCGGCGACGTCCAGTTGTGGCACATCTACCTGTACACATTCGCCAACGGCACCCTCTTCATGTTCGAGATCGCGGTGCGCAGGCCGTACATGAGCGCCGTCGTCGGGCCGCGGAACATCACCGCTGCGCTGGCGCTGGACATGATCTCGCTGAACGTGGCCTGGTTCGCGGGTGCGAACGCGGGCGGCGCCATCGTTGCCGTGCTTCCAGCCCAGTACCTCTACTTCGGCATCGCAGCGGTCTTTGCGATGAACTTTGTGCTCCTTCGTGACCTGCCGGTCCTGTTCAGGAGGGAGATGGCCGAGGGCAAAGAGTCTGCGCTGAAGTCTCTGCTCTCAGGCTTCAACTACGCCAGGAAGAACCGCCTGATACTCGGCGGTCTGATCGTTGTCGGCGTCCACAACTTCACCGGCTACACGTTCGAGTCGATGGCCGCAGTATTCGCGGCGGACATATTCGGCGCAGGGCCGTTGATGTTCGGGCTGCTGATGTCTGCGCAGGGACTTGGCTCGCTGGCAGTCTCGGTCTTCTTTGTGAAGTACGGCAGGCGGGTCAGGCGGCCAGCGCTCTTCATGATCGTCGGCGCTGTGGCCCAGCAAGCGGGCGCGTTCGCTTTCTCGTTCGCCGGTTTCGCCATGCTCGGCTTCGTGATGCTGCTGTTCCTGGGAATGCTCAGCATGGTGTTCGGCATCATGCACAATACGCTGGTGCTGACGGCCACGCCGGACCGTGTGAGAGGGAGGGTCGTGGGCCTGCAGATCCTCGCGATGGGCATGTTCCCGCTCGGCTCGCTCGCTGTTGGGCAACTTGGTGACCTGATCGGACTGCAGGAGGCGGTGCGGATCTTCTCCGGCGCGGGGATCGCGGCGCTGCTGGTGATCTTCCTGCTGTTTCCAGAGATGCGGAGACGGAGCAACTCGCCCAGCCAACTGCCATCATCGGCCGCTCACGCAGAATCCAGTGCGACGCAGGCGGCGTGAGAGGCCTGACCGGGGCTAATTCTCCAGGGAGCCTTCGGGCTTAGGCCCGCGCTCCACCATCTCGAGCCAGTTGCCGTCAGGGTCCTGGAAATAGATGGCAAGGCGCGCCCACGGGAACTCCATCTCCCGCACCTGGCGCGGCCCGAAGACGATTATCCGCTGAGCCTCCAGCCTCTCCCGCCACACTCGCACATCGTCCACCACCATCGCGGCGTGAGCGGAGCCGGGCCGGTTGCGGTCGTAGAGCCCCGGCTGCGGCTCGCCTGATGGCTCGATGTACTCGATCAGCTCTATCGAGTGGCCGTCGCCGACCCCGACGTATGCCATCCTCATGCGCACAGACGGATAGCCGACCACCTCTGCGAGCCACGGGCTGTCTGACTCGGCGGGGCCGCGCTCAACGCGCATTCCCAGCAGGCCGGTGTAGAACTCGAGCGAGCGCTGGAGGTCGCGCACCACGAACCCTGTGTGGTATATCGATTCAATGTGCATGGTCTTTTCCGTTGTTGTCCGCGGCTCGAAAGTGGCGATCTGGCTACCCGGCGCATCAGAGATGAGGCGTGCATGATAGACCGCGCAGACCGGCGCCAGACCTGCGCCGCACCTGAGCGGCACTCTCTTGCAAGTGCATTGCAGGCGGCGAGCATGCGCTCCGATGACGGGTAGAGAGGTACTGGATGGCGACTGAAACCGTGCGGTTCAAGAACGATGATGACGTGACTCTGGCCGCTGTGCTGGACACTCCAGACGGTGTACAGACCCGTGCCTGCGCTCTCTTCGCCCACTGCTTCACATGCTCCAAGGACCTGCGGGCCGCGAAGGCGATATCGAAGGCGCTGGCAGACGGTGGAATTGCGGTGCTGCGCTTCGACTTCACAGGACTCGGTGAGAGCGAGGGAGAGTTCGCAGACAGCAACTTCTCATCGAACGTCAGCGACATCGTGGCCGCAGCGCGCTATCTCTCTGCCGAACAGGGCGGTCCAGGCATACTGATCGGCCACTCGCTCGGCGGCGCCGCGGTGCTGCGGGCGGCAGAGCAGATCGGCTCGGTGAAGGCGGTTGCCACGATTGGCGCGCCGGCAGACCCTGAGCACGTGACGCGTCTGCTGTCCTCTTCTGAGAAGGAGATCGAGGAGAGCGGCGAGGCGGAGGTGACGCTGGACGGCCGCAGCTTCCGCTTCAAGAGGCAGTTCCTGGACGACCTGCGGGACGGGTCGATAGATGCGTGTGTCCGGCGACTGGGACGGGCGCTGATGATCTTCCACTCGCCCGCCGACGAGATCGTGCCGATTGAGAACGCCGCGACGCTGTTCGGACTGGCCCGCCACCCGAAGAGCTTCGTGTCGCTCGACGACGCAGATCACCTGCTGACGAAGACGCGTGACGCCGAGTACGTGGCGCGGGTGCTTGCGGCGTGGGCAGACAGATACGTCTCGTAGCGGGGCGCGTCCGAGTTGCGACGCAACTTGCGATGATTGAGCGGTGACGGCTGCGTCGCACATGCTCGATGCCTGGCTCAGGCCCCGTCTCGGTCACCGCGGCCTGATGCCCACGTCCGATGCCCGTTGCCTACGCCCGATCTGGCGCCCGTTCCGGCAGCCAGCCCCACGGGCGGGGGCCAAAGTCGATCGGCATCACCTCACCGGCGCGCACGGTGCTGACCGGCCTGAACGCCTGCGATCCCCTGTGCGAGCCGCCGGTCGCGTCCCTGAACACGAAATCGCCGTCTACAAGCTCAAGCAGAGTAATGTCTGCGTCGTAGCCAACTTCGATCGTCCCCGTCTCGTCGTCGATCCCGAGAACCTCGGCAGGCCGTGACGTGCTCATGCGGATAACGTCAGACAGCGGGATTCCGAGCGCCAGCATCTTCGACATGCACTCGACCATCGAGTGAGTCGGCCCCGCGAATCGGCTCATCTGGGTGAAGTCGGAAGAGATGGTGTCCGGCACGAACCCCTGGTCGAGCACCTGCTTTGCAGACTCGAAGCTGAAGTTGGACCTGCCGACGCCGACATCGAAGATCACGCCCCGCTCCCGTGCGGCGCGGGCCTCCTCCAGGAGCTTCCCGCCGCTCAGGAGCGCGCCAACCTGGAAGCTGAGCGAGTGCGTGACAACGTCGCCTTTGGTGAGGACCTCTGAGAGGAGCTGCGGGGCGAGCTTTGCCGCGACAGGGTCCTGGCCCAGGATGTCTCCGACGTGGACCATGACGAACGCTCCGCTGTCTGCGCCATCTGCGATCTTCTTCGCGGCGCGGGGAAGCTCAATGCCAAGGGTGCTGATGGCTGGCGAGACCATGCGGACCTTGACGCCAACGATCACGTCCGGCCGGTAGTTGAGCGCGTCTATGCCGGCGTCGATGTTGATGTCGGCTGCGTCACGGACCTCAGGCGCACGGGTGACGCCGAGCGTGCCGACGTTCAGCAGCGCCAGCGTGCGGGTGCGGGCGTATGGGACGATGAAGTTGACGAAGCCGCCGATGTTGAAGGCGCCGGTTGACCCGGCGTCGAGGACGGTGGTGACGCCAGAGTGGACGCCTGCGGTGTCTGCGTCGCCCATCATGTCTTCAGCGCCAGCCCTGCGGAGGCCTGCCGCGACGTGGGTGTGGAGGTCAATGAGGCCGGGCGTGACGAGGAGGCCTGTGGCGTCGATGACGCGCCCCGCCGACGCAGGGTCGATGCCGGGCGCGACCTCGGTGATCTCACCCTCTGTGATGGCGATGTCCATGACGCCGTCGAGGTTGCGTGAAGGGTCGAGGACGCGGCCGTTCTTGATAAGCAGGTCTGTCATTTTCTCTTCTCCCGTTTTCATTTGCCGTGGCTGCCCTGGCTGCCCTGGCTGCCGTGGCCGCCGTGGCCGCCGTGACCGTTGGAGTGTTGAGCGTGTCGCGGCGGGCTTTGCGAGCCTGTTATTTCGATGAGTGGTTTGCGGCCGGCTTGCGCCGTATCGTGCGAGCGGGCGCAGGCCCATGCGAGGCTAAAAGATTCTGTCATGGCGCCGGCGCAGACGCACCCAACGCACAATCTTCACGATCAACAATGCCTCCCCATCTCGCTCCCCGGCTGGCCCGGCCGGGTGCATGCCTGCGGGCGAGAGTTAGAGGGCGGGTTGCTGACCGGTATAGTGCGTCCGGGCGCCGCAGGTGGAGGGACGTTCGAGATCTGCCGGTCTGAGCTTCGGCGGGAGTTGGCCGGTGGGTGGATTCTCGATCACCATTTCACGATTCCCGGATCACGAGTTCAGGACTAACACCAGTGCGCCCGTCCCCAGCCAGAGGATGATGTTCAGTCTCAGCGGACGGTCCGCCAGCAGCGTCTCTTCAGGCGCCTCGCCCCTTCCCTTCACATGCATCAGGTACAGATAGCGAAACAGCCCGTAAGCCACGAACGGAATCGTCAGCATCATCGTGTTGTTCTCCGGCACATTCGATGACTCCGTGATGCCCGAAGAAAATGTGTACAGCGTATAGGACATGAGAGTGGCCGCAGCGACAATGACGATCAACTGATCCAGCAGGGCCTCTGAGTACTCCCGCAGAATCGACCTCTGGCTCTCAGCCCCTTCACCTGCGCCCGTCAGCTCAGACCTCCGCTTCACCAGCGCGATGAACAGCGCGCCCAGCGCGGTCACGACGTAAAGCCATGGCGAGATGTTCAGCGGAAGTCGTGCCGGCTCAAGCCCGGCAAGCCCGAACTCTGTGCCATTGATCGCCAGAGTCCCCGCAACCGCACGCAGGACGAAACCTGCCGCGATGGCCATCACGTCCAGGATCACCTGGTGCTTTAGCACGATCGTGTAAGCGATATTGAGCACAACATAGCCCGCGCTAACCGCCAGCAGCGGGATGTTGATGATTGCAACAGCGCCGAGACCGGCCGCCGTGAGCAGTGTCGCAGCCGTCCACGCAAAGCGCGGTGAGACCAGTCCGGCGGCTATCGGCCGGTTCCGCTTGACCGGATGCGCCCGGTCCTGTTCGACGTCGCGCAGGTCGTTGAACAGGTAGACCGCGCCGGAGAGGGCAGAGAATGACAGGAAGGTGATGATCGCCTTCGACACGATGATGAGCATCTGGTCCAGCTGATCGCCGTCCCACCAGATGTTGACCGTGAAGAAGAGCGGCACCAGCACGAGCCCGTTCTTCACAGACTGCTTCGGACGGCAGGAAAGGATAAGGTTCTGGATAGTGCTGATCAATTTGGGTCCGGTCCCGGTTGCGGGCCATGCGCGGCAGGTCTGGTTTCTGGCACAGCCCGATCATATGAACTGGACGGCAATCAGGTCAACGAGCGAGGTTGCGAGATTCGGATGAGTGGTGACTCCAGTACGCATCCCGGCCGGTCACAGCGTTCTCCCGGCAGGTCAAGGCTGGACCAGTTGCTCGTCGAGCTTGGCCATGCGCCAGACGCGGACGCTGCGGCGCGACTCATCATGGCCGGGAGCGTGAGGCTGGGCGGGAAAGACGCCGCCGCGGTTCTGACACCCGGCATGCAGGTCAGCCGCAACGTCGAGCTATCGGTCACTGAGCCGCCGAAGTACGTGTCGCGGGCGGGCCTGAAGCTCGAGCACGGCCTCAACGAGTTCGGCATCGACGTGACAGGCCTGGCCGCACTCGACATCGGCGCCTCGACCGGAGGGTTCACGGACTGCCTGCTCCAGCGCTGCGTAAAACGCGTCTATGCGGTCGACTCCGGCCGCGGCCAGCTGCACTCCCGTCTCATCGCTGACGAGCGGGTGGTCAGCATGGAGCGGACGAACGCCAGGAACCGGTTCACGCTGCCAGAGAAGGTGGGGATAATCGTTGCCGATGTCTCCTTCATATCCCTGCTGACCGTCTTGCCGCCGTGCATGGAGCACCTTGCGCCGGGCGGCCACTGCGTTGCGCTGCTCAAGCCACAGTTCGAGGCGAGACGTGGCGAGGTGCCCCGCGGCGGCGTGATCCCGGATGACGCGGCGGGTAACGCCGTGCTGGAGGCGGTTGTCGAAAGGTTCCGGAAAGCGGCGCCGTCGAAGGGGCTGCTGGTGACCGGGATCACCGGCTCGCCAGTACGCGGCGACCGCGGAAACCGCGAGTTCCTTGTGCGGATCGCGCAGGCGGGCCACCGCGCAGTCCGCGTTGACCAGCAATACTCCACGGCATAGAATTCAAGTTAAGCGGAGATCACACCCGGCGCGTCAGGCATGCATCTAACCTAACGTCGGTTCCTCTTGCCGCCACAAGCGTCAAAATCCCGGGAAAGAACACCTCTTGCCATCTGAAACCGGATCTAAGTCGGCGCTCGGGCCGGCGTCGGGCCTGCCTGGTCCGCTCGAGATGCCCCCTTTGACACAATCCGGGCCGCATGGGCCATCGTTCGAGGATGACGACGACCGGCCGCGGGAGGCCTGTGGCGTCATAGGCGTCTACATACCCGGCCAGGACGTTGCGAGAATCACATTCTTCGGCCTCTTCGCCCTCCAGCACCGCGGCCAGGAGAGCGCCGGGATCGCAACATCAACAGGCGAGAGGGTCCGGCTGCACGCCCGGATGGGGCTCATCAGCCAGGTCTTCAGAGAAGAGGACCTCGCAGATATGCGGGGCCACCTTGCCGTCGGCCACACCCGCTACTCCACCATGGGCGGGAGCAAACAGCACAACGCGCAGCCGCTGATCGTGGACGGACCGCGCGGCCGTATCGCTGTCGGGCACAACGGCAACGTGATCAATGCCAGGGAGTTGCGCACTGAGCTCAGTGAGCAGTGGGGCGTCACGTTCGACAGGTCGTCCGACACCGAAGTTGTCGCCGAGATGTTTTCGAGAGCGCCCGGCAGGGACTGGTTCGAGGTCTCGTGGTACGCCATGCGCCGGCTCAAAGGCGCCTACTCGCTCGTAATCATGTCCAAAGACGAGCTAATCGCCGTCAGGGACCCTCTCGGCATCAGGCCGCTCTGCCTCGGCGAGCTGAACGGTGGCTACGTGGTGGCGTCCGAAACGGCGGCGCTGGACAACATCGGCGCAACACTCATACGCGAGCTTAAGAACGGCGAGACGGTCGTCATCAACAAGAACGGGATTGAGGCCAGGGTCTGGCCTGCCGCTCGCAAGACGCACTCCATGTGCCTGTTCGAGCAGATCTACTTCGCCCGCCCTGACAGCATCCTGAACGGGCGGCTGGCATACGACTCTCGACGGAAGATGGGCAAAGAGCTGTTCCTTGAGAGCGCGGTGGACGCGGACCTTGTGATCGGCATCCCGGACTCGTCCATCCCGCACGCCATCGGCTACGCCAACGCCTCCGGCATCCCTTACGGCGAGGGCATCATCCGCAACCGCTACGTTGGCCGCACCTTCATTGCCCCGGACCAGCGCATGCGGGACGTCGGCGTGCAGATGAAGTTCAATGTCATGCGCGGCATCATCGAGGGCAAGAGGATCATCGTTGTCGACGACTCGATCGTCCGCAGCACGACGACTGTGCGTGTCATCGGCATGCTCCGGAAGGCGGGGGCAAAGGAGATCCACGTCCGGGTCGCCGCGCCCGCCATCATCTCAACCTGCCACTTCGGCGTCGACATGGCGACTATGGCCGAACTGATAGCGGCCAACAAGACCGTCGATGAGATCCGTGACCATATCGGCGCAGACTCGCTGGCATACCTCAGCGTCGAAGGCCTCAAGCGGGCGGTAGATGTGACAGACGATAGCTACTGCAAGGGCTGCTTCACCGGCCACTACCCGATTCCGGTCCAGCTTGAGATGGATAAGCTGGCGCTGGAGCCTGCCACGGTCTGACCGGCAGAGGTGTGATGAGCCGTCCGCTGGCGGCCGCTGCGGCATCAGGCGGCCAGCGAATGCTCAAGCGGCAGCGTCAGGGTGAAGACAGAGCCTTCACCCTTCACGCTCGATACTGCGATATCACCGCCGAGCGCACGCGCCAGCTTCCTGGAGATCGCCAGCCCCAGCCCCGATCCCCGGTTCGACCGCGTCGCCCGGTTGTCGAGCCTGCTGAACTCATCGAACAGCAGCGGCATCTCCTTCGCATCGATGCCAGCGCCGGAGTCTGTCACCGAAACCTGCACGCCGTCTGCTGCGACCGAAGCCTGCACCCTGATCTCCCTGTACTCGCCTGAATACTTGCTTGCGTTCGAGACCAGGTTGGAGAGGATCTGCTTGACACGGTCGCGGTCCGACACAAGCCGCATGTCTGGCTCCGAGTAAGTTGCGACGAGCCTCTGGCCCTTTGCGTTCAGTATCGGCTCCATGGACGCCGCCACCTCCGTGACCGCCTCCTTCAATTCGAAGCCAGCCAGGATGACGTGCAGGTTGTTGGCCTCGATACTCGAAAAGTCCAGCAGGTCGTCGATCAATGCCTTCAGGCGCTGGCCGTTTCGCTGGATGATCTCGAAGTGCTGCTCGTCTCGCTCACTCAGTGAGCGGAACTTGTCTCGCCTGATACTGTCTGTGAACGCGATGATGCTGGTCAACGGCGTCCGCAGCTCGTGCGATATCGTTGAGATGAAGCGAGACTTGGTCTCGTTGGTGTCTGCCAGCTTCCTGTTCTCCAACTCAAGCTCTGCCCGCGCCTCCTTCTCCTCAGCCAGGCGCATCGTGCGGGAGAAAAGCTCGGCGGCGGCGACGGGTCCGCCGATCTGTAGTGCCAGCCGCTCAAACAGTGCCAGGTCACGCGGCGTGTAGGCGTCCGGTTGCAACGCCCTTACGCTCAATGTGCCGATATGCCGGTCCCCTGCGATCAGTGGCACGAACATGGTTGAGCGGAGTCCGGTCTTCTCACTCATCCTGTAGCCCATCAGGTCAAGGTGCAGGGCGTCGTTCTCCTCCTGCGGCACGATCACGGCTTGCCTCGAACTCATGATCTGACTCGCGGGCACCTTTCCCAGCAGCCGCCGCGGATGTTCGTCCCAGCCAGGCATAGGAATGCCGTAGACATGGCGATCGGTGATCGAGGTCGAGTCTTCATCCAGGACGGCCATCACCAGCCGATCGCACGGAATGAGGCTCTTCACAGTGCTCACGAACTGGTCCCAGACAAGCCCGAAGTCGATCGTTGCGCTGGCAGTCCGGCCGATCTCCGCAAGCACAGTGCGCTCCCGCACATCCCGCTGGAGTTGATCCAGTTGGATAGCATTTATCACGGTTGGAGTGATGTGGCTGGCTGCTAGCTGGACCGCTTCTGATTGGCGCGCTGTGAACGCTCCTTTTTTATGGGAGCGGAGCTGAATCGATCCGATCGGCTTTCCCCTGTACATCAACGGCGCCGCCAGGAGAGAAGGCAACCGTGCGGCACTATCTCGCAGGGCAGTAAACTCTGCAAGCACAGACGAGTCGAGACAGTCTGCGATGATGATCGGCTCTCCGGCGACCATCACCGATTCGGTTGCGGTCCCGGCCAGCGGGTGGGTGGCGTCCTGGTTCCAGTTCTCGATGCTCTCGCCGCGGACAAACGTGTCTGTGACGGTGCCGGAGTCAAAGTCGGCGAGCCGGATCGTGATCCTGTCGTACTCCAGCAACCGCGAGAGCAGACTGTCCATTGCGGCGTAGACATCAGACGGGGATTCGCAATCGGCGGCAACCTGGGAGAACTCAGCCAACAGTCCGTTCAACCTGTTCCTGCGGGACAGGTCTCGAAGATGGAATATCGAATCTAATCTCATCTCGGGGTGAAACTCACTCCGGGCCTGCTGTCCATTCCGGTGCGAACAGTTCAGTTGGCCGGGATAGATAGCGGCTCTCTGACTGGCTTGTCCCGGTGACGCGGCAGAAATGGCATGAATATTTCCTGTCTCTCTCAATGATGTTCTTGTTGAACTGGCAGCGGTTGACGTTCTGCACCTAACCGGGGATGGGGTCGAACGCCACCGTGTCCCGCCAGACTGGCTGGCCCTGTTACAGTTGCCCAATTGTTCCCGCCCGTTCCCGGCCAGTCCACCGAAGCCCCGTGTGACGCCAGTTCCAGCGTCGATAGCCGAATTGCCTTTCAACCACCCCATGCGCCCTTACACCAGGGCAGACGTCATCTCAGTCGACCCCGGTCAGATAGGGGTCTACGGCATATTCCGTGGCAGCGCCGCCGTTTACATCGGCTCAGGCGACATCTTTGCCCGCATGATCGGCCACCTGACAGGCGACAACACATGTGTCGCCCGTCAGGTGCCTGATCAATGGACCGCCTCGATCACCGGCGGAGACCCTTCTGAGCGAGAGGCGGAGCTGATCAGGGAATACTCGCCGGCCTGCAACAGGCGGATGAAGCCTTAGCCCGGGTTTTTCCAGGGGCATGTGGGCGTCTGCCACACGCCCGCCGAACGCGCTGGCGAGGACCCTCGCAACCACTTCCCGTGCCTGCGCGGCATATACTTGCCACTTCGTAATCGCACCCGCTCCCGCCGGCGCACCGGTCCCGCCGACAGCCAGCCGGTGCCAGCCAGCGCCGTTAACTGAAAGCAACGCCCGCCATGAACCCCGGAATTAAAGGCTCACCGAAAATGGGCGGCGCCAACCCCGGCCTCACCTATCGCGACGCCGGGGTCGACCTGGACGCCGCGGCCGCGGCCAAGGTTCGCATCATGGAGCTGGCAGGGCGGACCCTTGGGCCGAGCGTCCTGTCCGAGCAGGGCAGCTTTGGCGGCGTGATAGACCCCGGCGCAAACGCGGACACATTGCTTGTCTCAAGCACGGACAGCGTCGGCACCAAACTGCGGATCGCCCAGGCGATGGGCCGCCACGACACCATCGGCATCGACATCGTCAACCACTGCATAAACGACATCCTCCCGGCTGGCGCAACGCCGCTCTTCTTCCTGGACTACATCGGCCTCAGCAACTTCGACCAGGCCCTACTTTCGGAGATTCTCGAAGGTCTGAGCAAGGCCTGCGGCGACGCCGGGTGCGCGCTGCTCGGCGGCGAGACCGCAACGCTTCCCGGCATCTACCACGGCGATGACTACGACCTGGTTGGCTTCATTGTTGGCACGGTGCAGCGAGACAGGCTGATCAGCCCTGAGAACACATCTGAGGGCGACGTGCTGATCGGGCTCCCATCGAGCGGCCTCCACACAAACGGATACTCGCTGGTCCGCAAGGTGTTCGGAACTGACGATGACGCGTCTGTGTTGAGGGAGATGCTGCCGGGCGATGACACCAGGACGCTGGGTGAGGCGCTGCTTGAGCCTCATCGCTCCTATCTGCCGCTCCTGCGGGACGACTCAGGCAATGTTCGAAAAGAGGTCAGGGGACTGGCCCACATCACAGGCGGCGGGATATTCAAGAACATTCCGCGCGTTATCGCCAAAGGACTGGCGGCGGAGGTCGATGTCCGCAGCTGGGAGACGCCGCCCCTCTTCGCACACATACAGCGTACAGGCGGCATCGATGACCGCGAGATGTACCGGGTTTTCAACATGGGCATGGGCATGGTAGTCGTTGTTGCCGATGCCGACGCGGAGGCGCTTCTGACGTCGATAGACGGCGCATGGCGCGTTGGCCGGCTTGTGGCACGGACTGGCGATGAGCGAGTTATCGCAAAGGGGCTTTGAGCGCCCGGTTCCAGGAGATGATCCGGACAATTCGATACCCACCTCTCCGCATGCTCCCAAAATGCTCCCAGGCAGGAGAGAGGAGTGCGGAGAGGGTGAGAACATGGTCGGGGGGCGCCGATTGAGTCTTCGGCAACTGGCGGCGGTTGCGTCCCCTTTCTCGCAAGCGGCGGCCATACAAGTCAATATTGATCGTGACCGGCACTCACACTCTGCCTCTCTACTCCGGTTCCAGGACAATGGAGCGAGAGGGATACAACACCAGCGAACTTCAGGACGAACATGAGGGCACTTCTCAGCGCATATGACAGGACAGGGCTCGCGGAGTTTGCAACGGCTCTGGCCGGGCTGGGCTGCGAGCTGGTGAGCACAGGTGGGACACTGAGCCACCTGCGCTCCGCGGGGCTTGCCGTAACCCAGGTCGCAGACGTCACAGGCTCTCCTGAGATACTCGACGGCCGGGTAAAGACCTTGCACCCGGCGATTCACGGCGGTCTCCTGGCTCGCCGGGATGTTCCAGGGCACGTCGCGGAGCTCAAACAGCACGGCATCACGGGCATCGACGTCGTGGTGAACAACCTGTACCCGTTCGTGGAGACCGTCGCAAAGCCCGGTGTGACGCTGATCGACGCCCTGGAGAACATCGACATCGGCGGCCCCGCGATGACGCGCGCCGCGGCGAAAAACTTTCCGTCAGTGGTCATCGTGGTTGACCCGGCCGACTACACCGAGATTGCCGGCCTGCTGAAGGCGGGCGAGGTCCCGCTTGAGAGGCGTCGCCGGCTTGCCGCAAAGGCGTTCCAGCACGTCGCGCTGTACGACACTGCGATCTCTACCTATCTGCGCTCCGGCCTGCAAACCGGCGATACCTCGCCGGAGGCGGCTTTCCCTGCGGAGTGGACGGCAGGATGGAACCGCGTCGCCGTGCCTCGTTACGGCGAGAACCCGCACCAGATAGCGGCGGTCTTCGCCAACCCCGGCGAGACCGGCGGCATCGTGAATGCGAGGCGGCTACACGGCATCGACCTCTCGTACCTGAACTACTTCGACGGCGACGCAGCGTGGAACGCCGCAAACGCCTTCCCTGCGAACGCCGTCTCCATAGTCAAGCACGCAAACCCGTGCGGCCTTGCGGTGGACGGCGACCAGGCTGTCGCGTACCGCAAGGCTTTCGAGGGCGACCCGGTCTCGGCCTTCGGTGGCATTGTCGGCTTCAACACGGTTGTCACGACAGAGACCGCAACCGCCATGAAGGGCGTGCTCTTCGACGTGATAGTTGCGCCGGGTTACGAGCCGGAGGCGCTGGAGATATTCAAGAGGCGTAAACGGACGCGAGTCCTCGAGGTGAAACGGGCAAAGCCGCACTCGTTCGAGTTGCGCTCGGTCTCAGGCGGCGTGCTGGCCCAGCAGCCTGACGACCTCGTAGAAGACCCGCGCACATGGAAGGTCGCAACGAAGCGTGCGCCTTCTGCGCGGGAGCTGGCTGACCTCGCGTTCGCGTGGCAGGCGTGCCGCCTCATCCACTCGAACGCAATCGTCTTCGCGAAGGACAACGCACTTATCGGCATGGGCGCCGGCCAACCTAACCGCGTCAACAGCGTTATGCTCGCAGGTCGGGCCGGTGGCGACGCCTCGAAGGGCAGCGTCATGGCCTCTGACGCCTTCTTCCCGTTCCCTGACGGCATCGAGAGCGCGGCGGAGTACGGCATCACAGCGATCGCCCAGCCCGGAGGCTCCGTAAAGGACGACGAGGTCACCGCGGCGGCGGACAGGCTCGGCCTGGCAATGGTCATGACCGGCACGAGGCATTTCCTGCACTGACCAGGGCGCGCGCTCCGGCACAGGAAGACCTGAACGCAGACGGACATACGAGATTGGCAACATCTGTCGAGATAGTGATTCCGGTGCTCAATGAGGAGCAGGGTCTGCCGCGCTGCGTCGAGACGCTCGTCGAGTTCACGTCCGGCTTGCCTGAGTACGACTGGAAGATAACCGTTGCGGATAACGGCTCAACTGACAGAACGCCAGAGGTCATCGCGCAGCTTGCGGAAAAATATCCGAACGTCAGCACTGTCCGGCTTGAGGAACGCGGCCGCGGTCGCGCGCTAAAGCGGGCCTGGCTCGCAAGCGACGCGGACGTCCGCTGCTACATGGACGTGGACCTCTCGACCGACATCAAGGCGGTCCCTCAGCTTGTCTCGGCGATCGCCAGGGAAGGCTATGACGTTGCGACCGGCTCCAGGCTCAGCAAAGGCTCGGAGGTTATCGGCCGTAAGCTCACCCGAGAGATTACGTCACGCGGCTACAACGGACTCATCAAGCTCATGTTCTGGCCGCCGTTCAGGGACGCCCAGTGCGGCTTCAAAGCCGTCTCCCGCCGCGCCGCGGAAAGCCTCATGCCGCTCATCAAAAACAACGCCTGGTTCATGGACACCGAGATGCTCCTGCTAGCTGCCGCAGCCGGCTACCGGATCAAGGAGATCCCGGTTCGCTGGGTCGACGACCCGGACAGCAGAGTCAAGGTCGTGTCGACGGCGTGGGAGGACGTGAAGGGCCTCCTCCGCCTGCGTTTTGGTGGCAGACCGCGCCCTCCTGAGCCATACGGTGGGCCATCCGGCCCCGCCGGACAGGCTGGCTGAATCGTCGTAGAATGTCACGGCTCTGCAGACTCACGCCTCCATGCGTGACCAGACAAGGGGACTGTTCCAGCGACGTCCGGCACAAGCCGGCCCCTGGGGCGCGGGGACAGAAATATGACCACCCGAGACTTTGATATTCCACGAGCGGTGCTGGTTGGCGACACCGCTGACAACGAGCTTGTCCGCGCCCAGACCATTCTCCGCAACGAAGGCATCAACCCGGATGTCGTGATGGAGTTCACCGTTGGCGGCAAAGGTATCTTCTGCGGCATCACCGAAGCCCGCTCACTGCTGTCGAAGATACTTCCTGAGACCGGGCGAGAGGTCTGGGCGCTGGATGAGGGCGCTGCGGTGACCGAAGGCGAGGTCGCGCTCAGGATTCGTGCGCCTTATGCCTCCTTTGGCCTCTACGAAACCGCCGTCTGCGGAACGCTTGCGTCTTCTACAGGCTGGGCGACGGCGGCGCGTGAGTGCGTCGACGCCGCACAGGGCATTCCCGTCGTCTCATACGGCGCACGGCACGTCCACCCGTCAGTCGTCGGCGTCATGGACTACTCGGCGGTCGTAGGCAAGTGCGTCGCCAACTCATCGCTCATCGGCGCCCGCCTCACCGGCCTCACCCCCTCCGGCACCATGCCCCACGCCTTAGTCCTGCTCATCGGCGACACAGTCCGCACTGTGCTAGCTTTCGACCGGCATATGCCGGTCGAGGTGCCGCGCGTCGCGCTCGTTGACACCTTCAAGGATGAGGCGGAGGAGGCGATGGCGGTTGCGAAGGCGCTGCGTGAGCGCTTGCGGGGCATCAGGCTGGACACGCCGGCCCAGCGCGGCGGCGTTACGCCCGCTCTTGTCCACGAGGTGAGAGCGCGCCTCGACCAGGCCGGCTATAACCACGTCGATATCTATGTCAGCGGCGGCGTGACGCCAGAGCGCATCAGGGGTTTCGTCGATAGTGAGGCGCCGGTCAGTGTGTTCGCAGTCGGCTTCTACATAGCCAGCGCCCGGCCGGTCGCATTCACCGCCGACATCAAGGAGATCGACGGACGGCCAATCGCCAAGCGTGGCCGGATCCCGGGCATCACCGTGAACCCGAGGCTTGCCCGGATCCTGTAGCGCGGGGAAGTGCGGTCTGCGAGTTGTTCGCACGCGGCGGGACGCAAGTTCCCTGGCGCGCCAGCTAATCCTCCGGCGAAAAGTGCTCGAACAGCAACGCCTCTTTCGCGCCCTCCGGCACCCTCGCCCATTCCGCCACCCGCTCGCCCGCCACCCAGCAGATACCGCGCTCGCCCACAACGAGCGGCACCCTGTCCCGCCACCTTGCAGGCAGGTGCTGGTTCACCAGGAAGTCCTGCAGCTTCATCTCGACCTGCATGCCGAGCGGCTGAAAGCGATCGCCGTCTGCACGCCCCCTCACCAGCAGCGTTTCGCCGACCGCGGCGGGGTCAACAGCGGCCTGCCACCGGGTCAGCGACCCGAGATCAGGCGCTGGCGACACACGCCTCGCGGTCAAGCTGCCGCCGCCTCTGAACGCCACTGACCCCGGCGACGCCAACCGCGATTCCCCAACCGATTCAGGGTACGGGCAGCCGTGCTCACCCTCTTCGCCAACGAACATCACCGAGTCATGGTCCACCACCAGCCTCGCCCCGTTCGGCAGGTCGATTCCGCCCGTCGGAAGCTTGAGCACAGCGCCGGCAGCCGCCTCAAGCGACCTCATATCCAGGTCCACTGTCGTCCCTGTGGCCCGTCCGTATGCCTCACGCAAAACATGGGCCAGCAACGCCGGCGGCAGAGCAGAGAGCGTCTCCCTCGACAGGGCGCCGTGCTCATCGAGAGTCGCGTCCTCAAGCGCTCGCGTAGCCAGGGCGTCGATAAGCTCGACATCCGCGCCGGCCGTGCTTGCCAGTCTTGCGAGAGCCTCCACGACGCCCGGATTGATCCGCTCCAGCTCAGGCAGCACGTTATGCCGGATGCGGTTGCGGGCGAAAGCAACGTCCCGGTTCGACTGGTCCTCACGCGGCGTAACCCCTTTCGACGCGCAGTAGGCGGCCGTGTGTGACCGGTTGTGCAGGAGCATTGGCCTCAGCACCTTGAGCGGCCTGGAACCCGGATAGGCAGGCAGGTCAGCGCGCTCCGTCACGTTCGCCATGCCGGAAACGCCGCGCAGGCCGGCGCCACGCGTCATAGCCAGCAGCACGGTCTCCGCCTGATCATCCATTGTGTGCGCAGTCACGACCGCGTCGAGGTTTTGCGAGTGGACCGTACGGTGTACATACCGGTAGCGGAGGTCGCGTGCGGCGGCCTCGACAGAGATGCCGTTTTGGGACGCGTGGGCCCGGACATCGCCGCGGCCGACGTGAAGAGGAACCGATAAGCGTTTGCAGAGCTCGCGGCAGAAGCGCTCGTCTGCGTCTGATTCGCGGCCGCGCAGAGCGTGGTTGAAGTGTGCCGCCTCAAGTCGCGCCGCCCGCACGGGCACTGGCCCAGTTCCCGGCCCGGCCACACACTCCGCGAAGACTTCGTGAAGGCCAAGCAGCAGGGAGGTCGAGTCAGTACCGCCAGAAAGAGCTACAAGGAGCCGCGCTGAGCCGGCGGCCTCGCACCGTTCTAAACCTTCCAGCAGTAACTCCAGGAACTGCTTCTGCGGCCCCCCGCCGGCGGGCTTCGGAGACCCCACAGTTAGGCCGTCCCTGTCCCGGTGGCGATCTGCTCTACGATGGGCGGCTTGCGGCGCACCCGGATCGAAACGATGCGGTTTTCTTGCATTTCAGACACCTGCAAGCGAAGCGGGCCGAAGCGAATCCGGCTGCCCGTCACAGGGATGCTCTGCAGTTGCGCCAGGAAGAACCCGGCAACTGTCTCGTAGTCACCCTCGGGAATGCCGAGGTTAAGCTCGGTGTTCGCGTCTTCGATTGTCATGCCGCCGTCTACCACGAACGTGTTCTCGCTGACCTCGATGAACCGGCGCTGCGGCCGGAGTCCCTCCTCACCTGTGCTGCCGACGATCTGCTCAACAACCTTTATCAGCGTTACCAGGCCCGATATGCTGCCGAACTCGTCAACCGCCAGCGCAATCTTGTCTCCAGACTCCTGCATCCACTCGAACAGGTCGTCGAGCCGCTTCGTCTCCGGCACGAACATGACCGGACGCATGAGCTCTGTCACCGGCTGCGCCGGGTCAAACCGGTGTTTTGACTGGGAGACCATCACGTCCTTGACAGAGAGAATTCCAACAACATCGTCATGCTCGTGGTCGTAGACCGGGAAGCGTGTGTGCGGGCGGTCCTGGTATGTCTCGAAGAACTCACCGAACGTTGTTCCGGCGTTGATCCAGACGATCTCCGGCCGCGGCGTCATGACGTCTCGCACCTCAAGCTCGTCGAACTTGAAGACGTTGTCCAGCATCGTGCCCTGGCTGGCATCAACCGTGCCCGCCGCCTCACCCTGGTCGATGAGTAGCCGAAGCTCACCCGCAGAGACCGCCGGGGCCCGCAGCGCCTCTCGTCCGCCAGCCAGCTTGACTATCCCGCGCGGAGGAAGCGTGAAGGCCCAGACTAGTGGGCTTGTCGCGCGCATCAGGAACAGGATCAGGCGCGCCGTGCTGAGCGCCCAGCGTTCAGCTATGAGCGTGGCGACCGACTTCGGTGTAAGTTCGCCGACAATTACGATGAGGATGGTGGCGGCGACGGTTGCGACGATGGTGGAGGCTGCGCTGGGCTCGCCTCCTCCGACGATTGTGATGGCGAGGCTTGCGCCGACCGTTGCGACAATGATGTTGAATATGTTGCCGAGGAGGAGGACGGTGCCGAAGAACCTCTCGTTATCTCCGAGAACCTTGAGGACCGCTTCGGCACGCTTGTCGCCCTCTTCCGCGAGATGGCTGATGCGGAAATGGCGCGACCCCAGGAGGGCCACCTCGGTCGCGCTGATGAACGCGCTTCCGATGAGGCCGATGACGATGATGGTGATTGAGACAAGCATTGCGACTGACGGTATCCGGATCGGTATGGAGCCGGAGCCGTTAATCACATTCTAGCGTGCCGTAGGACGGGAGAATGCACGCGGCGGCGCCACAATGCCGTGAGGGAGCAGGATATGCCGCGGCTCAGGTCGGCAGACTGCCTGCGTGAACAGGACGGCGGGCCGCTGGCACAACCGGTCAGTAATGACCGGCTCAAGCGGAACAAGCGCAAGACTCAGACGCTATTCCGGCGCGCCGCTTAGCCCCGGGTGGCACTGGAGGTGGCAGTGGCTAACCCGCCCGATCAAACGCCACTCAAGGCCGTTCAAGGCCTCCTCAACGCCACTCAAGGCCAAGAGACCCTAGTCGTCTTCGGCGTCCTCCGCGACGGAGACCTCTTGCAGGGCCGTCGCCGGTATCTGCCCGTCCGACCCGCGGATCTCCTGCTCGAGCCTGTCCCGGAAATCGTGGTTCTCTTTAAGAAACACCCTCGCCGACTCACGCCCCTGGCCAAGACGAGTCTCGCCATACGAGAAGAACGACCCGCTCTTCTTCACGATGCCCATCTCGACGCCGAGGTCAATCAGCCCGCCCTCTTTGCTGATCCCCTCCTTGAAAAGGATGTCAAACTCCGTCTTGCGGAATGGCGGAGCAACCTTGTTCTTGACAACGCGGGCGCGGATACGGTTGCCGATGATGTCCTGGCCGACCTTGATCGACTCGGCCCTGCGCAGGTCTACCCGCACAGAGCTGTAGAACTTCAACGCGCGGCCGCCGGGCGTCACCTCAGGGCTGCCGAAGATCACGCCGACCTTCTCACGGAGCTGGTTGATGAACAACGCAACCGTCTGCGTCTTGTGGATCGTCCCCGTCAGCTTGCGCAGCGCCTGTGACATTAGCCTCGCCTGCAGGCCAATGTGCGTGTCGCCCATCTCACCTTCAAGCTCAGACAGCGGGACAAGCGCGGCAACACTGTCCAGCACAACAATATCCAGCGCTCCGCTGCGGACCAGGTAGTCGGTAATCTCAAGCGCCTGCTCGGCAGAGTCCGGCTGTGAGATCAACAGCTTCTCAACATCAACGCCTATCACCCGCGCATACGTCGGATCCATCGCGTGCTCAACATCGATGTACGCGGCACTCCCGCCAAGGCGCTGCGCCTCGGCGATTACCGAAAGAGCAAGCGTCGACTTTCCGGCCGACTCTGCGCCGAAGATCTCCACGATGCGGCCTCTCGGCAGCCCGCCGATCCCAAGCGCCATATCAAGCGAGATCGAACCGGTCGGTATTGCGCCGATGTTCCTGTCGATCGTGCTCTCGCTCATCCGCATGATGGCGCCGCGACCGAACGCCTTCTCTATCTGCGCCAGCGCGAGCTCAAGCGATTTATCCTTTTCGCTGGCCGCGCCGTTCGCCTTAACTGCGACAGATCCGTTTCGAGATGCCAAGACCGCTACTCTCCAGTCTGGTCTTTCGCCCGTGAGTGGGCAGCCGGGAATATGAGCCGCCAGCGACAGAGCGCCGGACGGGCAAAGATTAGCACAGACGTTCTAATATCACAACAGCCCTGTCACAGTGGGAAACTTGCCTGACTCAGTCAACGAATCTATCCCGTTCCCGAGCGCGTGTCACTGTTTCTGGCCATGGCCAGTGCCCCTCGCAGACCGCCGCTCGACGAACTCGATAAACGCCCGAGCACTCGCCGGCATCCGCCTGTTTGCGTCGTACACCATGAAAAGGTCTCGCACAACAGGAGCGCCCGCGATCCGCACCGCTATCACCCGCGATGGCGCGTGCTGTTCAATAGCCCGCGTCGTAACGAACCCGATGCCAAGTCCGGCGTCAACGGCAGACACCACAGCCTGCGTGCTGCCGAGAGTCAGCTCAGACCGCTCCCGCGGCAGCGACTGCCCGTGCCGCGCCAGCACCTCTGCAACGACTTCGTACGTGCCCGATCCGCGTTCTCTCCGCAGCATCCGCTCGCCCTCCAGCTCCGATGAGACGATCTCGCCCATCTTTGCGAACCGGTGCGACACAGGCACGGCAAGCACGATCTCGTCGCGCGCCACCGGAACGTAGATAAGGCCTTTGACGGCTGCGTTGGCGCCGGTGAAGCCTGCGTGGCACTCACCCGAAAGGACGTGCCCCGCGACCGCCGCAGAATCGGTGATCAGCGACTCGACGGAGACAGCGGGATGGACCTTCCTGAACTCGCTGGCAATCTCCGGCAGCAGATACTCGCCGGGCGTTGTGCTCGCCACAATCCTCAGAGTCTCCGCCATGCCGCCTGCGCCAGACTCCCCGCCGATGGCAGCCCGCAGAGCGTCGTACGCAGTCAGCGTGTCGAGCGCGTAGTCCAGCGCCAGGCGGCCCTCCGCAGTTGGCTCTGCGCCGGAGCGTCCCCGCACAAACAGGGTCGCGCCGAGTTCCTCCTCTACCCGCTCAACCAGCCTGCTCAACCCGGGCTGGCTCATACCGAGCCGCCTGGCAGCGGCCGTTATCGACCCTGTTTCGGCAACCGCACGAATTGCCCGCAACTGTGACACATCTACCATAACTACCCCGCATCAATAACCGTTTCCGCAAGACCTGCGTAAGCTCAGGCCGCTGCATATAGTTGCGATCTCATACTGTGCCGTAGAGATACATAACTAATGCGCATATTACTGGTCGCCGCCGCCCTGCTTCTGTCCGTCATCATCGCATGCTCGAACTCAGACGCCACCGGGTCCGGGGATGCTGGCGCAACTCGCCGCCCTGCCAACGTTCCGGCCCTGGTGATCGGTGGAATACCCGATCAGGATATATCGTTGCTCGAAGAGCGGTTTGGCGGAGTGGCACGATACCTGGAGGAGAATACCGGCATCGAAGTAGAATACTGGCCTGCCATTTCGTACCCTGCGCTGGTCACCGCGTTCGAAAACGGTGATGTGCAGTTTAGCTGGTTCGGCGGCCTCACAGGCGTCCAGGCACGCCGCGCTACACCCGGGGCGGTTGCCCTGCTGCAGCGCCCGCGTGACACCGAGTTCCACTCCGTCTTCATCGTGCGCTCAGGCCTCGAAGTCTCCTCCCTGGCCGGTCTTGCCGGACGCTCATTCACATTCGGGTCGGAGAGTTCGACATCCGGCCACCTGATGCCGCGCTTCTACCTGGCACAGGCAGGCATCGACCCTGAGTCCGACTTCCTCGGCAATCCGTCTTACTCAGGGTCCCATGACACGACATGGAAGCTGGTCGAGGCCGGGAGTTTCGACGCGGGCGCGCTCAACGCGGCGGTGTGGGAGAGGGCGGTTGCGGAGGGGCAGGTGGATATGTCGAAGGTGCGCGTGCTGGAGAATGTGGGCCCGTACTTCGACTATCACTGGGTTGCCCACCCGGATATCGACGCGACTTACGGCGAGGGCACCGTTGAGCGGATCCGCACGGCGCTGCTGGAGCTCGACCCTTCGGTCCCGGATGAGAAGCGGCTGCTGGACCTGTTCGAGTCTGACCGTTTCATAGACACCGGGAACGGTAACTACCTGGCTATCGAGGAGACTGCGAGGACGCTGGGGCTGATCCGGTGAGCCCGCGTGCGGGGGTTTTCTTATCGCCGATCAGCCGCCTACTCCAGCACGCGCCTGACCGCTTCCTTGATCTTCTCCGGGTTCGGGTACACCAGCGACTCAAGCGCCGGGCTGAACGGGATGTGCACCTGCTCGGACGCCACCTTCTGAATTGGCGCCTGCAGCGACCAGAAGCCCTCCTGCGCAACGATCGAGGCGATCTCGCTTGCCGCGCTGCAGACCTTGTGCGCGGGGTCGACGATCACGAGCCTGCCCGTCTTCTCAACCGAGGTGAGGATCGCCTGCTTGTCGAGCGGGACCAGGGTCCGCGGGTCGATTATCTCCGCTGAGACGCCTTCGTTCGCAAGGTCGTCCGCCGCTCGTTCGGCCATTCCGACGGCGCCTGCGATGGCGACAATCGTCACGTCAGTGCCTTCGCGAGCGATCCTCGCCTTGCCGAACGGGATGGCGTCCTGCCCTTCCGGCACCTCTCCGCGAGAGCCGAACAGCGTCCCGTCTTCAAAGACGATGCACGGGTCGTTGTCCCTGATCGCCTGCTTGAGCAGACCCTTCATGTCGGCGGGGTTCGACGGAACGATGATCTTAAGGCCGGGCATGTTCATGAACATCGGGTAGCTGCGGTCCGAGTGGTGCGCCGCTGAGCCTCCGCCGTAGAACATGGTGGCGCGGAAGACGACCGGGAGCGTTGCCTGGCCGCCGAACATGTAGCGCATCTTGGCGGCCTGGCTGATGAGCTGGTCCATTGCAACCCACATGAAGCTTGTCAGCGTTTCGACGACCGGCCGCATGCCGACCAGCGACGAGCCGATCGCGGCGCCAAAGAAGCCGTTCTCAGACAGTGGCGTGTCCAGCACCCGCTTCGCGCCGAACTTCGTGTACAGGTTCGCCGTTGCGCCGTACACCGCACGCCGGATGTCCTCGCCCAGGATATAGACGGTCTCGTCCCGCTCCATCTCTTCCATGAGCGCCTGGTTGATCGCCTCCACAAATACCGTCTGTGCCATTGTCTTGTCTCGTTTTCTTCTCGGGTTATTGCTGGTCGGTGACGCCCGGGGCCGTCATTGCCCGGTTGCCTCGCCGCACTGAAAATCCGGCACGCCGGCGGCCGCCTAGGGTTGCGGTATCGGGTCGGCCCACATGTCCTCGAACAGCGCCTCGGGGCCGGGGAACGGACTGTTGCGTGCGAACTCCGTCGCCTCCTCGACCTCTTGCTTGATCTGTGCGCTGATCGCCTCGCACTCATCCGCAGACGCAATGCCCTGGGCAACCAGCCGGTCCGTGTGGATCACGAGCGGGTCACGCTTTCGCCATTCGTTTATCGCCTTCTCGGTCCGGTACTCGCCCCTGCGGACGCGGCCGAGCCCGAGTGAGTGCTCCTCGTAGCGGTACGTGAGCCCCTCGATCAGCGTCGGGCCCTCTCCCGCCCTTGCCCTGCGCACCGCCTCGGTCGTCGCCTCGTACATGGCGATCACGTCCTGGCCGTCCACGAGAACTCCCGGCATGTTGTAAGCCGAGGCGCGGTCGGAGATGTGCTCGACCGAGACGGAGTCGTGGTATGAAGTTGTGACTGCGAACTGGTTGTTCTCGCAGACGAAGATGACGGGCAGGGACCAGAGTGACGCCAGGTTCATCGACTCATGGCATGCGCCCTGGTTTGAGGCGCCGTCTCCGAAGAAGACCATCGAGACGAAGTCGTCGCCCCTGAGGTGGGCGGCGAGCGCCGCGCCGGTTGCGACTGGGACCGATGACGCGACGATGCCGGACTCGCCGAGGATTCCGATGGAGAAGTCTGCAAGGTGCATTGAGCCGCCTTTGCCCTTGCAGTAGCCGTCGACCCTGCCGTACAGCTCGGCCATTGCGCCTTTGACGCTGCCGCCCTTGGCGAGCGGGTGGCCGTGTGACCTGTGGTTCCCGGCGATGTAGTCGGTGGGTTTGAGCGCCGCACAGGCGCCGACTGCGACGGCCTCTTCACCGATGTACGGGTGTGCCGCGCCCGTGAATTCGCCGGCGCTGTGCACCTCAATCACCTTTTCTTCGAAGTGACGGATGGTCCACATGCGGCGGAGCATCAGCATCAGCGTTTCTTTTGAGACATCCAAGCGTGTCGCTCCCTGTATCTTCTGGGCGTAGCCGTGCCAGCATATTCGAACTGGCGTCAGTTCGTCTGCCAGTTCGTCTGAGCGTGGCTTGAGGCCTCTCTTGATGCGTGAGGCGCCGGACACTGGCGCTGCGGATTATAGACCCGTGGGGACAGATTGCACGCGCCGGGGCTCAAGTGGCCTGCTTGCCGGACCGAAGGCAGGCGCCGGGCCGGCGCCGGGAAGGCGCCGGGAAGGCGCCGGATTCGCCGCGGTTACTTTTTAGCGGGCGGGCGTCAAAATACCCGCTCACCACGCACCCTGCTTGCAGGTCAAGGGTGTCATCGCGGCCTTCCAGGAGCGGCCTTACCGCTAAATCACGGTTAGCCGGGAGATGCGGAGTCAAGTTGGCTCTGTTGACATCACCTCTCCCTGCCAGGAGATGGTGACGGAGGGCGGGCTGTTATTGTCATTCTGAGCTTGACTCAGAATCTCTCGGCTGACCGATTTCCTGAGAGATGCTGAATCGAGTTGGCTCTGCTGACATCATTCTTTCCTCATTCGAGGAACAGGGGCGAGGATTAGTGAGAGCAGCTTCCGGGATTTGTCATGCCGACCTCGAGGCGCCAGCTGCCGGGTCGAGGTATCTTGCCGCTCAATCACGGTTAGCCGAGAGATGCTGAATCGAGTTCAGAATGACAAAAACACCTTCCCCGTTAACTCCCTCTTTTCGCAGGTCGGGATGATGTCAACAGAGCCAATCAAGTTCAGGTTGACAGAACTGCGGTCGGGATGACAGATCCCTGAAGCCCCTCTCACAATCCATCACCCCTCTTTCTCGAACGTGGGCTCGAACGTGGGCTCGAACGTGGGCTCGAACGTGGGTAGGAGGATGTCATCAGAGCCATACAGATTCGATGTGTACGGTCCTCCGGACATTCCAATTGGGCCGGAGAACGTCCCGCAGGGAACTTGCTCCACACGGTGACAAAGTGGTCGCCGGGTCCGGCACAGGCGTCGTTGCCGAAGTGCTGCGCGTATTGCGCGGAGCAAGCGTATGACTCACAGCCTGGCGCTGGTTTGGCCGGGCTAACTCCTGGTGACGGAGAGTTGCAGGGTCAGGCTGCCGCTCACGGCGTTTCCATCGTCTTCATATAGCGAAGATGTATAGACGCCGGGCTGTGACGCCAGCGTCCCGAGGTCAGCAACTATCTCGATATCCCCGCCCGACACAATCCATGTGCGGGCCACGATCACGTTGTCTGGCAGGTTCAGATAGCGGGTGCCTGGCTGCGGTGGCGGCACAATCCGTGCAATCGGAACACCACACTCTGCAGAGAAACCTCCGCCTACGCAGTAGGAGGTGAACTGTTCGATCTCCTCCGCTGTGCGAGCGACCGGCAATGGCTCATAGTGGACCTCAACGGTTGGGAACATTCGGAGACCGTCACGGTTGATGTCCGCCCGGATCCGCAATATCGTGCCATCGAACGTCGGCAGTACCGGAGCCGTCACATCTCCGCCTTCGAAGTGTTGCACCAGTGCCAGGAAGCGGTCGCTGTATGCGATTCCGATGTTCACCTTGCGGTGAGCAGGGTCAAGGATGTTGTCCCTGTGGCCCCAGTCAGACCCGGCGTCTTCATAGACCATTGCGTACTGAAGGCGCTGAATGTCCTCGGAAGGGTCCACCTTCTCACAGGTGACATTGGACTGACGGCATAGCTCGTTGAATTCCGCCTCGGAGAAACCTGTGCGGGCGGCGTTTTCGGAAATGTAGCTGGTGCCGCCGGTCTGGCTGTAGACCATGTAGGGCTTCCGTCCGTCCAGCCACCAGTGCCCCAGGTAACGGCTCTCGAGCATGTCATCCGCGTGCTGCTGCGCGGCAGGGTTGGTCCCCATCGAGACCGGAGGCAGGCCGTAAAGTTTGCGGTCCCCGTTGATGTATTCCAGGGCAAGCAGCTTGAGGTCTTCGACTGTCAGGTCTGACTTGGCGACCGACCGTGTCGGCGTCTCCTCCGGTTCACCCTGGGAAGATGCCGATGTGCCGGGCGCAGCTATAACCGGATTGGGCACTGCAACGGTCTTCTCGGTGGCAGACAGGTCCCTGGCGAACTCCGCAACACGCGGATACTGGATCACGCTCACAAGGGCGAAGAATGACAGAACTGCTATTCCGGTTCTCCAGGACATATCAGTGGGCCTATCGACTGTGGATGGAACCTGATCGGGGCTCAGGGGCTGGCGTGCCGGAAATTACGCGGACGCTTACGATTCAACCAGCCTCTAGCCTGTGTGGAAGTCTCGCGCTCGAACCGGAATTTCCAGGGTTGTGAGGGAGTGGATTGAGATTGAGAATGGATACCGGTCACCTGCGGGAGGGGCGCGATGAGGCGGGTTCCGTCACCACCTTGTTGGCATCAGCAGTGAGATTTCGACAGGACGCGTTGCGTTTCGAGGTCCGCGTTGCGGTGGCGGACATCTGTCGAGAAGAGCTGGCCGTGTGTGAGGCGATCGGACACCTGCCGGTTGCGCCAGTTTCGGACACGATGCGCAGTGCCATGGCACGAACGCTTCGCCATGTCTGATGCCGGCGCGTGCACGCCACCCGCTTTCCCGGCTCATCCATCGAGCCAGTGGCGAGCTGGCATCAAGAGCGCGTGCGCATCAAACTCTGATCACACCCCTTTGCATCGGCGCTCCAATCTGCACTCCGCAGAATATGAAAACCCGCAAACCTTTCAGACGCTCCGGAGACACACCGATGACCTTGCACAAGCCGCACAACCCGGTAAAACTTACCCCGTACGCGTCCTACGATGAGCGAGGTATCGCTCTGGAACGCTGCCCAAATTGCCAGAATGAGAAGATCTCGAAGACGCCGCGCCGCAAAGGCGGTCCAACGATGTATCACTGCCGAAGGTGCGGCTACTTGACGAACATCGACCTGGTGTTCGACACGCACCGTCTTCTATGCCACCGTGCCGCCTGAACGTAAGGCAGCGGCCGGGCCAGTGATTGGACACTCACGAAAACATAGTTCAGCAAATGCGCTCGGAGATATGCAGCCGAGTTAGCTCTGCTCGAACTCCATCAGCGGCCTGACCTCCACCGATCCGCCCTCGACGATTGGCATCTTCTTCGCTGACTCCGCCGCTTACTCCCATGAGTTTGCCTCGACAATGTAGAAGCCGCCGAACTGCTCCTTCGTCTCAGCGAACGGTCCATCTGTGACTGTTGCCTGTCCGGCCTGAATTCGCACGGTATGTGCGGTGCTTACCGGCATCAGAGCGTCTCCGGCCAGCATCTTCCCGGACTTCTGAAGGTCCTCGGTATACGCAAACCACTCTCCAAGGTTCTGCCGCACGTCTTGCTCGCTGAGATTGGACCGGTCTGCTTCGGTTGAGTAGATCAGTAGAGCGAATCGCATTTTGTTCTCCTGTCGCTGAAAGATGTCAGAACCACGACGAATCCGGACAGCTGGTTTCGACACGGCGTAACCGGGGATCTGCCGGCACGAAGCGGGATTTTACGCTGAGCGTTCGAGTTTGCCGGGTGCGGTGACAGTCCTGGACCGTCGCTGGCTCAGATAACGAAGCGGGCCGCCCGGTTGCGACCGGGGCGGCCCGCATTCTGTTCAGGCGATTGGTGACTGGTGAAGCTAGTCGTCGTTACCGCCGCTGACGCGTGTGATCGTGATCACGACCGCCGGGTTGTGCCAGTCGTGCTCCGCAGGGACGAGATCGGCAATACCGTGAACACCGTTGCCAACGTAGACGTAGCCTTCTGCGCCTGCGGTGTCCCTCACGCCGCCGTTGCCACAGGGTGGCCCCGGAATGAACACGCAGTCTTCGTTGTTGGCCTCAGTCCCAGCGTCGTAGCCGGCTGAGACGTAACGCACACTCCCGCGCCGTGGCAGGTCAACTCCGCTCAGCCCGACGAACGTGTCGTTGGTTGTGACAAGCATCCCGGCGAGCGAGATCTGATCGGCGTCGCCTCTCGTTGTGATCATCGCAGACGCTGTCTCCCCTGGCAGAATCGGTCCACCGGCCCCTGTGAGAGTGATGACCTGTGCGACGCTAGAGCTGTCTTCGAGCATCTGTGCGAACGGCGCAAGAGTGGCGTCTTCTGCCAGTCCGGCGAATTCCGGACTGGCCGGCGCGCCTAACTGGAAGATCGGGTCCAGGGTCGATTTGTGAGTAGCCACCACCGCGGGTGAAAGGATCTGACCCCTGGTGATGTTAGTGATCGTTACTTTGTACCGTGCGCCACCGCGATCACCATCGTCACCTGAGGCTATCGAGGTGAGCGCGAATACTGCCGCGGCGGCAAGTGCCACTAGCACCGCCAGCGGAACGAGACTGCGACGTCTGGTTAGTTGGGCGACCATAGCTGGATTCCTTTGCATACTGTTGAGCGCCGGCCGGCGTGTGACCTGCCGGCTCAGGCCGGATTGCGCTTCATTAACCGGCGGCGGAATCAGCTTAGGAACGGATGTGAGAACAGATCTTACGAAAGCATTACAATTCTCTTAACAGAGTCCCGGTAAACGATGACTACCGGCTCGTCAGGCGGCGCACCATACTGATCCGCCTGCGGTATCATTCCTGTTTTCGATAGGGACGTCTGACCATCCAGAGGGTGAAGGTCCCGGTCGCGGCGGTCCGCGGGTTTCATTCAATTAAGGGGAGGTCGATGGCGCTATTACTTGGTGACAGGGTCCCGAATTTCCAACAGGATTCGACCGACGGCACGATCGATCTCTACGAGTATTTCGGCGATAGCTGGGGTGTTCTGTTCTCGCATCCGGCTGACTACACCCCCGTCTGCACGACTGAGCTGGGCGCCGTTGCTGGAATGATGGGCGAGTTCGACAGGCGCAACGTTAAGGTGATTGCCCTGAGCGTGGACAAGATCGGGAATCACGCAGGCTGGGTCAAAGATATCGAAGAGACCCAGAAGGTGAAGATGAACTTTCCGATCCTTGCAGACGGAGACAGATCCGTGTCAGAGCAGTACGGAATGATCCAGGCTGACGGCACGAACATGACTGTCAGGTCTGTGTTCATCATCGACCCGAAGAAGACCCTGCGGCTGACCTTGACCTATCCGGCATCGACGGGACGAAACTTCGCCGAGATACTTCGTGTGATCGATTCGTTACAGCTCACAGACGGCTACAAGGTCGCAACGCCTGCGAACTGGCGGGACGGTGGCGATGTAGTGGTGCTCCCCGCGGTCTCAGACGAAGACGCAGACAGGATGTTCACCAAGGGAATCGACCGGCAGCGGCCGTACCTCAGGGTGACGCCTCAGCCGAACAAGTAGGTCCGCAAAGGCAAATCGGCGCCGGCGTTGCCGGTCTCACCAGCCGCCGCTGCCGGAGATCCTGCCTGCAATCACTGAAAGGCGCCTCGCCATCTCAGGAGAGCGCTGCTGCGGCTCGGTCGCCACCGCATGTTCGAGCGAGCGGTGGCATCCCGAGCTGCAGGGGGCAGGCAGTCCGGCGATCAACGGCACTGCCGCCGAGACGAGGTCGCGCGCGTGGCCCGCGTTCTTGCGCAGGACCTCAAGCACCGAGGCGGTCGAGACGGCTGCGTGCTCGTCGTGCCAGCAGTCATAATCGGTCACCATCGCCACGGTTGAGTAGCAGATCTCTGCCTCCCGGGCGAGTTTCGCCTCTGGCATGTTCGTCATGCCGATCAGGTCGGCGCCCCAGGAGCGGTGCAGTTCGGACTCTGCGCGCGAAGAGAACTGCGGGCCTTCCATGACGACGTATGTGCCGCCTCGGGCAGCTTCGATTCCAAAAGAGTGGGCTGCGCTTGCCAGGCATTCGGCTGTTGCGGCACATACGGGATCAGCCATGCTGACGTGGGCTACAAAGCCGGTCCCAAAGAATGAGTTGTCACGGGCGAACGTGCGGTCAATGTACTGGTCGACCAGCACGAACGTGCCCGGCGCAAGGTCCTCCCGCAGCGAGCCGACTGCGCTGAACGAGATGATCCTTGTCACCCCGGCGCGTTTCATCGCCTCTATGTTCGCACGGTAGTTGATTTCGCCCGGAGGGATCCTGTGACCGCGACCGTGCCGAGGCAAGAAAACCAGCCTGTGACCTTTGAAATCGCCGATCAACAGTTGGTCGGACGGCTCGCCAAACGCGCTCTCTATCGTGACCCACTGAGCGTCGCCGAACCCTGGCAGGTCATAGAGCCCTGTGCCACCGATGATTCCGATCGCGGGCGGAGAAGTTGGTTCAGTTGTCATGGATGCCAAGTCTAACGGCACGCGGCGTCAACGAAGAAGGCGAACGGACGCGCAGAGCCGGACTGGCGGCGGGAAGTGGTCTCTCCCCATCTGCCAGTCAGGCTCTCCGTTGGGCGGACTAATGAGTCAGTTACCGCCTCGCGCCGTTTGTCTTACCTGGACTTCTGACTACCGGCATTTGCAGTGGCCGGGGTCTGAAGGCCCGGGGCGAAATCGATACCCTTGCCCGGATTCTCACGCTGCTGCAGCATTTCCCATTTCGTCATCCCGGCAGCGACGTCAACGATCACGTCATCTATGTACTGCGTAGGTGTATTCATGCTGGCGCCCCGCGGGCGGGTGACCTGGATGGCGACATCGTATGTGCCTTCCAGCAAGAACATCTCGGTGCATAGCGTTCCCCGGACAGTCTCGGCGGGTGCCATGCGCCCGACGAGAATCGAGTCGGCCACGGCGCCATTGACCAGCAACTCGAAGAGTCCGCCGGTGTGGTTAGGGACCCACGGGTTCATTGTGGCTACGTTTGCAGAGATGGAGACGGTGGCGCCGCCGCGGCCGATCTCGAACTGCGCTGGCGCAGGCCGCCGCCTTCAAACAGGTCAGGATTCGAGTTGCGGCAGACAGGGTCGGGACCGCACCCGCCGTCGTCCATGACCGCCTGGCCCGCCTTCAACTTGACGGCGAGGCTCGGCGTTGAGTCACCGTCAACATCGAACAGTTCCACGGCCGGCACGCCAATGGTGCCGGTCGACGTTGTGTAGAGCTCCCAGCCGGACAGGTCGCCGGTCTCGAAATCGCCGTTCGTGCTCACTATCGCTGCCGAAGCTGCAACGGTCAGCGAGCCCATGAGCGCGAACGCTACGACCGGTACTATCATTCGTCTGAGCAAGATTCACCTCCTGGCAGGCTGCGCAATGGCGAATGTGTGGGTCACCGCTGTCTGCGCAGTCGGATCCAAAAGCTCAAGTGAGCAAGGACTCCCGATCCGGTTATATCGAGTGTTGGCGACCCGCTAACGGGACGCACCGGGTCCTGTGGTCGGAAAGAGTTGGGAGGAGGTGTTCGTTACGGGTGGCCGGAGGGTGAAAAGGGGCGGCCGGCTGAGATTGAGTTGAGTTTGGCCGCAGCCGCGTCTGCCAGTCCGGGCACAGGGTTGGCGCGGCGTGTCAATATGGATTGGATTACGTGTGGTCTCATGCCGGGGTGGCGGAATGGCAGACGCAGCGGGCTTAAACCCCGCGGCCTGTTAAAGGGCGTGTGGGTTCGAATCCCACCCTCGGCACCATAGACCTGGTCCTCCCTGGTCTTCGCGGGAGGCCAGGCATGACCGGGTTGCGGCCGCTGGCTCCGAATGCCACGGGCCGCTAGCCGCGCTGTTCCCAGTTATCAGCGAGCCGGTCGTATCGCTCATGCAGGGCGGTCACGGTCTCCGCCGCAATGGGCAGCCGTGAATTCACCAGCTGAACATTGGATTCCAGGTGGTGACGGCGCTGCATCCCGACTATCGCCACATCGAATGAGAGGGGGTGCAGTGATGTGGGGTCGCCTTTGCGGCCGGGATGCTTTTTCCGTTTGTTACTCATTACTCAGCTTCAGATGCCAATAGAACTTCGCTCAGTTGATCCTGATGACTCCACGAGATCAAATCGGTGACCACGCCTTCAAAGGGGCGACGAGCATATTCAGTCCAAACATCTTGGCGGTTTGACCGATCATCGAGAACTACTTAAGGATGCCATACAGTCGTCTTTTCTAAGATGTTGTTGAAGCGATAACTCCAACGCTCCGCTATAGCGCGAGCGGCTGATTCGTTCGTCTGAGTTAATGGCTGGATCAACAGATTCCGACCTGAATTCACATGGAACTTGATTTGCGTAGGCTCCCTTGCCCCCTGCACCTGATAGTCAGTGTCGTATTGCACTCCAGATCGAATTATCAACGTCTCAACTTCGGCATCGAAGTCCAGCCGCGTATGTGGCCGACGTTTCTCAACTAGCCTGCCCACATTGATCATCGCCTGTACCAAACCATGCACAGCAGTGGGGCCGCTGCTCACATCAGCCAGATCAACGCTAAGTTCATTGACCTGAAGGTCTGAGTGATATTGAGTTGCTATGCGCCGAATATCAGATAGAGTTTTCCGACTCAAAGCGAGACCGTTCTGATATAGGTACTCGATGGTTTCGCCGGAGTCTGTAAGCCTAGGTGTTCCTGAGATACCCTTCTCCAGAAATATCTCAAAGTAGTCACCGTCAGCTCTCATGAAAGGAGTAACGATCACACAAAAATGTGCGTTAGAAACCGTCTCAAACCGATCACCAAGGGAACGCACGTAGGCATTTGCGAGTTCTGAGCATGATTGATCAGCCATGTCTACGTCCCTCACATTACTCTCTGATAAGTACCTTCAAGGGTTACGTTGCATTCAGCCAGGAATGCCATCAGTTCGTCGTTTGAGTCTCCGTACGTCATGTCATCTGGTACGTAAACCACACGGTCTTGATATTCGTCGGTGAGTCTGTGTTTGTGGGGGCCCTGAATGGTTTGTCCATCCTCAGGATTGGTATGCCGAGCCCAATCCGATGCGCACAGACGCCGTACCGTAACGTTGTTGCAAAGGAGCGAATAGCTGTGACTTCTACCAGCAACAGCGCGCAACGAAAGCAGTGTTTCTGAGTTCAATGCAAACACTGTCGCTTCTATCTTCAGGCGTCCGCCATCATGACGCCAGCGTAGATTTTCACGAATTACTTTAGGTTCCTCCATTAAGAGTTCATGCATCCGGAAGGCTCACTGGCGCTCGACCTGCAGCGGCTGTGGCCGGGAGTCAACTTCAGTTCCCGCATCGACCCCGGCGAGATCCGCGTCCCGGTTCCGTCTGCTGATGGGCGGAGCGTGGCGGGTCACTTCACAATCCGCACCAAGTCTGCTTTCGACCCGACCAGTCTCGGAATGGAGTCGCCGGTCTGGATCATTCTGTGTGAGGCGGCGCGAGTTTCTCAGGACGTCTATCACCGTCTCCGGTCACGCTGTTCGGAGGCGAGACGCCGGTTCCCAGAGTTTGGCTGGCTACACATGGAAGGTACGTTTGAAGGGTCTCTCGGATGGTACCCGACGCTATGGACGCGCTGGCAGTCTGCGGCCATCCAGGAGCGAGAGGACGCCCGCTCCTTCTCGCTCCCTTCGCACTCCAACACGGCGCTGTTCCCTGGCGGTTTCGATGATCCGCAGATTTCCGCGCTCCGACGCGTGCTGCCAGAGGCAAAGTTCATGGAGCGTCACATGGGTGTTCCGGTCCCTCCATCCGGCCGCGTGCACAGCTCATTCGGCGCTGGTCTGCACGTGCGTGAGGTGAGGTACGACCCCGGGCAGCCTGTTTTCATCGGGATCGACCCCGGTTACTCCGGCCAGCCATCCACCTACGCCGTTGAGGTATGCCAGCTCAGGAAGTTCGAAAACGGTCACCGGCAGTGGCAGGTGATCGATGAGATCGCTATCAACCGGCACGCAATGCCGGGGTTCACGGTGGCCGACGTCTGCGACATTGCGATGAGCAGGCCGTGGTGGCAGAACCCTCACAAGACGGGCGTGATCGATGTCGCCGGCACCGCGCACGCCGGGGCGCAGGAGAGCAACGCTGAGGTGTGGCGCAGGCGGACCGGTCTCGTTCTCATGCACGAGAAGGTGAGCATCCTGCCGGGGATAGACCGGTTCGACACCTGCCTGAAAGTGGACGAGGAGACTGCCGAGCCCGGACTTGTCATCGACCCTGCGTGCGAGCTTCTGATCTCAGAGCTTGGCGGTGGGCCAAACCCTTTCGACGGCCAGTCGCATATGTATCGATGGAATACAGATAGAGCGGGCGACGTGATCGGCCGGGTGCCGCGTGACGAATACTGCGACGGGATCAAGGCGCTGACATACCTGTTCATCAACGTCATGGGATACGCCGGGCGCGGGCGACTCGGCGTAGCTGAGCCGGCGAGGATCAAGGTCAGGAGCCGAAGGCAGCGAGCGGGTCAGCGGTGAGAACGTCGCCTCGAATTTAGCCGCCCGCCTGCCGCAGCGCCTTCTCCAGTAGCTCAAGCGCCCTCAACGCGAACAGCTCCATGTTTTCGGCGCGGTCTGCCATCCCGGTCTCCAGCGTCTCGCTCAGCTCGACTGGCCCTGAGACCGCTACGCAGGTGTGACCCGCATCGTCGCCGTAGCGGTTGCCCGCCGGGCCGGCCGCTCCGGTCTCACTCAGTCCCCAGGTCGTGTTCAGTCGCTCTCGCGCCGCCGACGCACAGAGCAGCGCGTATGGCTCGGACGCCGACCGCATCCCAGGGTGCGCTTCCAGGTCAACCGCAAGAAACGCGTCACGGGCAGGGCCGGTGTATATCACCGCTCCACCCATGAAGTACGCCGAGGCGCCGGGTACCGAGAGCAGCGCGGCAGAGACGAGTCCGCCGCTTGAGGACTCCGAAACCGCAACGGTCTCCCGGCGGTCCTTCAGCAGTCCGCCAACTTTACCGGCCAGTTCATTCAGACGGCTCATTGGATTCTCCCGCCGACAGTAGAGCAGATCGCGTGAGTCCGGGCAACCGGCTTTCTGCGCCTGACACGTGGTCTTCAATTCGAGCCAGGAGCGACCCTATTCTGGACTTCAGGCGGCCAGTGTGACCAATCGGTCCAGAGCCGTTGGGTAGGCGGTTCGTAAAGCGCGGCTCTCTGTTTCAGCGGGGGATCCTTATGCCTGACAACTTCACGAGTGAGCTTGTTGACTCGGCCGGCGAGGTCTTCGCTACAGACGCAATCGGAGGCTCGTCCGTTCACTATCCTATCGGCAAGCTGGCGTGGGGTCCGCTGAACACGGCGAACCTGACGGACACCGCCAACCCTCTGCCGGTGCAGATCAACGGCAACGGGACATCGTCGAGCGCTCCGTTCTTTGTCCGCGGCGCCAATGACGATTCCACAGTTCCCATCTCCGGTACGGTGAGCCCGGCCGCGGGCGCCTCTTTCGCCGTTGCAGTCGACTCCGCAGACATCATCCGCGCAAAGCTGGTCGAGTCTGACTCGAACGGCCCTGTCTTCTCAGAAGGCGACTCAGCGGTGGCGGCGAGGTTCTTCGCCGTTGGGTTTGAGAGCGACTCCGTCGCCAACGTGTTCAGCGTCATCTCATCTGGCAGGCCGCTACCCGTCCAGGGCGACACCGTCGTCTCTATCACCGGATACGTTGCGCCATCGACCGCTGTGACCGTGACGAACATGTCTGACTCCACGGTGACCGTGAGTGGGACAGTTACGGTGCAGGGCAACGCGTCCGTGGCAATCGTCGCAGGGTCGTCTGTTTCGATTTCCAACGACTCCGCCGGTCAGATCGGGGTCGGTCTGAACGCCATCGGCGGCAACTCGGCGGGAGCGCTCCAGACATTTACAACAGTGCTCAGCTCCGCACTCGAGACCGTCACGTCGAGCGCCGGCCGGCTCTACGGATACATGCTGACCAACCCTGACACGGCGGCGATCGTGTACGCAAAGATATTTTCAGACGACTCGACCGGGGTGACCAAGGGTACGACGTCTCCTGTGCTCAACCTGGGAATACCTCCTGTTGGCGGCGCCAACGTGACCTTCGCCCAGGGAGTCTTGATGTCCAGCGGGATGTCTGTCATGGCGGCAGGCGGCGCCGGACTGACCGATACGTCAGCGCCCGGCAGCAACCTTGTGGTCAATCTGTTCTACAAGGGCTGAGCGGGCTGTCTCTATGTGGCTGTCCGGCTGGCCGCGCCCGGCGGCGAACGGTCCCGTTTCAAGGTGTGAAGGATTGAGGTGGTCCGATGGGTTTCTGGTCGACGGTCCTGACGGCGCTTCGGTTCAGGTCGGGACGGCTGCCCGTGATTACGGAACCTCTGAGCGTGCGCCGGCTCCGCCTCGACGCGTCAGTTCCACGGTTACGGCGGGACACGGTGACGGTGCGCAGGGTGTTGAGTAACAGCAACGTGACCCACAGGGTTCGAGTGGAGGTGAAGTGATGGCCAGGCAGTCATGGGGTGAGCCGGACGGTATTCCTGAAGGGTCAGATTTTTCATTGGAGGCGGTCCTGACCGTTAACGGCGCGATAGCTCCGTCCCAGGTGACCTCCAGCGGTGCGATCACGCTGTCGGTCGAGAACACGGTCGAGCCGATCATTCCTCTACTGATCGACGAGGTACGCGACGCGGTGGACGCGCCCTCGGGACTCGTGCGTTGGAATATCACCGATGCGCAGTCTTCCGCGTGGCCTGCGGGGACGTTCAACGGCGACATCAAGCTGATCGATTCGGGCGGGATGATCACGTACTGGCCGGTGAGTCTCAAGATCAGGAGCGTGATCGACTGAGTCTCCCCTGATCGATTTTCCGGCGAGGTTTAGAGAGCAGCGGATGTGAGGTGAAGGTGAGATGCCGGCAACACAACGGCGGAACAGGAAGCAGCTTCGGCATTCGATAGGCCTGCTGCTGGGCGCGGTGCGGCACGAAGGTGGCGTTGTCGAATCTAGTCCGTCTGAGGCGTCACAGAACGCGGCGAAGATCACAGACACCACCCTCGCTTACGGCACAGACAACGAGCACCGCGGCAGGTGGGTCTATGCGACAGACGCAGGCGGCGCAACCCACGTCAGGCGCGTGTTTGCCTCTTCGCGGGACGAGCGCTCTATAACGGTGTCGAAAGCGTTCCCGGCCGTGCCAGACAGCACGTGGATATACGAGCTCTGGGATATCGATGTGCCGCCGGGCGTTGTGCATGAGTTCATCAACCAGGCGATCAGCGGCGTCACCCGCAAGGGCTCCGTCGAGGATGTTGACGACACCTTTCACACCGGCGGCCGTATCAACTCATTTGCTCTGTCTTCCAACTGGACAGGGGTAAGGGATCTTAACTGGCGGTCCGGGTTTGCCGGTCAGCAGATCGCATCGCTGGACCAGCCGTTGACCGAGCTTACCGCGAACGTGAGCGCCGTTGCCGACTCAGCGGATTTCCGCCAGGGGAGCGCGGCGGCACGGCTAGATGTGGGGGCTGCCGCCGCGGCCAATGAGGCGCTTGCGGAGGCGGGTTTTACCGCTGTGGACGGTCGAGGCTATGACCGCGTTGAGTTCTGGCACAAGTCGAACGGCGCCATCACCTCGTCGAACCTCGTCGTGCAACTCAGGCAGGGGTCGTCGACCCATGAGTCGATCCCCGTGCCGGCCACACTGGCCACGCAGAGCGGCCAGTGGCGATACGCCTCGATGGCACTCACCGCGCCAGAGCGTAACAACGCTATCAACGCGGTCCGCGTGGCGGCGGGGAGTAGCGACGGCGGCGCGATAACCGCATGGCTCGACGACGTGAAGCTGGTCAGGTCTAACTCCGAAGTGTGGCATCGGGTGCCGCGCGAGTTCTGGCGAGTTGGCGCAGCCAGCAGGCAATTCACGCTCACAGATGACGCCCGGCTGCGGGTCACCGGTGTCCGGGCGCCAACGCTACTCGACTCAGACTCGCAAATCTGTGAGGTGGATACGCAGTATGTGATCAATTCGACAGCCGCAGGCGTGATGCGCTCCAGGAGCGACCGGCGAGGCGCAATCAGAGACGCCGCCATGCAGCAGGCGGACCTGTACGAGCAGATTGCGCAGACCCAGCGCCTCAGAATGAACACTCCAGCAAACATCAGGTGGGTGGACGACTAATGGCAAATCCAGCTGTGACCGGAAAAGGGCAGATCTGGCTGGACGGCCGGACCTACTCAATCGACGGCCCCGTCCAGAGAGAACTGGCGACGCGCTTTGCTCCCAAGACCGTAATCTGGGACTACACAGATGAGTCGAATCCGCTGGTTTCGACTGCCACGTGGCGGTCATGGAACGGTGGGTTCGGGCTCGAAACTGTTCGCAGCGCAGACGACTTCAACCGTCACCGGTGGAGTTCCCTCTACACCCGGTTGCCGAACCACCTGATGCTGGGGCCGAGCATACGTGAGTTCGGGGGTGGGCTCGGCACCTTCCTCAGCCGTTACTTTGACTTCAACGACGATCTGTATGTGATCGACGGGAACAAGGTTCACTTCTACGACGACGCAAACGACAGCTTCGTGCTGGCGCCGGTCCGGATACTCTCTACCGACGTGACAGACGCCACGACCGGAGTGCTCAACGGCGAGCCGGTGACCGTGATAGCGCAGGGTATCGCGACTGACTGGTCGTCCAACGCAAGTGACTCAGCCGCGTGGAACCGTGATCTGACTGACATGACCAGGGTCACTTTCTGGAGAGACCTCCTGTGGGGCACAGACTCTTCGGACCAGCTGTTTTTCACGAACGATCTCAACGATGGTTGGACCCAGGTCGCGACGCTTCCTGAGCCTTCAGCAGATGTCGTAAACCTGTTTGCCGGGCCGTCAGGAGATCGCGGCGACCCTGAGGCCCTGTACCTCGCCACTCGCCGGGGCCTGTGGGTGTACGACAACCTCAGCGAACGGTTCCGCAGCACCGGTCTCACGATGCCGCGCTCAAACGCGTCAGCGGCCGCGTGGAACGGATCGGTGTACTACACCAACGAGCAACGTGTTTTCCGGTTCACGCCAGGGCCAACGAATGTTGTGGATGATCTAACGCCGGTCGTCGTCTCAGACAGCGTTACTCCCGGAGAGTTGCTGGGTCACTACCAGGAGGCGCACCCGGGTATTGACGGCGTGTTCTTCCTCACCAGCGGCAAGCCGCACATTCACCAGTGGGACGGCAAGGCGTGGAGCAGCCTGCCGGGCGATGGGAACGGCGGCTTCCAGGCCAGCGAAGACATGGGTGGCATGTTCCTGTCGACGGCCAAGGGCAAGCACCGCCTTGTGTACGGTCATCTCAAGTTGTTCGCCTTCAACGGGAGCGTGCGAATAAATCTGCCTGTGCTGAGCACGGACCTCATCGGTCAGAGCGGCCAGGGCTTCATGCACATCGGACAGCTCGTCACGCCCTGGTTCGACGGATTCGTCTCGGGGCGAGACAAGCTAGCGGTGAGCATCGGCCTTGAGGTCTCGATTCCAGACTCCGCGGAAACTCTCCGGATCACCTATTCGAAGGATGACGGTGCCGTGGCCGGGCAGATTCTCGAACTGAACGATCCGGGTTATCACGCGATCACTGTGCCGATACGAGACAAGGATGGTAAGGCCACCGGTGTGCTGTTCGACAGAATCTCACTCGGAGTTGAGATGGAGATCGACCTCGCTGACGCGTCACATCTCCTGCACAGCCCTGACTTGAAGCGCCTATCGCTGAACTACATCAAGGCCCAGCCCATCCGGTGGGCGTACAGTTTCCTCATCCAGCCGGAAAGTGGTGAGAGCGGCGCTGAGATCAGGCGGTCCCTGGAAAAAACGTTCGAGAAGCAGTCCCTGGTCGGGTTCGCATTCCATGATCCGGCTTCGGACTTCGAGGAGGAAAAGCTCGTGACGCCGATAAGCCTCAGGAGTGAGGAGATTACGGGCCTGGAGGAGCGGGGCAAGTTTCGGATTGTGGTCACGGAGGTCTAGATGGCAAGGGTAATCATTGCGTCGCTCAGTGTTGCGGACTCTGTGAGCGCGGTCCAACTGCAGTCTGCGCCAAGGCCCAGGGTGCGGTCTGTAGTGTTCAAGGCACGCGTTGGAAACATCGCCTCGATCTATCTCGCATCAGACTCCGCCGCGAAGTCGGCCGGGTTCGAGCTTGCGCCGGGAGATCGCGAAGAGTGGTGCGCGCTGCCGGCCACCCTGAAAGGGTCCACGTACTGGATCTGGGGCGCCTCATCCGGGGACAGGCTCGACTACGCGCTGCTGCTCGAAGAGTGATCGGGAGGCGGGCCTGTGCCGGTCTCTGTGCCGGTCCGCCGCCGGACTCCCGCCTGGGTTTAGCGCTCACCTGATGTAGAGTATCGCCGCACCCCTGGCGAAACCGGGTCCATCTGTGAATGTCGAGGTTGGCCGTGCGGAGCCGACGGGTTAGCAGGCGGCCCCTCGCCGTTCACAGAAGGCGTCGGCCGGTATCGCCTGTGAGTGAGTCCGGGGCTGCAGAAAGACGCTGACCATTGGCCACCTCATATGACGTAATCGTTGCCGGCGTCGGCGGGATGGGCAGCGCCACGGTCTACGAGCTTGCAAAGCGCGGCAGGCGTGTGCTTGGTCTCGAGAAGTTCGACATCCCGAACGACCAGGGCTCCTCACACGGTGTCAACCGCATCATCCGCCTCGCCTACTACGAGCATCCCTCCTATGTGCCGCTCCTTCGCCGGTCTTATGAGCTTTGGCGTGAGATAGAGGAACGCGTACAGGAAAAGCTGTTATTCACAACTGGCTCAGTCGACACAGACACCGAAAGCGGCGAGGTCTTTCGCGGCTCACTGAACTCATGCCAGCTACACGATATTCCGCACGAGGTCCTGACTGCGGCAGAGACGAACCAACGCTTCCCCGGCTACCGGCTGCCAGGCGGTCACTACTCGTTATTACAGCCGGACGGCGGATTCCTGCTCTCTGAGCGGTGCATCGTCGCATATGCCAACGCCGCGATGGGCCTCGGCGCCGAGGTCCATGCCCGTGAGGCGGTGCTCGGATGGGACGCGACAGGCTCAGGGACTGTCAGGGTTACCACAGACCGGGGCGACTATGAAGCCGGATCGCTCGTCATCACGGCAGGCGCATGGAGCGAGAAGCTCATCCCGCAACTTGCAGGTCGCGCCGTCCCCGAGCGGCAGGTGCTCGCGTGGCTGCAGCCGGAAGACCCGCATCTATTCTCACCGGACCGTTTTCCAGTATTCAACGCCATGTTTGAGGAAGGCCGCTACTACGGCTTCCCGGTCTTCGGAATCCCCGGGTTCAAGATCGGCCGGTACCACCACCTGGACGAGCAGGTCGACGCAGACAACGTGCAGCGTGAAGTGACACGGGAGGATGAGGCGGTCCTGCGTTCAGCCGTGGCCCGCTACTTCCCTGCGGCGAACGGCAACGTGATGAGCATGAAGACCTGCATGTTCACAAACTCGCCGGACGAGCACTTCATCATTGGCGCGTTGCCGGAGCTCCCGCAGGTCTCCTTCGCAGCAGGTTTCTCCGGCCATGGGTTCAAGTTCTGCAGCGTGGTCGGTGAGATCATGGCTGACCTCGCGACGCGGCGGCAGACCGTTCACGACATCGCAATGTTCCGGCCAGGCCGCTTCTAGGTGCGGGGTCGGAGCCGGAGCCGTTGCTGGCGAGACCAATTCCGCGTCAGCCACCGAGCGGAGAAGACTCCAGGACGTGATACTCGCCACCGCGAGCCGGCCCGACTCGTCCGATAAGTTCTATTGTCTCGAACCGCATGAGTCCACTCACGTCGATCTTCTCGAGGCTCGGCCGCATCAGCGGCACCTCTTCCGGCTTCGCACTCAGCAACGCCGTTGTGTGCGGCCAGTAGTTAGAGTCCACCGAGAATATTCGTTTCGTTAGCGGGTGTAACGCGGCGACCAACGCGTCGTGAAGCGCGGTGTGAGCAATTACCGGCTTCAACGTGAACGCACATCCCCAGTCTCCGACGCGCGTATCGCTGAGATCGACCTCGGTCTCGAACGGCGGGTGCTGCGCGGCAACCTGACCGATCGCGGCCTTCACCGCGTCAAGATCGTCCGGCCCCCAGAAATTGTCCAGTGAACAGTGCGGCCTGGTAGCCAGATCATCGGCGCCGACCAGTTTGTGGAACTTCCTGATCTCGCTCGCCTGTGGCTCCGGCAGGTGAGCCATCACGCCGTAGATCCGGTATCCGAACTTGTCGTTAGGGAGCGTTGTGTCATCGATAATGCGGACCATTGGAAACCTCCACTCTATGGCTATGCTTTGCCTTATCCATAGTCCGGGATGCGGCAAAGTTCCCGGAAATTATGCACATGGCTGCGAACATACGCTGTACATGTGCTTGCGTATGTTCAATCGACCGGCATAGGCCACGGTCAGCGCGTCTCACCGCGGAAACCAGTGCCGCTTCTCCACAAGACCTCGGACGTACATGAGTTGGCCCACGTGCGCCAGCCCGCCGTGGACCGCTCGAAAGATCAACGCGGCAACCGTCGCGTCGCCAGAGTCGCCGGCCAGAGCAGTTGTCGACTCGAGGTCGGCCAGTGCTGCGACATGCCGGCGCAGGTACGCGTGTGCCGCCGCCGCATATTCGCTTAGCGCACCCGCCGAGTCCGGGCGGACCGCGTTCACCTGTTCGTCCGTGTGGCCCCTGCCGTGGTTCGCTGGGTCCGGCGGCAGCCCGAACCTTGTGTGCCAGCCGTCTGATATCCAGAGTTGATCATGTCCAGAAAGAGCCGCCGCCCTGGCGTCCTGAAGCCGCGCCATGTGCCACGCGAGCCATCCCATGGAGTTCGCCTCAGGCGATGGCCGCCACATCAATTGCTCAAGCTCCATTCCATCGAGTGAGAGTTGAAGCTCCGTCTGGATGTCGTCCAGCACCTTGAGCACAAATTCGTTAAGACCCATATCTGTCACCTGCTGCCACAGCCTATGTCAAACTGGCGGAAATCTTCCTGAGAAACTCTGCGTGAACCGGGTCGCCAGACACGCTCAAGTCGCTGAGCGGCCCGCGTCCCCACAGCCAGAGATCGAACGCGGCCGGCTCTCCGCTGATCTCGCAATCCCACTCGGCCAGGTCCTGCTCCAGCATCACCGCAGGGACCTGTGACAACTCCCGGCCGCGCCTGGTGACGCCGGAGAACTTCGCCTCACGAAGCGACCAGTGGCGGTTCTGCGTGCTCAGTCTAATGATGGCCGAACCCGGTTCCGGCTTCGCCCCTGGCGGAGAACTCGAGATGAAAAGAGTCAGCGCCTCATCGATGCCGTCTTCCGCCAGGAGAGGGTCGATCGGCGTGACTGCGCCATGTGCAAGCTCAGCGTCGACGCGGTGAATGAGGGTTTCGTGCGCCATACGCCGGAGCCAGAACCCCGCAGTCTGGTCCGCCTCATGCCAGCTCCACACAGCGGTCGCTGGATCGACAGCGCTGAGCGCCTTGACCAGCAGGGAAGAGCCCTCACTGAACCAGTCGACAAGATCGCCTGTCTGTGGCTCCATCGTGAAGTCCCTGTCCGTGAGGCGTTCTCTTACGACAAACGCCTTCTGGCGGTGTAACCGGCCGGTGTGAGCTATCAGGTCGCGCACCGTCCAGCCGGGGCACGACGGAACAGGCGCGTCCAGCCCGCGTCGGGCCGCCGCACAGAGCGCATCCGAGTCGTGCTTAATCGCGTGCAGGAACTGTTCGGCGGTTGGAGCCATGTAGTCGCTCACTGAATGGGCTTCGATAGGCCTGCTGGACTGGAAGCATGTTGGTAAAGGCGCCGATTGTACTCCAGGTCACGGACGAGTCCGGGCACCGCTAAAACCCTCGGCATCACACCCTGATCCAACCTTATTCCAATCCAGTGCCAACGGTTGCCAACACCTGACGCACACCGTCCGCACGCGTGCCTCAGGCAGTCTCAGTAACTGATACGCGCTCACGAGCCGTTCGCATGGCCAGGCCGGTTGGACTGATCAGTTGGACAAGTCGGGCAGATGAACTGAGGTAATCGGCTGTGACTCGTTGGGTAAGTCTGATTGCTTCGGTCACCGTACTGTTCGCAGCCACAGGCTGTGCCCCCGGTGTTGGCGCAGAGTCACCGCCTGTGAGTGAAACCCCCGCGATCCCCGGTCCTGCAGGACGTGCGGTGGCTGCGTTCCCGACCTCCACGCCTTGGCCAAGGTTCGGGCCTCCTCCCGTTACGTCTGCGTCTATCACGGTCACCGCCATTGCTGTAACGCCAGCTCCAGTCGGATCCTCGACGGCAGGGGGTTTGCCTGGCTCGGCGGGGTCGTCTGCGCCAAATCCAGAGCCGGACATGGCCGTGGACCCCGTCGACCCATCAGACATGCAAGCTTCACCGACGCCCACCGCTGGTCCGGCGCCAACTCCTACGGCGATGCCGCCTCTGACTCCGCCGGACAGCTCAGGGACCTTCGTGCCTGCCGTTGCGAAGAACTACGTTGTTCCTGATGAGTGGCACGCAGTTGTCGGTGACGATGAGATAGTTATTGCACACTCGTCCGGCGCCGCCCGGATCACCCTGCGAGAGCATCGCGTCGACCGGTCAGAGATTCTGTCCCTGCGCGAAATAATCTCGCTCGGCGAACCGGATCGCTTCATCGACTGGAGTGAGCGGTCACTCTTGGCTTCGAGGGCGCTGAGCGATCTTGCCCATGAGTTCTCGTACTCCGGGACGAAACGTGGCGAGCCGTATGTGGCGACTGTGCAGTGGCGTTTGCGCGGAGAGCTGCTCATCGAGGTGGTAACCGAGATGGCTGCGGCACGCTGGTCCGGCGATTCAAAACTGCGCAACACTGCCGCCCTGGCAGCCGCTTCGTTTAATCCTCTCCCGGACGCGGCTCTTGCATCGGCCGTCGAGATCGAGGGCCAGCTACTGGTGAGGTTCAACCAGCGGCGCAGCGGGATCTTCCTGTCTTCGGATAGCAGAGCGGGACGGACAGAGTTGACATGCCGTGAAGTGCTCTACGACTTGCTTTCGCCGCCAGTCTACGTCGGTTCCGGCGTCTGGCTGGTGTTTGCAGTCGGCGACCAGGGCGCGCAGGTATGGCAGATCTTCGAGCCTTCGCTGTCCATCGTGCCGTCCGCTCACAACACCAGCGGCTGCTGAAGATCGAGCATCGCCAGGCTCGCGTCGAATAACCGGCTCACAAGCTCGTCTGCCGATCTGTGCGTAGTCATCCAAAAAACCTCCTGGCGTGAGACTGCTCGATATTTCTTACTGCGTCATTTCGGGCGGCTATTTCAGGAAGGTGGAATTGCGTCGGCAATCGTACATCGAAGATGTGCGGCGGTTGAACCGGACGCGATTCGAACCTGCAAAATATTTTTGGGAGGTCTGTCAGCAAGATTTTCGCCGATGCCAGTTACCGTTGCCACCGGACGCGTGCCGCACGGTTGCCGGCCTGGTAACCGTCGAGTCTCACGGTCCTGTTACGCGGCTACTCTCGGTGTTGCCTGCGAGGCCTGCTCGCAGACGCGTTTTAGCGTGCAAGCCGATTTCGTACTACCATTCCGCGCCAGGGCAGCGTTCGAGCCAACAACTAGCCATGGGCTCGGTCAATAAGTGATTCCGGCACATCTGGAGCAGTAAAAGTGAAAGCCGCCGTCTACCAGGGTAAACAGCGTTTCGAAGTGACCGACATTGCCGCGCCGGAGCCGGGTCCGGGCCAGGTCCAGATTAAGGTGCGGCGTTCCGCGATCTGCGGCACAGACGTCCACGCATTCATGTACGGCCTTGCGCCAGCGGGCTCGGTCCTTGGTCATGAGTTCGCGGGCACGATCTCAAAGCTGGGCAAGGGCGTGACACGGTGGAAGGCGGGCGACCGCGTCATCGGCGGTGGCGGCGAGTGGCCGGAAGGGAAGGCGCCACCGACCCGGTCCCACCCGCGCTATAACTACCGCACCATGGGTTTTGCGGACACTCGAACGCGAGGCTATGCCGAATACACGGTGCTGGACGAGTGGGCGCCGTTGCCAATACCCGCAGGTGTGACAGATGAGGCCGCTTCAATTACGGAGCCTTGCTCCGTTGCCGTACACGCCGTCCGGCGATCAGCCCTGCGGCTAGGAGACACCGTCGGCGTAATTGGAGCGGGCCCGATCGGCCTGCTGGTGACTCAGGCGGCGCTCGCCGCGGGCGCAAGCCGGGTGATCGTTTCGGAGCCGGCGCCTGCCCGTGCCGCTGCGGCGCGCCAGTCAGGCGCGGCCGAAGTGGTTGACCCGTTTGAGGTTGACGCGGTCGAACGCATCGTTGAGTTGACCGGCGGAGTGGGCCCGGACGTGGTGTTTGATTGCGCGGGTCTCAAGAACACATTGGACCAGGCATTTCTCTCTGTCCGGCGCTCTGGCCAGGTGATTCTTGTCGCGGTGCCGTGGGAGCCGCTGCCGATCTTGCCGTCTGACTGGATGGCGCGCGAGATCGATTTCCGGGCAAGCTGGGGCGGATTGCCCGAGGACTGGCGCATCTCACTCGACCTGATGCGGCTCGGTAAGGTGAACGCCGGAGTGTTGATCTCCGAAAATAGCTTGATCGACCTCGAGCAGATCCAGGAGACGTTCGAGGCATTGATGAATCCGTCTGTACAGGTCCAGACGGTTTTCCGGCTGTAGATCGCTCGGTCATGTCACGAGACGCATAAGATGACGCCTGACTGGAGCCGGGCAGACCAATTTCCGGCCGTTGACCGTTTCGCTTTTCCATTCAAACCCATCACCTCCAGACAGGAATCCTCTCCATGACTAAAGCCACGGCGCCACTCACTGCTGAGCAGCTTGCGGCCATCACGAGGCTCGACACTCCGACCATTGCCAACGCGCTTGAAGAGCTCAACATCCGGCCTCGCACAGAAGGCTTCATGCGGCCAGAGATTCGCTGCGTTTCGCCGGTAAATGGCACGGTCGTCGGATACGCCGTGACAGGCCTCATCTCCGCCAGGCACCGGTCGCCAAAGGCACTCGGCCGAGCAGACTACTGGAACGCGATAGTCGCTATCCCCGCGCCGCGCATGGTCGTCCTTCACGACATCGACTACCCGGACTGCATCGGCTCCTACTGGGGTGAAGTGCAGGGCAACACCGCGCTTGGCCTGGACTGCGTGGGAGCGGTTACCGATGGTGGTGTGCGAGACCTCAAGGAGGCCCAGGAGATGGGCTTCCCGTTCTGGGCGAAGGACGTGATGGTATCCCACGGCTATATTCACGCACTTGAGTTCAATGTGCCGATCGGAATCGGTGGAGTTCTCGTGCGTCCGGGTGACCTGATCGCCGCCGACATCCACGGCGTGATCGAGATTCCGCTGAGCGCCGCGCCGAAACTTCCCGAAGTCGCCCGCATGCTGACGGAGCGAGAGTCCATCGTCATCAAGGCCGCCAGGGCAGCTGGCGCATCACCGGAAACGCTGGGCGCGGCCTGGAATGCGGCGTCAAAGATCGGGGCTGAGCAGACCTACTAGCTCCGGCGCCAGACACGCCGGCCAGACACGCCGGGAAGGAGATAGGGACTGCCTGGCGCTACCATCAGAACCACAGGCAGACTCACAAGTGGTCTGTGTTGTGTGTTTGATGCTCGCCGGGAGGTGCAGGGTGGCTCAGCCGGATATCTATGTCCCAAGAGGTGCGGTGATTGACGAACGCGCAGGGTTCGTTACCGCAGGCGGCGTTCAGTATGTGCAGTCATGGCTTGTGGGGCGTGCGCCTGAGAGCGGCGAGCGGGTCTTCAAGCACGAGTTCAAGCTGGTCTACAGAGGCGAGTCCGAGATGTTCGGGGTGCTTGCCGAGGAGAGCGCCTCGGAGTCGCAGGTAGAGGACCTGGCCGCGTGGGTCAGCGAGCGGACCGCCGCCAGGATCGTTGAGCGACTGCGCCGCCGCGGGTCGCGCCTCACTCCTGAGCAACTCGCCGATCCGAGTCACTGGGACGCCAGGAGAGAACTCGCCACAATCTGGCGTGACTACAGGAATTGGTCGAAACGTGTTCGTTCAGGCGGGACGGCAAGAGTCTATGTGCCCGGCTTTTCTGCGCCGGGTCAGGCCCCTTGACACCGGAACAACCCCGGAGCAACTTCGGAGCAAGGTCTGTCTGATCAGCGCGTCATGGCGCCTGCGCGAGTGTCTGCCGTAATCGTTCAATGAGCAGGCAATTGCGCACGCGCTCGGGGACCAATCGGGACGCTACCAGGTCTCGACGTTCCAGTCATCCGGTCTGGAGATGCCGGCCCTGCGCGCCGTTTGCAGCCGGTGGGTCAACTGTGCCTGCTGAAGTGCCCGGGCGGCTCGCTTAAGCTCTCGAACAGCCTGATCTCGATCGACCGTTGAGGCAGAAAGCTTCGCGTCTGCAATCCGCAGCAAATACTGCGAGCGTGCCCGGGTTACTGACAGGTTTCGGTCCATTGCGGTTTGTGCCCTTCATCATCGGGTGTCTTGCCGGATTCGCTGCCGGATTCGCCGAGTGTGTGCCATGGGCCAATCGGCCAATCGGCCAATCAGCCGGGTCACCACATGCCTGCCACAACCTGATTGTCTCCACAATGCACGGCGGTGAGATGAGAGGCGACACCTGCCGCGGTTGCTGCCTGACGCTGGAGATCTCACATGAGCCCATCACGTGCCCGGCACGGAGCAGGCCGCCGGGCCGGATCGCGGTTTGCGCAACCGGTTGGTCCCCATTCTGTCCTCGCACTGGCAGCGCTATGCGACGGTTCGCCGGGACACAACTCTCGATGTCCGGATCTGTGCTGCATGCACTCCTCCAGCCCTCATGTGCCGCTGTGCCGGCGGTACCGGACACGGCGGTCTCTGTGCCTGCTCAGCCAGCCCGCAAAATGGTGGACTGAGGCTGCGCTCGAACCGTGAAGTCAGGAGGCTGTGTGGTGCAAGAATCGATGGCACGTGACGAGAGTGATGAGCCGGTGGATGCAACTGCCCTGAAATCAGGCAGCGGCCCGGTGGACTCACCGCCGGAGTCAAGGTCCGCCGGACCGCGCGACGTCTGTCTCCTTGGATATGCGGAGGAGACGCGCGACCTTGTGTTCGGACTTCCGGAGACTACTGAGATCTGGGCCATCAATATGGCGCACGTCTTTATTTTTGGCCCGCAAGGACCAAAGACCCGGGCAGCCGCTACTTACTGGTTCCAGATTCACCCTCGAGACTGGGCGGCGGCAGGGAAGGCTCCGACCGGTTTCTTCGGCAGGCCAAAAGAGCATCTCGATTTTCTTGCCAGGTTCCAGGGCACGGTCTGGATGCAGGCTGCCGACCCCGACATACCGAACTCCAGGCGATATCCACTCGAGGACGTGATTGCGGCGTCGGGCCGTCGTTACTTCACCTCTACGTTCGCCTACCAGCTGGCCCTTGCCTGGTACGAACACGCCGTGCTGGGCCGGAGCATCGGGAAGCTGCGTGTGTACGGCGTAAACCTGACCAGCATGGACGAGTACATCCACCAGAAGTCATGCGTCGAGTACTGGCTCGGCAGGCTGGAGCAGCTGGGAGTCGATATCGAGATTCCGGGTGCGTCCGCGTTGCTCCAGGGCAGGCTGTACGCCATCGGTGAGTCAGACCTGTCGAACCACGCCTTCGAGCGCCTGCAGTTCTGGAAGAGCAAGTACACCGAGGCGTGGGCGAACATCAACACGTCGAACAGCATGAAGGCGGAACTGAAGTTCTGGGCCGCCCAACTGTCCGCCATCGCGGAGGCTCATCCGGACGAGATCAACGCGGAGATCAGGGCCAGGATTCAGAGTGTATTCGACCGGCGCTCGGCGAACCTCAACGCGCTCCAGGAGCGGTCCGGCGCCGAGTTGAACGGGGCGCTTGGCATGGTGAAGGACAACCAGCACTGGCTTGCGATCACCGGCGGGATTGACCACAGGGCGCCGCAGCTCCCTGACCTGAGACTGCCCGCCGAGTACCTGAGCGGTGACTGGACGGTCCCTGAGCCGAAGGCAATTTAGCCGCCAGTCTGCTACCCGTTCACTGGCGCATGACACCTCGCTTTGAACGCCCTTACCGCCGAAATAGTCTGAAAACAGAGGCGCCAGAAGCGCCAAACCACTCATCTGTAGAGCCGGCGGAAAGCCTCTCTGCACAGATCAATGGAACCAGGGAGTGTGCGGATTGGCTATCGACAACGGGCGATTTGCAGGAAGAGTGACCGGGTCGACCGGCGTGATTGACGCCCGTCCGGCCGCAGCTGGCGAGCATTCGCCTCCCGATGCGGCTGGCGGGCGGGCGGAAAGATCTGCTGGAGTCCGCCCAGGCGTGGCGTCTCCCGTGGAGATGCACCTGGGACGACTCGCCGAACTCGCGCCCGACATCGGCGCGCGGATAGAGCAGAAGTTCAGAAACCTGTCGAGCGTGCATGACCGCATGGACGCTGACTACTCGCTCTACGCACTGGACCACTGGCAGCCAGACGTCGCCGAGGCGCTGTCGCCGGAAGATATCTACACCACGAACGAGCCACGCGTGCTGGCCGAAAAGGTGATCTCATTCATCACGGCCACCGAGCTCGTGGTGAGGGCGCCCAACGATGACGCGCGTGAGCGGCAGGAGTCTGCCAATGACCTCGCCGAACAGCTCGCCATCGGCATGCTCAACAACATCGACCGCCGGCACCGCCGGTTGGGCCATCCGCCTGTCGTAGACGCGCTGGCATTCTTCAGCGTAGTCCGAGGCCGGTACGCAGCGGCGCGCGCCGTGCTCCGCAAGCGGCCAAACGGCGAGACGTTTGAGGACATTCTTCCCCTGGACCCACGGCACCTGTGCGTTCAGCCAGGCGTCGAGGAGCCACTGTGGGCTGCCTATCGGCTCCGTCGCTCAGTGCTGGAGGTCCGCGAGGAGTTTCCTCACTTCGCATTCGAAAACGGCCACTGGTCCGATGACGGCGAAGGCGTGGATGTGTTCGAGTACTTTGCTCGTGAGGAGAACCCTGAGTTCGACGTTACTTCACGCGACCCGTTCCGGCGCCATCCGTTCATCTACGTGGCTGGCACGATTGTTGACGGCCAGTGGGCGCGGCTCCCGCACAACCTCCACATGCTGACGTTCCCGGTGGTCGTGGCCCCTGTCGGGCCTCAACCGATGCTTGCGCCAACGGAAAAAGAAGACTCTCCTGATGTGCACTTCGGAGAGAGTATTTTCGCCGAGAACCGCGGTGTCTGGGACAGGTTGAACCGGGCGACATCGTACGTTCTAGACCTGACCGGCAAAGCCTCCGACCCGCGCAAGAAGGTGTTCTCGCTGGACGGCACGAAGTCCCTTGATGACGGCGCCAATGACAAAGGCGCCGAGATCAACCTTTCGACAGCTAACCAGGAAGACGTGCAGAGCTTTCCTGAGGCAGACATCAATAGCGCCGTCGCCCTGTTGATCCAACAGTTGCAGAAAGACGCCGTTGCCGGAGGTCTGCCGCCACAGGCGTTCGGCCTGCTGGATAAGCCGCTTTCATCTGTCGCACTGAGGCAACTTGGCAACAACCTGGAGCACCGCGTCCTGCCGCGAATGAGAGCGGTTGCCCGCTGTATCGAGGGCTGCCTGGAGAACCTGATCGCGCAGTATGAGACTGGCGCCTTCAACCCCATCAGTGTGTCTGGAAGACGGTTCGACAACCACCGTTTCGCCAACCGGCTGATCGAGCCTGAGGACCTGGCCGGGCACGACCCGCTTGAGGTCTCGATGGCCCTTGCGCTGCCGGAGGATGAGGTGACCCGATGGACCGTGGCGCAGATGGCCATGCAGCCCACTCTGAACGGTGAGCCGCTGGCTTCGCTGGAGTGGGTGCGTGAGCGTGTCTTGAAGATGCAGTCGCACCGGCACATCCAGAGTCAGAACCGGGAGGCCCAGGCTGTTTCGCAGGACCCTCTTGCCCAGGCGATGGGCATGTTCACGGCGGCGCTCAAGGATGGAGACAACGCACTCGCCGCGATCTGGTTCGACAGGCTTCAAGTTCTGCACTTGCAGAGGCAGGTAGAGGGACAGACAGCGGTGAGGCGGCTCCTGGCGGAACGTCCTTCCGGCGCTGGCCCTTCAGGTGTTGGCAAAGAGGCGGAAAGCGCAGGGTTGCCGGATCTCGCGTCCCTGCTGGGCGAGTCTGCCGCCGGGAGTTCGCCTCTTAACGGTGGGAGCACGCTATTTAGTCCGAATCCGCTCGACGCTGTGCCGCGGCTCAACCATGCGCTGAATCCGGCGAACGGGGCCATACCGTTCGCGCAGGCGGCCGGCGTCGGGAGCGCGCCGTCTGCGCCGGACATCAGGATGGCGGGAGCTGCAAGCCAGGGCGTTACGAGACCAGGTCTGGTTGGCGCAGACGGTGAGCCGTTGACCAGCACAGTGTCCTGAGTGAGTGGCGTCTGAGAGCGGTCATCGCAGGCAATCAGTCACGCCGCCGGTTGCCTAACTGGTTGGAATAAGGGGTAAGGCCATGTTCTTCAGTGTTTTTGTCCCAGGGTTTGGGAGCGTGTTCGTGGACGCCGGCAGCCCAGCGCTGGCGAATGCGGCGGTGCGTCAGTACCTGAGCCGCAACCGGGTCCGGCTCGAAGAGGGCGCAGACATTGGGGTTGCAGTCCTGGTCGGTGCCGGCCAGATCGGAAACAACCTGTTGCTGAACAGCGGTGGTGTTCCGGTCCTTCCTCCTGTTCAAACACCTCCGGTGACGCCAGTGACGCCAGTGACGGCGCCGGAGCCGGTTGTGGATGATGCTGAGCCGCAGGACAGTGAGCCGGGGATGCCGGCATCGCCCGGTCCGGGTTCTGGCGCGGGAGATGGCCCGGCGACAGAGGACGGCACTGGCTCAGAGCCGTCTCCGCCTGCACAGCCCCCCGCTCAGCCAGTTGTCGAGCGGCTGTTCAGGTTCGACGTGCCGGTCATCGGCGACCTGTATGTGCTCGCAACCACGGCAGGTGATGCAGTTTCCGCTGGCCAGGCCCACGTCGAGCTGTTCCGGGAAAGCAGCGGACTTCCCGCCGGATTCCGCCTCGGCCTGCCAGAAACGCTCGCAGTCGGCGACTTGCCTGCGGGCGCCGACCCGAACTTCGTGATCGATTCGACAGGTCTGATACGTGACGATCTCCTGACAGGCGCCTCTTCTGCGCCCGATCAGGGCGAACCTCCAACGGTTCCGGTTTCCGCGCAGTCCGGGCAGGCGTTTTTTGTTGGCAAGGTTATCGGGGCAAACGGCGTTCCCGGATTCTTCCGCTTAGACGCCAGAGACACAAGAGACACGTCAGAGGCTCGTGCCATTCTCGAGTCCCGGTTCGGGCCAGCCTTCCGGGTGGAGATCGTAAGTTCTCCGGAATTCCTGTTCGACACAGACACTGACTTCGTCGCTTCTCTCCAGCGCAGCCAGCTTGGAGACGTGGACGCGTTCGTCCAGACACTTGCGCTGGTGACGGCTCCGGAGGCCACTGAGACGGCCGGCGAAAACTCAGGAGGGCCACTGTTCGGCGATGGCAGCCTTCCGGTGGACGTTCAGCAGTTCCCATTCGCCAGTTTCCAGAACGCGGTTGCGGCGCTTGGGCTCGACCCCGAGGGCGCGCTTGGCAGCACGATAAGCCGGCAGTTCGACACTCTGGCCCCTGTGGCGCAGATCGGCTCATTGACAGGCACCGTCGGGCCGATCGGTCAGTCGCCGGGCGCGCTAGAGGGATTCTTCCGGGACCAGTTCGGAAATATTGGCATCGCAGCGCAGACTTTTCGAGACCTGCTGGCCGGGCAAACGAGCGGGGACCTGAGCGCAGACCAGCTGCTGGCGTTCCGGGCACTGGCGAATCCGGATGTGTCCACCAGCCGAGGGCGAGGCGCAGCTGGAGACGTCTTCGGGCTTGCCAGGGCCGCTGCGGAAGACCGGTTCGGATCATTCGTGGCGTCGCGGCTCCTGCCAACAAATCAGCGACTGTTTCGGGAACTGGAGCGGCAGCTCGCTGACGGTCTGCCAGACACCAGCTTTCTGGAGTTTGCACGGAGCCAGAACCTGTTGCCTGTGCCTGTATGAGCCGGGATTGATCTGGAGACCGCCAGTTCGAGACAGGCGAATATCGTGGAGTAGCGCGGAAGCCCCGGCAAAATCCCGGCCAACCCGCAAACCAGAGAGGGAGATCGATGGTCAATCAGCAGATCGAGACGCAGCAGAGCGGTGGCTTGAACGCAGCCGGGTTCGACACTTCATTGATCGATCCGGGTGTCCAGGAGGCGTTTCTCAGGCTGCTCGAAGGCACGGACCTTGGCGAGCGGACTCTGTTTCAGTCGATCTCGCCGTTCGACTCGTCTCCAGGCCAGGGGCTCCAGTTCCAGGGGCTGTTCACTCCGACGTTCAACAGGTTCCTGGGCGAGCTTGGCGCCCAGATCCGGTCCGGCCAGGAGCCGTCGCTTACCTTCAACCAGTTCCTGACAGAAGAGTTCGACCCGCGGCGCGCCCTTCTTCAACTGCCGGACAGGCGGACAGACGTCGCCGCTGGCGGCACAGTCTTCAGGTTTAACCAGTGATGCCCTGGACAGGACGTCTTACGGGGCAGGCCGGAGACACTCTTGGGAGGTAAGAGACATCCTGGAGTGGTCCGCTGATGTTCAGAAGTTTCCTGACCAGTGTGGAACGTGAGACAGCAGCATTTCAGGACTTTCTGAACAGCAGTCCTGGGATTGAGACCCTGCCAGCGCCGGAGCTGGATAACGTGCCGGTCCTGTCTGCAAAGGCCAGGTAATCCGCGGGGACCACGGGCGTCGGAGCTATTTCGGCCGTTGGCTTCGAGGCCGTTGGCGTCGGGGCTGCGTTCGCCGTGGGCGATCTGGCACGCGCGAATACCGCAACTCCGAGAGCAGCGAGCAGTACCCAAAGCGTTAAAGGCCACATGCGCGTTTAGTACCGCTCGACCACCGGGTTGAATTTCGCGTCTTCATCCAGCGGGTACATCGGCCGCGCGCAGACGGTGTGGCCGAGAGACCGCAGGTTCGCCGATGTCGCTCCCGGGGCGTCAACGTTGATGTTCTCCTCTACCCAGTCATTGAAGAACTGCGGCTCGCAGTGCGGTGACTTAACCACCGTCGAGTGAAAATCCTTCGGGTCGAGGCCGTTCGCGAAGAAGAGCGCCCGGTCCACGTGCATGACCGGTTTTGTCGTGGCGACCAGCGTGACCTTGCCGCCCCTGAGAACCGCTGTCCTTCCCGGAAACTGCCTGAACACCCATGTTTCGAGATCAAACGAAGCCTCCGATAGCGATACCACTTCAAGCTCCATGTCGAGCGGCTTGTAGCGCGGGTCCAAAGACCCGCCAACCCTGGCGTTGATCCTTGACCCAACACCTGCGGCATATGCCATCGCCACAAGCGGCGGGTCGGCAATCGGGGCAAGCACGGTGTGTGGATAGCTCTGCCGGACCATCTCGGAGACAATGGCGTTCGAGTTACCCGATGCGCCAGAGCTTGTGGCGTCGGCGGCGTCTGTGAACGCGACCGGGCCTCTCATCCCTGCAGCGCGTGAGACTGCCTCTTCGAGCCCAACAAGCGCAGCTTGCATCCGGGCCCGGTTGGGCCAGAATGCGGCGGTCATCTCCAGTGCGCCACGTTCGGCCGCATCCGCGTCTCCATCCGTGTATACAAAAGCCTGTGAGCACAACTCCGGAACATCTGTGAACGGGTTGCAGATCAGGAATCCAGCAGACAGAACGCCCGGCGCCCTTTCAAGAGCCTTTGCCTGGCGGATCTGAGAGCCGAACAGACCTGTCTCCGTAATCAGTTCGTTGCCGCGGACCAGCGCAGGCACGCGGACGCGCACCCCAACCGGGGAGGCGCCGTCATTGACGATGCGGAGCAGCAGCTTTGCAGCCCGTCTGCCCGTGTCTGCAAAATCGACGTGCGGGTAGGTGTGGTAAGAGGTCACGGCGTTGGCGTGCCTCATCATGCGCGCCGTCAGCACGCCATGCAGATCGAGCGAAATCACTATCGGCACAGATTCGCCGAGGATCTTACGTGCCTCTTGCAACAGGTATCCCTCCGGGTCGAGCTCTTCGGTGGTACCCATTGACCCGTGCAACGAGAAGTACGCGCCGTCGATTTTGCCGGCGTGTGGCTTCAGCGCGTCCAGGAATTCCGTGGCCATGCGGACGAAGCTGGCGTGCTCAAGCGGCCCCGCCGCGTCGCCCTGCGCATGCCAGGTCGGCACGATCTCACAACCTGCCGACTCGAACTCGGCTATCGCGCCCCCGGCAGTGCTGTTCTTGCCTCGATTTCCGGTGATCAGCTCTTCGCCACGCAGAATCGTGAAAAAGTCATACAGACACAGGACAGGGTTGAACGTGGAGATCTCCTGCTCACAGCCGGTTACCAGGATTCGTGGCATTAATCATCCTCACAATCAGTGTTTTGCCGATACTCAGGCAGATTGTACCGTTGGCAGTTGCTGTGCCGGACGAGGCACACGGTCCAGGCCGGACATCGCTGCGCCTTATTGGAGACCTGTTAACCACGCGTCATCGGCTGAGCGTGCGAGAGTGCCTCGTACCAGTAACCGCGCCCGGCCGGGGTGAGGTCAGGCACGTTCGCTACGAAGTTGGCTCATGTGTGGCGCCTGACATGACCGTTTGTGTTCCGGAGCGCTCTCACTGAACATCTACAGGGAACGTCAGGTCAGTTCAGCGATGAGGCAGGTTGGCGCCGTGCCCGGGAAATCCATCAGTCGAGAAGAAATGGCAACCACGCAATCAGCCGGGGACTCGTGCGCGCCGGCGCCCGCAAACGGCAGAGGCAACCTTGCCAAGCACAAGCGCTCGACGCCGAAAAAAGGTGGAGTAAGCGACGCGCCGCAAGAGCAGGGCAGCGATGCGGTCCATTCGCTTCAACCAGCGCTGATTGGCCAGCCTTGCCCGGACGAGAGAGCTGACGCCGAACTACTCTCGGTCACTCCGGAAGACTACGTCCCGACGGATTCAGAGATAAAGAGCGAGCTATGGCGAATTGCGACGGGAGAAGGTTCCGAGGCGTCCCGTGTGTCGGCTCTACGGGCGCTCGCTGACATCATGGGACTGATGCGCACCGCTCCCCCGGAGCTTCCGGAGGCCATGTCGGCCATCATGGACGCGCTGTCTCAAGGGCTCTCGAGGCCACCTGTGTCCTGATCCGGGCGGGCGGTCTGTCCATCCAAACGGCCCACTCAGAGAGCCCGACGGGCAAAGTCCGGACGACCTGTTTCATGAGAGCTCCGACTTTAACCGCTCCAACGCCCAACGACCGAATTCAGCGAACCCAATGTCGCCATGCTCCGTTGCCCACGAAACGGCTCCCAGGGCGTTGACGAGGCAGATCAACTTCAGCTGCCCCTCTTCCTCATCGGTCGGCTTGCGCCCGTAGCCGTCGAAGAAAGCGTCGCGCAGCATGGGCTCCGGTAGCCAGTGATCGTTGACCATGCGCTGGACATCCTCCAGCCAGAAACCCGGCCTCGCACGTTCCCAGTCGATGAGTCCCAGTGAGACCCGGCTGTTTGACCGATGAATCAGCCAGTTGCGCGGCGAGAAGTCTGAATGCGTCGGCACGACTGGAAGGCCATCGAACTGGCCGTCTCTTGTCGCAACGCGCTCGGCCCACCTGAGAGTCTCTGCGTCGACATATGGCGAGGCGCTCTCAAGCAGCGCCTCGATCATCGCACGGTCGTATAGACGTGGGTTGCCGGCAAGGCGTGGATCGACGTCCAGCCGATGTATTTTCGACGCGATCCACCCGGCGGTCCTGTGCATCTCGATTTGATCTTCAATGCCTGCATCTGCGTCTGGCAGGATCTCACCGTGCAGTTCGGTGATTATCAAGGCGCCAAGCTCCGGCGAGTCGGCGACAACTTCGGGACAGGTCCAGCGAACGGAGCCTTCCAACAGTGGCGCCCACTGCGTTAGCGCCACGGTTTCAGCGTGATAGTGGCTGCGGAATTCGTGCCGCTTCAAGTAGTATCCGGCGCCGTCTGCGGCCTCAATCCTCCACGTGATCGACTTGCGTCCGAATTCACGCGATCTGTCTGTAATGGCAATGTTGTTGCCCAGTATTCCGGCGACGAAGTCATGTAATAGTTCGTTGCCGTGCCGGGATGAAAATTGTTCCATAGAGATTGATCTGCTCAAGTATTGCGGCCGCTCTGCCGCTCTGCGGCGGCGTCAGGCGTTCAAAGGATATCGGGCTGTCGCAAGACCCGGAAACCTCGGCTTGTTGCGGCGAGAACGCGGTCTGCTGCCAGCCATATGTCTGTATGTACTGAGAGCGAACATACATATATATGCGGAACATTCGCCGCCACAGCCGGCGCCGGATGTGTTCTGGTTGACGCCGGGCGTCCCGGATAATAACGAGGAAGCCGCTGCTCGCTCCACCGGCGCCAAAATGAGAGTTTAGGAAACTACGCTCAATGTTCAAAATGCCGAGTTCTTGTAGACTGCCTGAATAGAGAAAGAATACAGAACAAAACTTGCACACATCGTCCGGAACTGTTCGTGAGTAAATGCCTTATATAAGGTCAACTATAATAACGAGTATTTCCGCAATGGCCAGACTGGCGTCTATCGAAGACCTGGCCGGACGACCGCGCTGTTACGCGTAATAAAAGTGCCTCTTGAAAAAGGGCACCGGGCACGTTCAACTCCAGAAGCGTCTCGCTCGCATCGAAAACTACCGTTCGTGGCATGTAAGCTCCGCCTCCGTGCCTCCTGTTGAGCAGGCCCGGAGTGTAGGCCGCCATGCAGCTGCGTCACGCCCGCATGTAAAACGGCAGCGCAACAACCGCTAACCGGAAACTGCACAGAGCTGACCCGAGTTCGGATACTCTGTGCCAGCAGGCGGGCCGGGCTTACGCGAACCAGGGAGCGAGACATGAAAGTTGGAATCACCGGGGCTGAGGGGCGAATTGGCGGCTACCTGCGTGCCGGACTTGACGCCGGCCATGAGATCACCTCGCTCACCCTGACGCCGCAGCAGTTCGAGTCGACGGTTGTCGATATCTCCGACGCTGAGGCGATGAGCGGCGTGTTCTACGGCCTCGACGCTGTTATCCACCTTGCAGGCGATCCCAGCCCGGCAGGCAGTTGGGAGAGCATGCTCAAGAACAACATCGTCGGCACGTTCAACGTTCTCGAAGAGGCGCGCCGCGCCGGGGTCAAGAAGGTTGTCTTTGCGAGCACCAACCACACGCAGCACGGTGAGACGATGGGCGATTCGCCAAACGTGCTCGGCACATCGCAGCGCGTGATGCTGCGTCTCGGAGACTACTTCAACCCGAGCTCGATATACGGCGCCTCAAAGGCGACCGGCGAGATCTATGGCCGATTGTTCGCCAGACATCACGGCGTGCAGTTCGTGGCGATGCGTATCGGCGCGATTGGCGATGATGACTCGCCGGTCAGGGCGGTCGGCAGACCTTCCGAGGACTATGTCCGCGCCATGTACCTGAGCAGGCGTGACCTTGTGACAGCCTTCCAGAAGGCGCTGGAGATCGACCGGGAGTTCACGCTGGCATACGTCATCAGTAACAACGGCCGGCGCATCTTCGACTTGCGGGAGACCAATGAGGTGCTCGGCTTCTACCCGCAGGATGACGCGGAGACGTTTTTTCGAGCTGAGTGAGCCTGTCGTCCTCACTCTGGCGACTCTGGCGCTCCGGCAATCATGCGCCCAACCCTCAGCAGGTTTGTGGCCCTCCACCGGCGTACCGGACCTGAAATGCCTGCAAACTCGAATCGACGCCATCGATAAGTTGTGCGCCCATCGCCGTGTGGAGCAAGCCGTGTTCCTCGATATATTCCTCGTGATGCTCACAATCGCAGCCACCGCCGCCGCGTTCTGGCAGTTCACCGCGCGAAACAGGCCGCTCTTTGCCATCTTCTCGCTCGAAGGCCCGGCCATCATTGAGCAGACCGTCTACTCTCGCATGAAGATTGTGCTGCGGAACTGGGGCGGGACTCCGGCGCAGAACACCATCATCACGCTGGACGTCTCCGCCTACAGCCAAAAAGGCCCGCGCAAGGCCATGCGCTGGACCGGCCGTATCAACGGGCCTGTCTACCCCGGCCAGGAGTATTCGATAGTGCCTGACCTCGATTTTCGTGAGCCGCTCAAATCTGGCTACAAGTTCACGCTCACATCAAACATCCAGTGCTCCTCGACCGTGCCGGTCGGCCTGAGGCAGATGAAAATAGTCCGGCTGCTCAGTCACTCGCAGAGGCAGATCTGGGAGTGGAACGAGAACACATGGAAGCTCGTTGGCACGGACATGAGCAACCTGCAGCCGGCGGCTGAATAGAAATCCCGGCTCTGCCGCCTTCTCAAACCTGGTCCTCAAACCTTGTCGGCTTCGTCAGGATTGACAGCGCCAGCCCGACTACCGAAAAGCCCGTCACCAGGATGAACGCCGCTTTCCAGCCGTCCATAAACGCAACTCCCGCTCCCGCCACCTCGTCGATCTTGCTCAGCGGTATGTCGAACCCGCGGGACGCCATCACTCCGACCACGATCGCAGACGCCACCGCCTGACCGGTTACGTTGCCGACGTTTCGAGTCAGGTTCGTGAATGCGCCAATCACTCCGAAGCTCGACCGCGGAACGGACCCCATGATGGTGCTGTTGTTGGGCACATTCCACAGGCCCATCGCAAGGCCGTTCACGAACAGGACCGTCGTGACCAACCAGAGCGGCGTGGTCTCAGTGGTCATCACGAAGCCGACAGCTGTGCCGACCAGCACGACGAAGCCGGCTACGGTGAACGGCCTCTCACCGAACCGGTCCGAGAGACGGCCCGCGCTTTGGGCCGCTATCGCCATGCCAAGCGATGTGAAAAGCAGGATCGCTCCGGCGGCAATCTCTTCGATCCCGCGAAAGCTGATCAGGTAGATCGGCATCAGGAACCGGACAGCGGTCGTTCCAAGGAACCCGAGGAACCGCGTCAGAACGGCCATGGTGAACACGCGGTTGCTGAACATCCGGAGTTGCAGCATTGGCGCGGTGGACCGCAGTTCCCAGGCCACGAACCCGGTGAGCAGTACTGCGACGCCGAAAACGCCGCCGATCATGAACGGCGAAGTCCAGCTTTCGGCGAGCGGGTTGTTGATGACGATCACGGCCAGCACGATCGCCATTCCGGAGAGAATCGCTCCAATCCAGTCAAACTGCGGCCTGTCTGTCGTGTCTCGCTGGCTGACGACCTCTTCGTCGAGGATGATGTAGCCGACGACGAACGCGATGACAATCGGCGGCACGAGCATCCAGAACAGCGACTGCCATGCGAAGAACTGCAGCATCACGCCGGCGATAACCGGTCCGACTGCGCCCCCGAGGGCTACAGCGGTGGTCTGACTGCCGATCGCCTTGCCGCGCTCCTGGGGTGGAAACACGGAGATGACCATCGCAGTCCCGACGGACTGGCTCATCGCGTTCCCAATCGCCATGACGACTCGTGACAGGATCAACAGTCCGAATGCGGGCGCCAGCGCCGTGAAGATCGCCCCACCGGCGAAAAAGACCAGGCCGATCAGGTGGACCTTCTTGCGCCCGATGATGTCCGCCATGCGTCCCATCGGCATCATCAACGCGCTGATGGTCAGAGCCTGCGCGATGACCACCCAGGAAACGGCACGAAGTGTGACCCCAAAGTCATCTGCAATGGACTCGAGCGCGATAAAGACCATGGACATGCTCATGACCATGGTGAAGAACGAGATGCTGATCGCCCAGAACGCCTTCCACTTCCTGGCGTAAACGGGATCTACCGGGGACCTACTGCTGGCGCCGCCAACCCGCGAACGGCCTGCGCTCAATGGGCGGCCGCCGGATTTGCGTGACTACGTGGCTCTGACATTAGCGGGATTTTACTACTGCGCCAGCGAGTGAGGAGCAGGCTCGCCCGTACCTCGCCCGCTGAGACATCTAGCGCGCGCCGTACAGCGACCTGTCAGTGACCGCCTCGATCAGCGACTGTATGTATCCGGTGGAGAACGCCCTAGCACGGTGTCCGTACTCGCTGTCACCGGCGACAATCGGCGCGTGGTCATCCATGAAGAAGCCGTCGAACCCGTTCTCCGCGTAGATGCGCATCGCCCGGTACATATCTACATATCCGGTGTTGATGAACTCCTCATGGAACTTCGGCACGGTGCCGGACACGTTGCGGAAGTGAACGTAAACGACCCGCTTCCGCTTCACCAGGTACTCGATCATGTTGTAGATCGAGTTCGGGCCATCGCCGTCTGCGCCCTCCATCTGCGAGAACGAGCCCTGGCAGAGCAGCACAGAGTTCGCCGGGCTGTCAACGATGTCGATCAACCGCTTGTAGCCCTCGAAGTTGTGGACCACCTGCGGAACTCCCGCGATCTCTGGCATCGGCGGGTCGACCGGGTGGATGCCGATGCGCACACCGTTCTCTTCCGCGACGGGCGTGATGGTCTTGACCCAGGTCTCAAGGCACTGCCACGCCCGCTCCAACGTGAGCTCCCAGTCCAGGACGTCCGGCCAGTCCTCTTTCGCGGCGTCGTATGCCGTGCCCATCGCGCCGGCGCGGATCTCCTCGAAGCCGGTGCGGTAGTAGCGCGGGTAGCGCCAGCTCATCGTGTAAGTCGGGATGCCGGCGCGGCCGATGTTGCGGATGGTGTGAACCATGTTCTCAAGCTGCTCATCGAAGCGCGGACCGCCTGCGATGATGTGGTGCCGCATGTCGATCGGCGTGTTTTCGATGGCAGACAGCTTGAGGCCATACTCCTCGACACCGTTCTTGAGCGCGACGAGGTCGACAAGCTCCCAGCGGCCGTTCTTGACGGGGATGGGCGGCGTGTTGATGACGACGTCCTGAATGCCGAGCTGCGCGGCAAAACGCAAGAACTGCCGGTCAGCCGCGCCGCCCTTGCCAAGTCCGATTCTCATCGTCCGCCTCCCGCAGCCACGCCGCTCATATCCACCGGTCCGCCGTATGCGACTTCCTTCTCGACGCTCTCGATCAGGCCCTGTATGTATCCCTGCGCGAACAGGCGGGACCGGTATCCGCCGAGGTTTCCAGGGAACGGCGTGTCGTCCAGCATGATCGGGCAGTGGTCGTCGATGAACGTGCCCTTGTAGCCCGCGTCCCTGTAGGTCCGCATCGCCCGCCTCATGTCGACGTAGCCGGTGTTGATGTACTCCTCGTTGAACTTCGGCGCCTTGCCTGAGACGTTCCGGAAGTGGACGTACAACACCTTGTTGCGGGAGGCGAAGTACTCGATCATCTCGTAGATGTCTTCACCGGGCATCTCGGAGAACGTGCCCTGGCAGAACTCGATCGCGTTGAAGTCGGACGGCACGATCTCAACCAGGCGCTTGAACGCGGCGAAGCTCCTGAAAAGGCCCGGCACTCCCGCGCGCTGTGGCACCGGCGGGTCTTCCGGGTGGATGCCGCAGCGAATACCCTCTTCTGCGGCAACAGGCGTCAACGCCTTGATCCAGTACTCGAGCGCCGCCCACATCGTATCCTCATCCATCTCCCTGCCGAACGTAAGCGGCCTGCGCTCCTGCTCCCAGTCCCAGTCGTATCCGGTGCCCATCGCTCCTCCGCGCACCCGAGACGGATATGCCCGCCCCCATGAGTTCGGCATCCAGTTGTAGCCCCAGACCGGAATACCGGCGCGTGCCATGTCCCTGACTTCGCCAAGAAGCTCCTCGATCAGCTCGTCCTGTTTCGGCCCGCCGAAGATCACGTCGTCGTACTTACGGGATGGAGAGAAGCCGCCCTCGATGGCGATCAGCTTCAGGCCGAACGACTCGATTCGCATTCGCAGCGATACGTAGTCTGAAAAGTCCTGCCGTGGCTTCAGGCGTCCCGGCGTGCCGGGGCCGGAGTAGACGACGATGTTCTTGATTCCGAACTGCGCCGCGGTCTGGAGCACTTCGTCGTTTGGCGTGGAGATGGCGACTGCTGGTTCCATGTTTACCTTTGGGAAGTTGGCGGCCAACTGGGTGCGCCAGTTGGTTGCGGCTAAGGGGCAAGGCGGCGGAAGTATAGCGGAGTGGACGAGCGGAGCACGCGCCGGAGCTTACGACGCCGGGGTCTGCCGGCCAAGCAGCCGGCGAGTTTGTTCGGGCTGGTCACGATGACGCAGAGGCCGGCAGGAAGCGGGTCTCCTCGCCTACTCCTGGAACTTTGCCGGGGTGAGCAGCTCCATGAACTCGATTCTCTGGCTCTCGATCAGCTTCCGGACCTCCGCTCCCAGCTCCAACGCGGCCGCCGGTAGAGTATGCCCTTCACGGGTTGGCGTCTCCAGACGCTCGTCCGTCCACTCGAGGCAAACGACATTCTGCTCGCCGGGCAGGGTGTAGCCGTTGTATGAGACCCTGAACTCGCTTCGTTGACCCGCGTCCCGGTACGCGGCTGCCTGTTTGTGCACCAGCGTCGCAACCCGCCGCGCCTCACCCGGCTTCGTCTTGTACCAGCGTCTGATTACATACATCTGTCGGCTCCAGTGACTCGTGATTTGGAGGCGAATCGTATCAGCAGATGGTTCCGTGACGGACGGGTGGAGCCGGCATCACGCCTTCAACCTGTGTCGACGCGAAACAGGATGGAGATGACTCAGCCGATTCCTCCGGCGCGCCTCCGCCGGTAGGTCGTTCTACGCTCCATCACGACGCCTTCAAGCACGACGTTCTCCAGCGAGCGGTTACCGTCGTTGTTCTCGAGTTGGGCGGTCTGCCCGCGCCTCTTGAAGTATGCGAAGTAAAGGGAGTCGTCAACGGAGAACGCGATGATGTCGCCGGACTCCGGCTCAACCTGCCTGGCGACGAGAACGACGTCTCCCTGGTGAAGCTCCGGCTCCATGCAGGTTCCGTCTACGATCACGGCGGCGTGATCGCCGTCCGCGAACGACTCGGCGTCCCAGAGGTCCTCTCCAAGATAGGTCCCATGCGGTCCCGCGTGACCGCGATACCTGGCGACACGCCGGAGTCCCAGGGATTCGGGGAGTGAGTAGCTTGAGGTCACCCTGGCATGGACCGTCTCGGCGTCGTCAGCCAGCCAGTGAATCGGCTCTCCAGCCTGCGCCGCAAGGTCGGAGAGCGGCACCCCGAGAATCGCCGAAAGTTGCTCTGCCACATCCTTCCAGACGGTCTTCAGATCGTCGTGCTCCAGCTTGTGGACCCATCCGGTTGTCCGGCGGGGGTCAAGCGCCGCGCCGAGCCTTCCCTGCGAGAGACGCGGGTAGACCCTGTTTCTGATCTCGGCGATCCGCTCGCCGTTGGCTGGATAGCTCGCTGGCATGATCGCATAGTTTATCGGCTATAGTAGACGTTGACAAATAGTAATAGCACTTATACGATAGTGAAATAGTATTCACTGATGTGAGTGGCCGGGGGCCCGGATGCCAGCCTGGCACACGGGCCTGACACAGGGGATGATGCGCCACGTCAGGCCGGGTAGGTTGTCAGTAACGCTTCTTTCGATTTCGTCGCTCGCCCCTTCCGGACAGTGCCAGGGTTGTTTTCAGGCACTGCGGTGAGGCTGCGGAGGTTGCATCGTCCATCGACGGGTGCGAACAGCTGTCAAGACTGGCAATACGAGTTCTCCTCCGATGTGCGGCCGGCGGTCCGGGTCTGGTGACTCTCTTGAGTGAGGGCTGTGCGGAGTGTGGGCGTTGAGATCACCGGGAATGCCGGGCCGCCGGCCCGCCGGGTGAAGTGTGGGAATTGGGAGGTGGCTGATGGGTTCATCCGGTCGTGGCGCGTCAGGAGTGGACGGACTGCTGGCTTCCGCAGTCGCTGAGCGGCATAAGCTCGAACCCATTTCATTGCACGCGCCCTCGTCTTCCGGGCACGCGCCCTCATCTTCTGGCGCGTCTGGCGCGGTCCCTGCTCAGACCGGCGGCCCAAATCAGGCGACGCCGGTCGCTGAAACGAGTCATCTCGGTCTCTGTCCGCTGGGCGGCGGAGGGACCCGGTGGTACCTGTGCGGAGAGCATGGTCCAGGTCTGGTGTTCCAGGCCGGTTGTGGCCGCGTCGACTCGGTTGCCAACTCATGTCCCCTGTGCGGCCGCCTCTGCAGGCCGTTTGCCGGCTGTGCCTGTGAGTACGCGCTCCATCCCCTTCACAGGGAGGCGCGCCCGGGAAGGCGCATCCGCTTGAAGAGCGAGACAACGGAGCGGGCCTGACCCCTCTGGTTTGAAGCCACCGATTGTCTTTCCTCGCGTGCCGCCCGAGCCTGGCCCAGGAACGGCGCGCTGTGTCCTGCTTGCGTCTTGTGCGTTCTCAGTGTGTGGGAGTGGAGGAGGGGACTATGCCAGCCGGCGAAGTTTTCGTCGACATCTATGCGGACCACGGGTGCAGCTATGCGCCTTCGTGCCTGAACTGCCCGTTTGACGTTTGCCGGTACGATCGCGGGTTTGCCGGAAACCGGGTTTCGAAGGCCGTGAGCCGTGTTGAGCGCGACCAGCGAGTTACCGCAATGCGTGCCAATGGAATGCAGGTCGAGCAGATCGCAAGAGCGTGTGCTGTCTCAGGGCGCACGGTCGCCAGGATCCTGAGCCGCAGCGGGCCGAGCAGATCGGACGTAAACATAGTTGATGATCACGATTCAGACACTCAGCAAGTTGCTGCAACGCGCAGGACGGGACATCAGGACGCTCTTACTGCGATGGGAGTGAGCCGGCGTGCTCCCTGGCCCGGGATGTCTACGGAAGCCGCGTCTGGACAGGTTCGGCGCGTCTACGCAAGCTGATCATAGCCGGAGAGGCCGCAGACTAGGTACTGCCTGCCCGGCAAGCGCCCGCCACCGTCGCGTTCGCCCTTATCCGAATATATGTTCCTGGGAGTCAACATGCGCCGGACCGCCAGCTCCAGGCCGCTACGGCGTTGGCTCAAGCTCTGCGTCGTCGGCCCTGCCTTCGACGCGCGCCTTCAGGCTGCGGACGAACCTTACAAACGTCGGGTGCAGGTCGGGGATCATCCGTCCGAACAACGGCGACATAGGACCGCTGAACACCTCGTCGAGACGGAACAGGACGGAGTCCCCACGCGGCGTTATCTGGAACGTGCGGACGCCCTTGAAAAGCCCCAGCGGGAGGCCGCTTTTCCAGACCATGCGGCTATTCGGCGTAAGTTCCGACACCGAGACAGTGAAGGAACGCTTCGAGAGGGTTGTGTGGAGCACAAGTTTCTCATTTAGTCCTACTGAACCCTCGATCCGGTTCATGTTCGGGTCCCAGTCGGGGTATGAGGCGGCGTCTGTTATCACAGCCCACACATCCGCCGCGCTACCGGCTATTTCGATCTCGGCGACGAACTGTCTCATCTGCTGCACCTTTGTAGTTTCAGACCGCCCTGGCACTGATTGGTCTGGCAGGGCGTGAGCATTCAAGTTCGCTGAGTCTACCGCGTGACAAGAGCTTCTCCGCAAGTTTTCAGCGTGAACTGCCCTCGCAACCGGGATGGTCCGGGCACCGTCTGCGCTTGCGATCTTCACACTCTCGCACGTGCCAGCCGGTCATCAGCGCGCGCACGCCAGTCGGCTCAACAGTCTCAACCCGCCCGTGTCCATGTACGGTCCGGGCGGCACGCCGCGGGCGAATCAGATAACCTCCCGGCGCGACGGCTGGCCGAACCGTCCAAACGTGTTCTGTTCCATGAAAAGAAACAGGCTCGGATGCCGCGGCAGGGAGCAATATGAGCACGAGTTTCCGCATTGGCGACTACCTGATCACCGTTGTCGATGACCACATCGGCGCGGCGCGGGATGCGGCGACCGTGTTTCCTGATGTTGTCCCAATCGAGTGGGACCCGTATCGGGAAATCGCTTTCAACAGTGAAGGCGGCTACCAGTCGCAGTGGCGCGGGCACCTGGTCAGACGGGCTGACGGGACCGGGCCAGTAATCCTCGTTGACACCGGGATGGGACCGGGGCCATACGAGCACACGGGTAGAAAAGGAGAACTACTGGACAGCCTGGCGGCACTGAACGTGAGTCCTGCCGATATCGACGCAGTAGTCACAACGCACTGCCACGGTGACCATATTGGATGGAATATCACATGGGACGGTGAGACTCCACACGCCACCTTCCCATCCGCCGCGTACCACGTTGCGGCGAACGACCTGGAGCACTACTCGAAGCCCGAGAACTCGAACGCCGCATTCGGGCGAAACGTGGCGCCGCTTCAGGGTTTAGGTGTGCTGCGGCCTGTACGCGGGGAGGTCGAGCTTGCGCCCGGAGTGAAGACACTTCCCACAAACGGTCACACGCCCGGTCATCAGTGCGTGAAGATTGAGTCGGGCGGACAGGTCGGAGTGATCACCGGAGACCTGTTCCACAACGTTGCGTAGGTCAGCGAGCAGCACTGGTGCCCCGTATTCGACTGGCGCACCGATCTTTCCACCGCGTCACGCAGGTGGTTGATGTGGCGTGCGCAGTCGGAAGGCTGGACGATCTTCAGCGGCCACCTGCCAACCGGCAGCAGCATCGGACGAATCGTTCAACGTAACGGGAAACCTGAGTGGGACGCCGTATAGATTCGACGTTAGCTTGCGGAGAGGATCTCACGCAGCCGCCGTGAAATGACGTGAATCTCATCGTCGCTGAGAAGCCGCACATCCAGCCTGATTGCGGCCGGGTCCTGCGGATCAGTCATGCTGGCGATCGACGGCTCACCGTCCAGAAGGCGTCTGCGAAACTCACCGCCTGACATTCCGGCCGCCGGCAGCAGTGACACGTGGACCGTTGGGTACGGCCTCTGATAGCGGTCAGGAAACACGACCTCTGTCCGTGCGTGTGGCAGGTCACGGACAAGCCCGGCGAGCAAGGCGGTCCTGCGGTGGTGTTCAGTCATCCGGTCTTCTTCGTCCTGCCCGGCCCACCAGACCAGTGAAGTGACCTGGCCCACCACCTCTTCTTTGCTTACCTTGGCAACCCGGCCAATTCCGTGGTTCGGGGCTGACTGCGCGGCGACCGCCTCTATCAAGTCCCTGCGACCCGCAATGATTCCTGCTCCCTGCGGACCCTGAAGGCCTTTTCCTCCTGAGAAACACACGAGGTCTGCGCCGTAGTCGATGAACCTGTGGAGGTTATCCCGTGGAGGCAGCGAGTTGGACGCGTCCACCAGTACCGGAACGCCACGGGCATGCGAGATGCGGATCACGTCTTCGAGCGGTATGTCGCCCCGTGGCGAATAACCGACCCAGTAGACCAGTGCGACGTCGTCCGAGAATGCCTCTTCGAGCTCGTCCGGCGTCACGATCTCAGTGTCAGCGTCCCCGACTTCGACGAAGCGGACGCCTGCGGTCTGCACGGCAATCGCATAGCCATGATCGGCGTACTCGGCGCCCGATGCCGTTACGCGTCGTGGGAACCGTTTGGCAACGCACAGACCCTTCATTCCGGTCGTGTCAGGGAGCTGCTCAATCTTTGCCCTGTCCGTTCCGGCGAGGATGGCGGCTGTGCCAACGAGCATCGCCGCCGCGCAGCCGGAGACAATGAAGCCGTCTTCGGCGTGAGTTATTTGCGAGATGACCTTGCCGGAGGCCGACTGAAGCTCCAGCATGTCGACATTGGACGCGGCCGCGGCACGCATCGCGCGCAGTGACACCTCAGGGAGCAACGTTCCACCGAACATCGTGTGATGGCAGGTGGCGTTGATGACGGGCCGGACGCCGAGCGCACCGTAAGGGTCGGTCGCCAGGGCCTCGATGTCGATGATGTCTGTCAAGAGCGTCTGCGCGTTCGGTCTTCGGGTCAGGATGGCGCCGGTGTATCGGGCGGCATTGTACGCGTCGCCGGCCGCAGAGACTCTATCTCTCACGGGCCAGCTGCCCCGCCGGCCCGTCCAATCGCTAGATTCCCATCACCTTTTGCAGGTCAATCAGAATGGCGTCCCGCTCGGTATCGGTGTGGGCCTCGGCATAGATGCGTGCGAGCGGCTCAGTGCCGGACAGGCGAGCGACCGCCCATGACCCGCCTTCGAGCTCGAAACGAACGCCGTCCCGGCGGTCGGTCGACTGTACGCCCAGGCCGCCCAGCATACTCGGCTCGGCGCTCTTGAGCGCCTCGCTGATGGCGGCTCGCTTGTCAGCGTCGAACTGCGCGTCGATGCGTCTGAACGTGTGCGGACCCGTCAGCCTGTGCAGGTCGGCCAGCAGCGCTGACGGCTTCTTTCCCGCCATCACCATGGCTTCCAGGTACAGGAGTCCGCTCAAAGCGCCGTCCCGCTCCGGGATGTGGCCGCGGAACGCGTAGCCGCCGCTTTCCTCACCGCCCATGACGCAGTCGTTGTCTGTCATCGCAGGGCCAACGAACTTGAACCCGACCGCTGTTCTGAACACCGGCTGTCCGAACTCGCGGCAGACGGCATCCACCATGTTGCTCATCGTGATGGTGCAGGCGATGCCGCCTTTTTCCTTTCGCCGGCCCAGCAGGTGATGCCCGAGGAGCGAAAACACCTCGAGGGTCGACTGGTAGCGGCCCGTCTCATCGACAATCCCGACGCGGTCGGCGTCCCCATCCGTTGCAATGCCGACATCTGCGCCGTTGTCGCGCACCGCCTGTGTCAGCGGCTGGAGGTTGTGTTCGACCGGCTCGGGCTGTGTCATCCCCGGGAACGCGGGGTTCACCTCACCCCGAATCTCTATAACTTCGATATTGCCGTCCTCGAGTACCTGCTTGATGATGCCCGAGCCTGAGCCGTGCATCGAGTCAACGACCACCTTCAGGCCAGACCGCTTGATCGGCGAGACATCGAGGACTCGCTTCAACTGCTCGACAAATAGCGGAACGATATCGATCTTTTCGTAGCTGCCCGAGCCAGTCTGCACCTTCTCCTCGCCGGCAAGGACAGCCTCGACTCTTCGCTCGATCTGCTCAACCATCTCAGGCGGCGCGCTGCCACCTGCCGCTGACTTGACCTTGAAGCCATTCCACTCGCCTGGATTGTGACTGGCGGTGATCATCACTCCTGCCGCCGCGTTCTCTCTCACAACGCCGAAACTGCATGCGGGAGTTGGCGCTGACGCTGAGAAGATCTTGACGGGGATGCCGTTCGCCGCGATCACCTGAGCAACGGCGGCGCCGAAACGATCTGACGAGAACCTCGTGTCGAAGCCCACAATAACGCCGCGGCCTGCCTCGCCGGTCGCCTTTAGATAGGACGCCACGCCCTGCGCGCAGGCTCTCACGTTGTCGTAGGTGTATTCGTCTGCGATCACAGCGCGCCAGCCATCTGTGCCGAAGCGAATGGAAACGGGTTTCTGTTGAGTCATAGCTACTCTCGTGAAGTTAGTTAGGTGCGGACGCCTCAATTGTGGCTGATCGGCTACAGGTAAGCCATGAACGAAAGTGTTCCTGTTCGGTCCCTCAGGCTCAGACTCAAATTCACCATTGCAGGCAGTGAGGCCGCGGCGTAATCTCGCATTTTTCAAGAAACTCAGGTTGAGCGAGAACCCGCAGGATGAAAAATCAACGCTCCATGCCCGTCCACAAGGTGACTGTCGAGCGCGATGTCCCGGTCACAATGCGAGACGGCGTCGTTCTCGCGGCTGACGTATACCGTCCGTCTGGCTCAGGTGAGTTCCCTGTGCTGATAGAGCGGACGCCGTACAACAAGGCTGAGTCGTCCGAGACCAAGTTTGGCGCAGGTGAGTATTACGCTGCCCGTGGATACGCGTGCGTGATCCAGGACGTGCGCGGCCGTTTCGGATCGAACGGAGATTTCTACCCTTTCAGGGATGACGGAGACGGCGAGCGCAGAGACGGCTATGACACTGTCGAGTGGGCTGCGGAGCAGCCTTGGTCAAACGGCAAGATCGGCACTATCGGAGGCTCGTACTCGGGCGCCACACAGTACAGGATGCTCTCCACCCGTCCACCGCACCTGGTCGCCCAGTTTATCCGCCAGAGCTCATCCGACTATAGCAATGAGTGGGTTTACAGGAACGGCGCGCTAGAACTGGCGTTCAATTTGAGCTGGGCAACCCGGCACACCGCGACCCAGGCCTACAAGTGGTCTGGCGCCGTTGACGGCGACCGGAACCGCGAGTTCATGGCCGCCGCCGTTAAGAGCCTGGCGAGCGCTATGAACAGCCTGCCTGTCAGGCAACGTGACGTGCTGACGGAACTGTCTCCGTGGTGGGGAGACTGGCTTGACCACCCGGACAGCGGCCCCTTCTGGGATGAGTTCAACATCGCGCCCCGGCACAGGCTCACGAACGTGCCTGTCCATCACCTCGGAGGGTGGTACGACGGTTTTCTCCGCGGCACGCTCGAAAACTTCGCCGGCATGCGGGCGGCCGCCGACACTGAACAGGCGCGCGCTGGTCAGCGCTTGACCGTCGGACCCTGGGTCCACGCCCCGGACGCCGCTAACCTCACCGGCAATGGCGAGATGGACTTTGGCGCCGATGCCGCCATCGGGTTCTTCGAGACCAGGCTGGAGTGGTTCGACCACTGGCTGAAAGGGATCGATACCGGGATCACGGACCGGCCAGCCGTCAGGCTCTTCGCCATGGGCGTAAACCGGTGGCGGGAGTTCAGTGCCTGGCCTCCGCCCGGCGCAAAGATGACTCCGCTGTACCTGAGTGGAGTGAAATCGGGGTCCTGCGCGTCCCTCAACGACGGCTCGCTCTCGCATGTGAAACCTGGGGCCCCTGAAGCCGAAGAGGAGAGCGACTCATACGAGTACGACCCGTTGCGGCCGGTGCCAACCCTGGGAGGCGCGCACCTTGGCGCCGCTGCCGACGGCGCGCCCAACGGCCAGGTGGACCAGCGGCCAAACCACGGCCGCGTCCTGACCTACACCGGACAGGTGCTGGACGCTGACCTCGACGTCACGGGGAGAGTTAGCGCGTTTCTCTACGCGAAGAGTTCGGCGCCGGATACAGACTGGATCGTGAAACTGATCGACGTATATCCGGATGGCAGGGCGATGCTGGTGTGCGACGGAGTCCTGCGCGCACGCTATCGGAACTCCCGCAATAAGCCGGAGCTGCTGCATGGTGAGATCGAACGGTATGAGATCGACCTCTGGGGCACAAGCTACGTGTTTCAGAGAGGTCACCGGCTACAGGTCATCGTCACGAGCAGCGACTTTCCGCGCTGGGACCGCAACATGAACACCGGTGGCATCAATGCCCAGGAGTCGGCCGGCGTTGTAGCCGCCAACAGCGTCTACCACGACGCAAAACACCCGTCGCACGTCATGCTGCCAGTGATGTGATGTCTTCCGGTTCCGCGGAAAGCGCGCACTACAAGCGACGTTAGATTTTCGCGGCCGCCTTCAGAGCATCGACCTTGTCCAGGTGCTCCCACGGAAGGTCGATGTCGGTGCGCCCGAAATGGCCGTATGCAGCGGTCGGCTGATAGATCGGACGCCTGAGATCGAAGTTTTCGATGATTGCGCCGGGCCTCAGATCGAAGACCTTGTTCACCAGGGCAGCCAGCTCAGTGTCCGACCGCTTGCCGGTGCCATGACTGTCGACCATGACCGAGATCGGCCTTGCCACACCAATGGCGTAAGAGACCTGAACCTCTGCCCGGTCAACCAGACCCGCTGCGACAAGGTTCTTGGCGACGTGGCGCGCCGCATAAGCGCCAGACCGGTCCACCTTCGTCGGGTCCTTGCCAGAAAATGCCCCGCCACCGTGCCGCGCCGAGCCGCCGTAAGTGTCAACGATGATCTTGCGTCCGGTCAGCCCGGCGTCCCCGACCGGCCCGCCGATGACGAACCTTCCGGACGGGTTGATGTGGTACTTGGTGTCTCTACTCAGGAGTTGGGACGGCACGACATCCTTGATGATGAACTTCTGAATGTCGGCCTCGATCTGGGAGTTCGAGACATGATCGTCGTGCTGAGTGCTGATGACGATCGTGTCGACTCGGATCGGCTTGTGGTCCTCCGAGTACTCGACGGTCACCTGGCTCTTGCTGTCCGGCCGGAGGTACGGAATCTCTCCACTGCGCCGCGCCTCCGCCATTCTGCGCGTGAGCTTATGCGCAAGGCTAATTGGAAGCGGCATGTACTCCGGCGTCTCGTTCGACGCGTAGCCGATCATCATGCCCTGGTCGCCAGCGCCGACCTCATGCGCTCCGGACTCACCGCGGACCTCAAGGGCTGTGTCGACACCTGCCTTGATGTCAGGAGACTGCTCATTAAGCGCAACGAGAACTGCGCATGTGTCGCATGAAAAGCCGTACTCGGCTTTGTCGTAGCCGATGCGCCGAATCGTGTCTTTGACAATCGACCTGATGTCGAGGGTTGCTGTGGTCGTGATCTCGCCGAACACAATGACGAATCCGGTGGCCACCGACGTCTCGCAGGCCACTCGAGACATAGGGTCTTGAGCCAGGGCCGCGTCAAGCACCCCGTCTGAGATCTGGTCGCAGATCTTGTCCGGGTGGCCCTCGGAGACCGATTCGGAGGTAAGCAGGTAATTGCCCATGTGTTCAGGTTCTCAACTGTTCGTGCGTTCGGGTGCCATGCGTTTGCGGCGCCGGATCCGCCGGCCAGGTCCGCCGCGGGAGCCGCCGGAAAGAGTGGCCGTGGATCCTACGTGCCAGACTCCCAGCTGTTCAGGTACTTATCCTGCTCAGCGGTCAGAGTATCGAAAGTCATGCCCATTGCGCCAAGCTTCAGGCGCGCGATCTCGCTGTCGAGCTCGTGCGGGATCGTGTAGACGCCTGGCGGCATGTTCTTGTAGTTGGCCACAAGGTACTCGCCGGCCAGCGCCTGGTTTGCGAAGCTCATGTCCATTACAGAGGCCGGATGACCCTCCGCCGCACCAAGGTTGACCAGCCGTCCCTCGGCCAGCAAGAAGATCTTCTTGCCGTTTTCCAGCGTGTACTCGTCAACGAACGGCCGGACCCTGCGCTTGCTCTCCGACATCTCTTCCAGAGCGTCTACGTTTATCTCAACATCGAAGTGGCCGGAGTTCGCAACAATCGAGCCGTCCTTCATCGTCTCAAAGTGATGCCGGTCTATCGCGTGCATGCCGCCGGTGACAGTCAGGAAGATGTTTCCTACCTTCGCCGCCTCATTCATGGACATCACCTGGTGGCCGTCCATCACCGCTTCAAGCGCCTTTACCGGGTCAACTTCGCAGACCACGGTGTGCGCGCCCATGCCCTTTGCCCGCGATGCGAAGCCACGGCCACACCAGCCGTAGCCGATCGTGACGATCGTCTTACCGGTGATCAGGATGTTTGTGGCGCGGATGATTCCATCGAGCGTGCTCTGCCCGGTGCCATACCGGTTGTCGAACATGTGCTTCGTGTCCGAGTCGTTGACCGCCACGATCGGGTACCGGAGCTTGCCCTGTTTGTGCAGCGCCCTCAGGCGGATCACGCCAGTCGTGGTCTCCTCCATGCCGCCAATCACACCGGCCAGCAAATGGGTCTTCTCGCTGTGGAGCATGGCGACAACGTCTGCGCCATCATCCATCGTCACGTGAGGGCCGGTGTCGACCGCTGCGGACATGTGCCTGTAATAGGTATCGTTGTCCTCGCCCTTGATGGCAAAAACCGGGATCCCCTCTGCCACCAGGTGCGCTGCGATGTCGTCCTGGGTCGATAGAGGGTTAGACGCACACATCGTGACTTCAGCGCCACCCGCCTTCAGCGTCTTCGCGAGATTGGCCGTCTCCGCGGTGATATGCAGGCAACCTGCCATCTTGATGCCTTTGAGCGGCTTCTCCCGCTCAAAACGCTCCTTGATGGTGCGCAGCACCGGCATCTCCCGTTCAGCCCACTCGGCTCTGAGCGCTCCATCCGCCGCCAGATTGATGTCCTTGATGTCGTAATCCATGTAGTGCTCCGAGATCCTCTATTCGAATCTTTTCCCAAAATATCCTGGGCGCCGGACAATCGGCCGACGCGGTCGATGTAGCTGTTTGCTTTCCTTCAACTTCCCGGGCGGCGCGGCAGACCGGACGAACTGCTGAGCGGCAGGAACCTTGTCAGGTTTACAAAAGACTGGTACCGCTCGGCTATGTCCTCATGGGTCAGATTACGGGTGCGATCGAGTCCAAACGCCTCAACTGCAAATGATGCCATCGTGGACCCCACGATTGCCGCTCTCCTCAAACCCTCTTCTGACGTGTCCCCGGTGGCCGCTATGTAACCCATGAACCCGCCGGCAAACGAGTCTCCCGCGCCGGTGGGATCGACGACAGTGGCCAGAGGATATGCTGGCGCGGCGAAATTAAAGGCGTGGTTGAACATCGCCGCGCCGTACTCGCCGCGTTTGATGACTACCGTGGACGGCCCCTGGTTGAGAAGAGACCGGGCCGCGGTTGGCAGGTGGTCGTCCTCCGTGAACTGCCTGGCTTCGCCCTCATTGATCATGAGGGCGTCCACCTTGCCGATCAACTCGGCTAGAGCTGGCCGCGCGATGTCTATCCAGAGGTTCATTGTGTCGCAGGCAACGAGCTTCGGGCGCGAACTCATCTTGTTAAGGACCGAAAGCTGGATCGACGGGTTGATGTTTGCCAGGAACAGGTAAGGCGCCGTTGCGTGGCGCTCATCAAGGTCCGGTGTGAAATCGGCGAACACGTTCAGCTGAGTTTCGTGTGTGACAGCCGTGTTGATGTCCTGCATGTAGTCGCCGGCCCACCGGAAGGTTTTGCCGTCTGCGATCTCCAGGCCTGAGATGTCGATCCCGTGCGCCTCGTACATCCGGAGGTCTTCGTCGCGAAAGTCCCGGCCGACCACACCGACTATGCCAACGTCTGTGAAGTGGCTGGCCGCAACGGAGAAGTAGGAGGCCGAGCCGCCGAGTTGAGACACGCGTTTACCCTCCGGCGTCTCAACGGCGTCGTACGCGACCGATCCGACTACCAGGATCTTCAACTCAGCTTCCGTCCTTGATTGAGCGGCTCACTTAGAGACAGCTCCGACAGGCTTGTGTGCGGCGCGACAACCGGTAGTGACGAGAGTGCGCAGGTTACCGGCCCGTTCTGGCTCGTTCCAACGATCACGTGTGTGCCCCGGCGCCCGTTGGCGTTACGCGAGTGTCTACACCTGCGGGCAGTGTCGCTGTGATGGTTGTTGCGGATGTCAGGCTATTTATCTTTTCCGTAAGAGGTGGGCAACCCCTTCTCAATCCATGTAGGTGTGCCGTCCTCTATGTTGAATAGCCTGGCGCCGTCTGCGCCCATTGCCGCCGCATACTCTGCGGCGAGGCCGCTGCGGGCTCCAACGGCGCAGATGAACAGGAGCTTTCCCTCGGTGGGAAGCTCGGCGAACCGCGGGATGACGTCGTCGACCGGGATCCACAGCGCACCCTTGATGTGCCCCGCCTCGAACTCATCCTGTCTGCGCACGTCAATGGCGACACCCTCGCCATGTTCAAGCATCTCGTTCGCCTCTTCAACTGAGACGCGGGTGTACGGCTCTCCCGGTACCTGTCTTGCCATCTGAGCCCTTTCGAATACGATCCACGCCTCTTGTGTGGAGTGCGTGAAACATGCTAATTGCTATGACTTTAAAGTGGTGCCATCAGGCCGGACCGGGTTCACGGCCGGCGGCAGGATCACCGTGCAGCCGCGGGACGCCCGTTCCGGATGGCTCACGCGGGTGCAAAAGACGATTGTAGCGTCTACGCGGGAAGGCGGCACCCGTGAGGCCGCCTATCGGGAGACGTTCGCGAACTATGCTTTCCCGCTGGAGCCGAATAGGTGGTTTGGCCGATGGCACAGCCCTGTTCAGCCCAACTAAGATGGCATATTGCGAATTCGTGGTCTTCAAGCAGCCGGCCTGTCCCGTTCGGGCGGTCAGGTGATGGGGTGAGAAGCAAGTGGGACTAGAAAAGGCTGTTTTTGCCGGGAACGAAACCCAACGGGCGCGGCTGAAAGCGCTCGTTGAGCGCGGTATCGACTACAGCCGGGAGCTGGGTGGCGGCTGGACTATCGGTGTCGCCCTGGCGCACATGGCGTTCTGGGACCGCCGTGCCGCTGGGCTCCTGCGTCGCTGGGACGTTGAGGGATCGCTCCCTGACCCGGTTGATGAGAACCTGTTGAACGCAACTTTGCTGCCGGAGTGGTCGGTGATCGACCCGGAGCGCGCCGCTGAGCTTGCGGTTGCAGCCGCAGAGCTCGTGGATGCCGCAATCAAAGCCCTGGACGCCGATAAAGCGGACGCAATAGTGATGATCGGCAACCAGTTTCTTGTGGATCGCTCCGGGCACCGTCGAGAGCATCTTGATCAGATCGAGAGAGCGCTCGGATCGTAGCCAGCCGGCACGCTCCGGAACGGCGTTGTCTGAACTTCTGCCTGGCCTGCCAGGCCGGCCTGGCAAAGCGGTGACACTGATTGCCAGTGCGTGCCTGTCATGAGATCCGGTCTTTGCCCATTTCAGTTCTACGGCCCGTGGGCGTCAGGTCGAAGCACGCGAGGGCCTATCCTGTGATCAGCTTTTCTAACTCCAGTGCGGTGCCGTTTTGCACAGATGGCGCACTACGATGCGGGTAACGAGAGTTGAGCCGCGGCGCGGCGGTCAGCATCGAGGCGGTCTCAGCGCAGGACTGCTGAGTGCCACGGGACCAATTCAGGGCCAGGTTGCAAATCTCGTTGACACTTATCTGGACGCGCCCATATACTTACCGTTCGCCCGATAAAACCCACCTGGTTTCGGGCAGCACCTTAACAGTTGAATAGTGGATGGAAAGTTCGTCAAAATTCATGGAGAGTTTGATCCTGGCTCAGGACGAACGCTGGCGGCGCGCCTAATGCATGCAAGTCGA
>JAQBUH010000033.1 GCA_027624075.1 Chloroflexota bacterium
CGGCGGTCCGGTTCCCGCTGCAACTCAAGATGCGCCCTTCCCGGTGAACTCCAGGGAGGGCGCATTGCGGTCTGCCGGAAAAGCGGCGCCACCGTTCGCAGGACTCCGGTCTCCAGGCAGGGCTCGACATCACCTCGGGGTCACCCGAGGTTTATGACCGTCACGCCGTTGCCACCGTCGGCAGTCGCGGCAGGCTCGAACGACGTAACCTGCGGCATGCGGGAGAGCACATCGCGGACCGCCTCACGCAGTGCGCCAGTCCCTGATCCGTGGATGATCCGGCAGGTCTTCCGGTCATCTGCTGCGCAGCGGTCCACGAATCCGGTCACCAGCTCTTCGATCGCCGCAACCCTGTTCCCACGCACATCAAGCTCGCCCGTTGTCGGCTCTGCCGGAGCGCGGCTCACCTTCACATCGCTCCGCCTGTCCTTCGGCGCGGTCTGGACGGCTGGCTCAACGCGGCGAAGCTGTCTCGAGTCAAGCTGGATCCTGGCGTTGCCCATCTGTAGATCGGTCGTGCCGTCCGGCTTGATCGAAATCACACGTGCCCGCACGTCCAGGCCCTTTATCTCCACTTCGTCGCCGGCGGATATCGGCGCCTCTTCGGAAACCGCGCCAATGGAATCGGCCTGTTTCGGCTCGCCTGGAGTGATTGACATCCAGGTCGGTTCGGTCAGGGCCGTCCGCAGCCTGTTCACCGCTCGCTGCGCCGTCGCAAGGCTTTTGTCAGATTCCGCCTGTGCGACGATGCGCCGTAACTCCCGCCGGACATCGTCCGCCTCCCTGCGGAGCGCCATCCGGGTGCGGTAGACCATATCTTCCTGCTGCCTCGTCACCTGGTTGAGCCTGGACTCGAGGTCTCGCCGCGCCGCCTCGGCCGCCGTGGCGTCAGCCTGTGCCTTCTCCCTGGCGGCGCTCACCGCGTCCCGCTCCCGCTGGATCTGGCCGAGCAGTGACTCAGACTGAGCGCGGCGCGGGTCAAGCAGGGATTCTGCGTGCTCAAGCACCGGCTCCGGCAGCCCCAGGTTGCGGGCAACGTGGATGGCGTAGCTGCGGCCGGGGATGCCCATGATGAGCCGGTACGTTGGCCGCAGAGTGGCAGGGTCAAGCTCCACCGAGGCGTTCTCCATGCGGTCATGCGTGCCCGCGAACTCGGCGACGGTGCGGTGGTGTGTTGTGACAGCGACCGGGATGTTACGGTCAACCAGGTCTGCGAGGACGGCGCGGGCAAGGGCGGAGCCTTCTTCCGGGTCCGTGCCGGTGCCAAGCTCATCAAGCAGCACGAGCGAGTGTTCGTCTGCCTGGCTCAAGATGTCGATCACCCGGCCCATGTGGGACGAGAAGGTGGAAACGGACCGGTCGATGCTCTGCGCGTCTCCGATGTCCGCAAATACGGCGGAGAAGACGGTGAGCGCTGTGCCGTCTGCGACAGGCAGTTGCATGCCGCACTGGTGCATGATTGCCAGCAGGCCGAGCGTCTTGAGGGCAACGGTCTTGCCGCCGGTGTTCGGCCCTGTCACTACCAGCCCTCGAAATCCGGGGCCGATGTTGAGAGACGTTGGTACCGCACTTTTGCCAAGTAGCGGATGCCGCGCATATGACAGCCGCGCAATGAGGTCAGAGCCCGGTGGCAGAGTTTCCGGCCTCATTGCGTGCATCGAGACGGCCAGTCTTGCGCGTGCCGTAATCAGGTCGATGTCCGCGGCCGCCTCGATCGCGGTTGTCGCCTGTTCCTCTCGCTCGCCGAGCATGCGAGACAGCCGGCGAAGCACTCGCTCTTCTTCGCGTAGCGCCTCTGCCGCGGCCTCCCGCCACTGGTTGCAGGGGTCAACGGCCCGGAACGGCTCAACAAACAGCGTGACTCCGGTCTTCGAAACGTCGTGAACGATGCCGGGGACCGCCTCGCGGCTATCTGTCCGCACCTCAAGCACCAGCCGCTCGCCGCGTGTCGCGATGTTCGGAGACTGGATAGCGCCCCTTACGTCTGGCGAAGCCGCGATGCGTTCGAGTATCCGCACCAGCTTCTGGTATGACCCGGCGGCTTCCGAGCGGAGCTTGCCAAGGCGCGGGGTTGCAGAGTCCCTGACATCGCCGGTGTCTGCGAGCGCCGCCGCCACTTCAACCCGGAGCTCGCTCAGGTCAGGGATGTCCGACGCGATTGCCACCATCCGCGGCGCCCGGTCTTTCATGGAGAGGACCACGTTGCGGGCGAGCCACGTAGAGTCCAGCAGCACGACGCAAGAGATCAGTTCCTGGCCGCTTAGCATCCCTCCAAGCGCTGCCCTGCGAAGCACCGGGCGCAGGTCCTGGTGCCCGGTCAGGCCGATGTCTCCTATTGTGCTCAACATCAGCGCCGCCTCGGCAGTCTCTTCCTGAAGGCGCAGCACGTCCTCCTGGCGCGTCTGTGGCGCGACAGCCTCCGCAAGTTCCCTGGAGCGAAAGAATCGGGTTAGGGCAGCCAGCATCTGGCGGACGCGCGGGAACTCCAGCAACTGTTGAGCCATCAACTGAAGCTGTTCAAGGGCAGGACCAGGGCTGGAACCGAAGTCTCGCGCGGTATCTACATCTGACGCATAGGACATGTCAGCTTCGATTCTATTCGCGCAGAGGGCTCTATACTCGTAGACATTGCGAATACGAGATCGGCTATTTCATACAGGCCGGACAGATGGCAGCTCAGGAGGGACATAGACTCTCGACAGGTCAGCTGAGAGTGTTCGACAGCATGGTCGAACTGCTCGGTCGCGCCGGTCTCGGCTACCAGGGCGGCTTCGTCGACGCTGGCGGCCACAAGATCCACTACCTCGACTACGGCAGCGGCCCGACCATTCTTCTGATCCATGGCGGTGGCTCCGGCTCGGCGGTATGGTTCAGGCAGATTGAGGAGCTTTCGAAGCGATTCCGGGTGATAGCGCCGGACAACCCGATCTTCGGGCTTTCGAGTCAGCCTGCGCTGGCGGTCACCGTGCCCCTGTTGACGACCGGGTTCATTGGCTCGTTCATGGACGCCATGCAGATTGACCGGGCCTCCATCGCGGGACTTTCGATGGGCGGCTACGCGGCAGGGAGGTTCGCCGCCGAGCACCCTGACCGAGTGGACCGGCTGGCACTGATCGACTCAGCGGGCTTCGGCAGAGACCTGCCATGGGGCTTCCGTCTCAGCTCGCTCCCGTTGCTGAAATACGTCTTCACCCGGCCTCAACGGTGGGCGCATGAGCGGTTCTTCGCGTCGTCCGAGGTCGTTAACCCGGACGGCGAGCACAACGACGCCTATCTCGAGTACGCGTACAGCGTGATGGAGAATGACGGTCATGCGCTGGCGATCCGCAGCAACATTCCGGTCTTCGCAGGGTTTCGCGGGCAGCGCAACCTGCTCGGAGCGCGCGATCTGGCGTCGATCAACGCAGAGACGCTGGTCATATGGGGCAGGCAGGACCGGTTCTTTCCACTCTCACACGCCAACCGGGCGGTGTCGCTCATCCCCAACTCTCGACTGGAAGTTCTTGAGGACTGCGGCCACGTTTCGTTGCTGGACCAGCCGCAGCAGGTCAACCGGCTCCTTGAGCAGTTCATGACGAACGGCTCAGCCGCCAAACCTGTCTCCGGTTGAGAGGCCGGACGCGGCAGCGAAGTCGGCGGCCGCGACCTTGCCACCTGCGGCTGTGCGAAGTCTGCCGACCGAGAGCACACCGCCTGGTACCGCCACGGCCACGCCTTTTTCGCCAATCTCGATAACCGTTCCGGAAGGGCCGGCCACTTCGGCCACTTCGGACTGGCTGCCTCCAGCGCTGTTCTCAAAACGGGCGTCATAGAAACTGACGCTGGTCCCGCCAAGGGTTGTGTTCGCTCCCGGCTGGGGATCACTGCCGCGGACCAGGTCGTAGATCTCCTGCGCCGGCTTCGTCCAGTCGATCACGGCGTCTTTCGCCTTGAACCAGCCCTCATAGGTCGCCTGGCTCTCGTCCTGGGCGATACGTGGCGCGCTGCCGGCTCGCACCAGGTCTATCGCCTCGACCATCGCCGCGACGCCCATCGGGAACAGGCGCTGGAAGTAGACCGTGCCGAGCGTGTCGTCAGGGCCTATCTCGACGCTCTTCTGCAACAGGACAGGCCCGGTGTCCAGGCCTTTGTCCGGCCAGAAGATCGTCAGGCCTGTCTCAGTCTCACCGCCAACAATGGGCCAGTTGATCGAGCTTGGCCCGCGGTGGCGCGGCAGCAGCGAGGGGTGGTACTGGATTGTGCCCCGCGCCGGGCTGTTAATCATTTCCATTGGCACGAAGTCTGTGACGAATGCCATCACGCAGAGGTCAGGCTGGAGCGCCTTGAACTGCGATATCGCCGCCTCGTCACGCATTCTGCGGAACTGGAAGAGCGGAGTGCCCAGCGTGTCTGCCGCCTCTGCGATCGGATCGCGCGGGCGTCCGTCCTGGTCTGGAGGAGCGAACACTCCAACAACCTCGTCTGTGCCGGCCGCCGCAATAGCCTCCAGCACCGCCTTGCCGAAGGCTGCCTGGCCAATTAGCGCGATTCTCATTTTCGTCTCCGGGCTGTATTACTTGACATGCCTGCGCACGACTCTGGGCATGACTCTGGGGACGAAGCATAGCAACGCATCACGCTAATGCGATGGCCCAGTTGCCGGCTGAACGCGGGCCGCAGGTTGCCGCATTCGGATTTGCCGGTATGCTGAACGGCACACTGCCACGGCGCCATTAGGAACTGTGGTGAGATGGAGACAGATGCCCGAACCCACTGAACGAAAACAGATGCCGTCGCTTGAGCCCGCCTCCCGGCAAGATGACTCAAACTCGACGGGCAAAGAAGCTCCGCGCCCGGCTGACGCCCGAGGATGGCTGGAGCGCGGGATCAAGTCGGCGCAGCTTGGCTTTCCAGACAGGGCCGCTGCCGACTTCGAAGAGGCGGCGTGGCTCGACCCTGACAACGCCGATATCCAGTTCAACCTCGGGACAGCGCACCTCTCGATGGGTATGTTCGAACAGGCGCTGGTGAACTTAGATCGCGCCATTGCGCTGAAGCCTGACATGTCTGACGCTGTCGGCAACAGGGCGGTTGCGCTGACTGCCCTGGGGCAGGACGAGCGTGCGGAGCGAGATGTGGCGCGGGCAGTCGAGCTGGGTGCGCCTCCGGACGGCCTGGCGACTGTGATCGAGTATGTGAAGACGAAGCGAGTGGCGCCGCAGAAGTAGGACGGCGCATGGCTGCGCCAGCCGCCGGGATCAAGGAATGCCGAAGGCCCCGGACCAGAAACCCCCCTGAAAGGTCACAGCGATGCCAGGATTGAGCGAGGGCGAGATAACGAGCAGGCTGAACGCCGTGCCGGGCTGGAGCTACGTGGACGGCCAGTTGACTCGCACGTTCAGCTTCGACGGCTTCCTGAAAGGGATCGACTTCGTGGTAAAAGTCGCCGGCGCCGCTGAAAAAGCAGACCACCACCCTGACATCGACATCCGCTACTCGGACATCAAGGTGTCCGTCTCATCGCATGACGTTGGCGGTATCACTGAGCGGGATTTCAAACTGGCGGATGCCGTGTCGCGACTGGCCTGAGACCGTCGCTGGCCCGCAAAAAAATCGCCCGCCATAAGATGACGCTTGCATAACAACCACTGCAGGAAACGCGGAAAACGGCTGTTCGAGCGAAATCCGCTTTTGGGGCCGCTCCGTAATTCTGCGCAGGAAGCGAGGTTATCTGCTCAGAACCGTGCACTGAACAGGCGCCTCGCTTCTTATATTTCCAGGCATCTCACTCCCAGCGGAACACCCGCGTCGCGACTGCGAATGCGACCGCTGTCCAGATGCCGAGGCCCAGCAACTCCGGTCCCAGCGTGGTGATGCTCGCGCCGTTCACGGTGACCTCCCTGAACCCGTCTGCCAGGTAGGTCAGCGGGAAGAACTGCGAAACGTTCGCCAGCCAGTCAGGAAGAACACTCACCGGGAAGAACACGCCGGAGAGGAACATCATCGGAAGTGTGACGATGTTCGCAACGGGCGCTGCGACGTCCTCGGTCTTCGCCCAGCCGGATATTGCCAGCCCGAGCACTGTGAACAGCGCTCCTCCGAACAGCGCGAGAATCGTCACGTCGACCCAGTTCATGATTGTGCCGTTGCCGACGGACACGCCGAGCGCCAGGATGCCGGCGACGATCAGCACGTAGGTCTGAAGCACCGTGACGATCAGGCGAGTGGTCATCTGACCGATCAGGAAGTGGGACGGGCCGATTGGCGTCGCCTGCAGCCTCCGCAGCACGCCGCCGGTCTTGAACCGGATCAGGGTGAAGACAACGCCGAAGATGCCTGCCTGCATGATGGCCATTGCTGCGACGCCCGGCACAAGGAAGCCCCGGAAGCCCTCGCCCTGTCCGTCGATGAAGCTCGGCTCTACGGCAAACCGGCTCTCCACTCTGAACTCGTCAGGCACCAGCGCAAGCTCCAGGAAAATGGAGTCCAGCACGTCGTTTATCACCGTCTGCGTGATCCCCTGTTCAGACGGCTTGCGGGAGTCGAAGACAGCTCGGACGGTGGAAACGCCATCGTCCTCTCCGAAGCGCTCCGGGATGATGATCAGCGCGTCGATGTCTCCGGCGCTGAGTTCTTCCAGGAGATCGGCCTCATCGCCAACGCTGAGGTCCAGTAAGGGGTCGCCGCCGTTGTCTATCGCGTTCTTGAACGCCGTCGACGCCTGGCTCGTGGCGTTGTCAACGAACCCGACGTTTGGGGGCGAGAACTGGTCAAAGTTGAGCAGGCCGAAGATCAGCATTATCAACATCGGGAAGAACAGCGCCCAGAAGATGGCCTGCCGGTTCCGGAAGTACATCTTGAGCGATGCGATTGTGAGGACGAAGTAGAGTCTCATTGGCGTGATCAGCAGGGCGCTGGAATAGCGGGGCTTAACTCAATCTTCCCGCAGGCGTCTGCCGGTCAGGTTGATGAAGACGTCTTCCAGGGTCGCCAGCTTCACCTCTCGTGTGGACTTGAACCCTGTTGCGAGGAGTTTTTCCACCAGCGCGCCTGGCGTGTCCAGCTCCACGATTCTGCCGCTGTCCATGATGGCGACGCGGTCACACAACTCCTCCGCCTCTTCCATGTAGTGAGTCGTCAGCATGATCGTGACGCCTGTGCCGCGGATGCGCTCGATCAGCTCCCACATGTGGCGGCGGGCCTGAGGGTCGAGCGCAGTCGTCGGCTCGTCCAGGAACATGACCTGCGGCCGGTTGACCAGTGCGACGGCGATCGATAACCGCTGTTTCTGGCCGCCGGAAAGCTGCTTGAAATAGGCTTTCCTGCGATCTGTCAGCTCAACCTCGTTGAGGATGGCGTCGACATCTACCTTCTCGCCGTACAGCTCACCGTAGAGCTTGATCGTCTCGGCGACCGAGAGGTGATCGAAGAACGCCGAGCTCTGGAGTTGCACGCCGATGATGCTCTTGACCTTCTTCGGGTCGCGGCGCACGTCGATGCCGCCCACCAGCGCGCTGCCTGAGTCGGCGCGGCGCATCCCTTCGAGGATCTCGATGGTCGTCGTCTTGCCTGCGCCGTTTGGGCCGAGCATCCCGAACACCTCGCCGCGGCGCACGCTGAACGACACGTTGTCGACGGCGTTGATCTCGCCGTAGCGCTTGTTGAGGCCGCTTACGGAGATGATCGGGCCTTCGGCCCCGCTCGCATCGCCCTCCGCCGTCGCTGTCTGCGTGTGTTCTCTGCCGGTCACGCGGGCGTGGCTCCTTCGGTGGCCGGCTCGATAGCCAGCGGCGGACGGCGTTCAGGGGTTACGACCAGGAGCAGCGACGGCAGGACCACGAGCGCCGCCAGGACCGCCAGGAACACCATGATTGAGGTCAGGTAGCCGTAGCTTGAGAAAAGAGGCATCGGCGCAAGGCCCATGATGGCGAAGCCGACGATGCTCGAACCCGCCGATCCTGCCAGCGCGACACCCGTCCCGCGCAGGGCCTGCGTCATGGCGGCGAGACGCGTCTCGCTACGCCCGAGCTCCTCCCTGAACCGTTCCGTCAGATGGATAGAGAAGTCTATCCCCACCCCGATTGACACGGCGCCAATGGTCGCCGTCACGAAGTTCAGGGCGAAGCCGCTCACCTGCATGATGGCGTAGAGCCACACGACGACGAGGCCGATTGGGATGATGGTGACGATGGCGAATCGGATGGAGCGGAAGGCGACCAGCAGAAGCACGAACGCCGCGCCCGCCGCGATCGGTATCGAGGTCTGGAGAGACCTGGTCGTCGCCTCCAACTGTGCCTGCCGGATGAGCGGTGAGCCTGTCAGGCCGTAGCTGGTGATTGCGGGCGAGCTGTCCAGGGACCGCAGGTTCTCATCTATCGAGTCCCGTGCGCGAACGACGGCGCTCTGCTCGCGCGTCCCCGGAAGAAAGACCGAGAAGTGCGTCAGGTCGAGCGAACGGCCGAGCGGGTTGTGCAGGAGCACAGAGCGCACGTCGCCAGGCGTGTATGCAAGTTCTCCTCCCCCGGACGGAACACCGGCCTGAACGGCGTAGTCGAGCACCGCGCCGACCTGCTCCGGAGTCTTCGGGAAGCCGTACGGCGCGTCTTCTGAGATCTCGATACCTGTCAGTGCGAGCACGCCGTCCCGGCCTTCTTGCGACGCCGTGATGTCCAGCACGATTTGCAAGATGTTCGGCTCGGATATGGTCACGACACCGCGCGAGTCCCTGCCCAGGGTGTCGTTGCCGTCCAGGTTATCGAACACAGCCTGCACCGCCGATAGCGCGCCGAGGTCGGTCAGGTCGCCTTCTATCAAGATGCTTGCAGCCTCGCCGCTCCGCTCGCCAACATGCTCGTCCAGCTTGTCCAGGCTGACGGTGAAGTCTGCGTCTGCGGCGAAAAAGTCCTTCACGTCGAACGTTGCGTAGAGACGCAGCGCGGCAATGGCTGCGAGTGCGGTGATGGCCGCGACCGCGACAAGCAGCACGTAACGATAGCGCGTGAGTGCGGCGAGCCGGTCGATAGCGTGTGGAGCGCCAGTGTGTGCGCCAGTGTGTGCGCCAGAGTCTGGCGCCGCCAGGCCGACGCCGATCGCCCGGGTCAGGGCGGCTTCTTCTCCCGTGCCGGTCTCTGGTGTCTGCTTTGCCGGCCGCAGCCTGAGGTACAGGACCGGCAGCAGCACGGAGAACACGAGCGTGATGGCGAGGAAGGCAGCGCCCGCCAGCGGGCTGACCGCGACGAGCAATATCACTGCGCCACCGGCGGCGGACGCCGCGCCAAACGATGAGAATATGATGTTCGCCCTCGCGCCGCGTGACCGGTAGCTGCGACCGGTAAGCAGCCCGTCGATGCGGGCGTAGGCGAACGGCAGCACGATGCCGAGCACAAGAAACGATGATGCAGTCGCTATCCCGGCCGCGAGGCCGAAGTGAACCACCGCCTCGATACCAGCGGAGGCGTTCGACAGGAACGCGATGCCGTCCGAGACCACTGCGAGCGTTAGCGCCGGCAGGAGGCCGCCAAGTCCGATCACAAGCGCCCGCCGCGGCACAGTGATCTTCTTCCGCTCCTCCTGGTACCGCCGGACGGCATGCACCGCGAAGTCGACACCCAGCGAGACCATTGCGATTGGCACGATCAGGTCGATGACGAGGCCGCTCTTCAGGCCGACGAGGAGTGAGATTCCCTTGAGCCAGATCATCAGCACGCCGAGGCCTACGCCCGTCAGCGCCACCGCCCAGTAGGACCGCAGTGTGATGCCGACGATTACGATGGCGGCGATGACGGTGAAGGTGATGAATATGCCGGACTCTTGCCCCTGGTCTGCCGACTCCAGGTTGGCGTCGATGGCGATTCCCCAGACGCGGTAGCTATTCACATCGCTCCGCAGCACCTCCTGGACGTTGCGGTTGAAGCGCTCCTTGCCCAGCGTGCGGTCGTCCGCGCTTACGCCGATTGCCTGCGTGCCTCCGCCGAGCCGCTCGTTGTCTGCGATCACGTTGAACTGGAGGGCCGGAGAGGTCCACCAGATGATCTCCTCTCCATTGACGACGCGGGACTCTGAGACCGCTTTTGTCGAGAACGACTCGACGAGCTGTTCGGTCGTAGGGTCTGCAAGCACGCGGTGAATGGCAACCTTCACCTGCTCCTCGGTCGCATCGATCAGCGATACGGCGCCGCCTGTCGAAGTCTGAAAGTAGACCTCAACAGCGTCTGCGATCGTGATCACGCCGACGACGCTCTGCGATGTGCTGTTGTCGAAGTAGCGGAGCAGGAACTCCTGATCCGCGATGTCCTCCGGAGTGAGTTCTCGCCGGGAATCTGCGGTGCGCAGGCCTATTTCAGATAGCAGCAGCTCGCTGAGGCTCTCCGCCGTCAGGATGTCGCCTGACTCGGACTCCGCCAGGAACGGCACAAAGTGCGCAGGTGTGGCGAAGGTGTCGTCGATGCGCTGCTGCAGGTCGAACACGCGGCCGGCCGGGTTCTGGGAGGCTGCGTCCGGTGTGTCCATCACTGCGAGCGGGATGATCAGCAACGCCGTAAGCGCGAGCGATCCCCAGATCAGGAGGGATGAATGCTGGTCAAGCCACTCGGCGATCCGGGCAGACGCCGTCGCTCGTGTTGTGCCCTGTCCGGACATCACTGCGTCTTTCCTCCTTCCGTTGAGCCTGTGCCCGTTGCGGCCGCATGGACCTCAAGGGCCTTCATCGACTCCTCGGACCACTTGATCGCCGCCTGCGTGAGGTAGATGCCTGCGCGGATAGTCAGCAACGAGAACATCGCATCGCCATCGGAAACCAGGCACTGTTGCTCCATGCCGCGAAGCTCAACCAGCCGATCATTCTCGAAATCGAGGTTCTGCTGGAGCAGGTTGATCAACGCCACCGGGTCAGCCGACCTGCCAAGGAAGACCCGCAGCATGAGCGTACTCTTGAAGACATCCTGCTCAAAGGAGCTGGCACTGACCCAGTTGGCAAGCATTGCCCGGCCGGTCGCAGTGATGGCGTAGACGCGTTTGTCCGGACGGCTGTCCTGCTCAACGAGCTCTTCTGTAACCAACTCCGCCAGCTTCAGGCGGCGCAGCTCGGCATAGATCTGGCTCTTTGCGGGACTCCAGTAGAAATGGCCGATGCTCCTGTCTGCGAACAGCTTCAGGTCGTAGCCGGACATCGGCCGGAAGCTGAGAAGGCCGAGGACGGCGAACGAGGTGGCCGGCAGGCTGGGCGTCTGTGTGTCGCTTGGCATAGAGCTAACTAAAATAGTATGGATAGGACTAGAGCTAACAGGACTATAGCGACGCGATAATCGGCTGTCAACGGGATTCTGTGACACCGCTCGCCATCTTCAGTTCACGTGATCGGCGTTGGATGTTCGTTGCCAATGCGGCATAGAATGCCGCTGCGATCCAGCGATGCAGCAGTTGAGTTTGTGAGGTCAGACCTTGGAGTACGTCAACTTCGGAACAGCCGGCGTCAAAGTCTCGCGCATGGCGCTTGGACTCGGTTTTAGAGGGCAGCCTGAGGCGAAGGCGGGTGAGCGGGCCATTCTCACCGCGCTCGACGCAGGCCTGAACCTGATCGATTGCGCAAACGTGTACGGCTACATGGACGACCGCGCCAACATCGGCAGCTCTGAGAAGCTGCTTGGCAAGGTGCTCAAGGGCCGCAGGGACGATGTTGTGATCACATCAAAGGTGCGCAGTCCCATCGGCCCCGGACCGAACGACGAGGGCTCATCCCGCTACCACATCATGCGAGAGGTCGAGCGTTCGCTCACACGGCTCGACACGGACCGCGTTGACGTGTACCTGCTGCACCACGTCGACGACAGCGTCTCGCAGGACGAGCAGTTCCGGGCGCTGGACGACCTGGTCCGCCACGGCAAGGTGCGCTACGTCGGCGTCTGTAACCACCGGGCGTGGCAGGTTGCGCAGGCGCTGCATGTGCAGTCGGAACTGAACGCGCAGCCGCTAATAACCGTCCAGAACCCGTACTCGCTTCTCAACCGGTCGCTAGAAGACGAGATGTTCGGGTTTGCCGCCGCAACAGGAGTCGGGGTTATGGCCTATAGCCCACTGGCGGTCGGCCTGCTCAGCGGCGCGTACACGCCTGAGACGATGCCTGACGATAGCTTGCTCTGGGGCTCACGCAGACGCGGCATTTTCCAGAGCGTGCTGCGCGGGCGGACGGCTGAGGTGCTGGCAAAGGTGCGCCAGATAGCGAGCGAGCATGGCGCGACCATTGCGCAGATAGCGCAGGCCTGGGTGCTGTCGCACCCGGAGATCACGGTCTCGATATCAGGCGCTGACACGGCGGAGCAGGTGCGGGATAACCTTGGCGCGCTGGATATTACGTTGAGCGGCGATCAGATCGCTGCGCTTAACGACGTCTCACGCGGGCTGCGGATGGAGCTGGACGGCTCAGACTTCGAGGATGAGCGATGAAGATTCTTCTTGCCGGCGGCTCCGGGATGGTCGGCAGCTTCATCACGCCGTACCTGCAGAAGGATCACGAAATCCGGGTGCTGGACATGACGGAGCCGTCACAGCCCGGCGTCGAGTTCGTCAGGGGCTCCGTCATGGAGCCCGCCGATCTCCAGAAGGCGCTCCAGGGCGTCGACTCGTTCGTGTGGCTCGTCATGCGGAGTCCGCAGGGCGGCAGCGTGACGGACCAGGACGAAAAGATCATCCGCGAGAACTACGAGGTGAACTGCCTCGGCCTGCACCTGTTCCTGTACACCGCGCAGACGCTTGGCGTGCGATCCGGCGTCTACACAAGCTCGATGAGCGTCCACTACCGCAACCGGGACTACTACCCGGCTGAGGAAGAGGTGCCGCTCGACACGCCGAGCGCTTACGGGCTCTCGAAAGGATTTGGCGAAGGGATCTGCCGCTACTTCGCCCGCTGGTTCGACATGAACATCGCAGCGCTGCGCATCACAGGCCCGCGGGCTCGCGATAAATGGATAGAGGAGCGGCGAGCGCCGGTCACGGACCGGCCGGACGGCTCGCGGCCGCTGTTTGTGACAGACGAGGAGGACCTGGCGAACGCGTACGCGGCGGCGCTCAGGCTGGTGCAGGAGGGGCACGGGCGCTTCGACGCCTTCTTCATTGCCGGCGACGAGCGCCAGAGGGAGCACAACCTGACCAAGGCGAAGCGTGTCCTGGGCTGGGCGCCGACGACCCACCTGAAGACCGGCGGATAACGCCTCTTCACCGGCTTCACCGGGAGGCGCGTGCGGCGCCGCTGCCGGAACGCGTCGTCCTCTCAGGTTCCGTACACCGTCTATTTGGGCAACCACGCCTTTGGCGCGATGCCCTCGATGTCCGTCTTGACGTCGATCACCACCGGCCTTTTGGCGTTGATCGCCTGGTCCATAGCGCTCGCCATGTCGCCCGGCCTCGTCACCTGGATGCCGAGAGCGCCCATCGACTCCGCCATCGCCGCAAAGTCGCCGTCTGTGAGCATCCAGAGCTCGTCCGAGCCCGGAGTCCGGCCCCGGTAGATGTCCTCGTTCAGTCCCTGTTCCTGGTTCAGTGACGCGTTGTTGTTCACAACTGTCACGGAGTTGATGCCGTAGCGGACCGCCGTCTCGATCTCGCTCATGTGGTACCAGACGCCGCCGTCACCGGTGAAGCAGACCACAGGCCGCTCAGGCGCCGCGCACTTGGCGCCGATCGCGGCCGGAAGTCCCCAGCCGAGGGAGCCTGCGCAGCGGATGAACGACTGGCCAGGGTCCTTGAAGTCGATCATCGTTCCGGTCCAGATCCCTGCGTGTCCGGTATCCGAGACTAGGATCGAGTCGTCCGGGAGTATCTCGGTCAGCTCCTTGCACAGCCGCTCAGGGCGCATCGGCAGCGCGTCAGAGTTGTAGTGCTCGCTCACACCTGCCCTCCACTCACTCACATACCGCTGCACCGTCGTCAGCCACCTGGCTTGTGCCTGAGACGGCTCTGCGCTGCCCGCGGCCGCGGTCATCTTCCGTAGCGATGCTGCGACGTCTCCGTGCAGCCCCGCGCTGATCGGGTACGAGCGGCCAAGCTCCGCCGCGTTGATGTCCAGTTGGATGACGGGAGTGCCAAGTTTTGGGACACGCCACTCGTTCGTAACCTGCCCGCCGGTGTGGCTGCCGATGAAGAAGACGAGATCGGCTCCAGCGACGGCGCGGTTGGCGCAGTCCCGTGAGTACGAGCCGGGTGTGCCGACGGCCATAGGGTGGCCGGCCGGGAAGGTCTCCTTGGCGTTGAGCGACGTTGCGACAGGGACCTGCATTAACTCGGCGAACCGGACCAACTCCTTGCCTGCTCCGGAGGCGGTGACGCCGCCACCGGCGACGATGACAGGCCGCTCCGCCTTTCTCAGCAGGGAGATCGCCAGATTGACCGAAGCTGTGTCCGGCTCCGGCCTGAAAGGCGGCACACGGGTGAACGGCTCTTCGACAACAACCTCCAGGTCCGTCTCGGCAAGCATGATGTCGCCGCCGGCAATACCTGAGAGGTCGAGGTGAGACGGTCCAGGAGTGCCGGTGACCGACTCCCTGAACGCCTGTCTCAGGAAGACAGGGAGCTCTTCAATGGTGTTGACGCGTGTGTTGAACTTCGTCACCGCGTCGAACGGGCTGTGATGATCGATCTCCTGGTAGGCGTTCCTGTGCTGCTGTATCTGCGGCAGGCGGCCGGTCAGTGCGATAACGGGTGAACAGCCGAGATATGCGTCCTGCAGTCCGGCCGCAAGGTTGGCCGCGCCGACCGACTGCGACCCGCAGACAGCGGGGCTCCTGCTGACCCTGCCGTAGGCGTCCGCCATGTAGGCGGCGGATTTTTCGCTGTGCGCCATGATCCGGCGGATGCCCAGGCGCTCCATCTCCGGCATCGCCTGGGGGACTACGACCGGCATGAAGAAGAAGTGCGTTACGCCGTAACCGTGCATGGTCTCGGCCAGGAATTTAGCTCCGGTCATTTTTGGCATCTGGGTTGTCCTCTTGCAGGGTTTGGGCGAACTGGCTCCGAGTTGGGTCAGTGAATTGGCGTGGCAGTTCGAGGCGCATTGAATCACAGAATCGCAGGCTCCGGGTCATCAAGTCTCGACAGGCAAGCAGGCCGCTCAGTACCTGACCCGCCATGCGATGGCAGCCGACAGCAGTCTCACGCCGGCCATGGACAGGAACACTATCGGCCACGGGCTGCCCGCCACGTTGAGCACGACGCTGAATACCAGTGCCTGCGCGCCTGCGTAGAGATAGCCGTGCGCGTCGAGTACGCCTGACGCGGTGCCTGCCATGTGGCGCCCCGCAAGGTCCACCGCCAGCGCTCCGCTCATCGAAAGGCTCATCGCAAACGCGCCGGTGAACAGCAGGCCGGCGCCGAGTGCGAGGCTCGTGGCAGGCACGAAGGCGATGGCGATCAGCGCCGCCGCAGAGATCAGCGCTGACACGGTGACCATCGGGCTGCGGCGTCCGCCAAGAAGCCTGTCCGAGATGTATCCGGACGCCAGCGGCGCAGTGAGGTATCCGGCAGGTAGCGCGATCGTAACGGCAATAGTCGACTCGAGCGTCAGACCCGCCTGCTCGAAGTAGTAGAGCGGCGTCCACGTGGTGAGTCCGTAGCGGACCACGTTTTCCATGCCTTTGACATGTGACGCGGCAACAAACCGCCAGTCTGACATCAGCCTGCGATACGGCGCGAGTCCGTTGAGGCTGGAGGCGGAGCGACGCTCGATCGCCGCGGTGCGAGAGTCGGCCTCTTCGTAGTCGGAAAGCCCTGCGTCCGCTGGCCGGTCTCTTGTCATCAGGAACAGAGCAACGCCGCCAACGGCCACGGCCAGCGGTGGATACCTGAACGCGGCGCGCCACCCGAACTCGCTCGCCGTCCAACCGCTGACGACCCACATCAAGAGCATCGCTCCGCCTGCCGCCACCCCGATCAACCCCATCGCCCTGCCTCGCTGACTGCGCTGCCACCACTGCGTGATCATGCTGATGCCGGGCGACCACAGCATGGCGTTCACGAAGCCGTTGAGCGTCCACGGCAGTACGAAGGTCCAGAAGCTATCTGCAAACGACGTCACGACGTTCAGGGCCGCCGTGCCGAGCGAGCCCAGCAGTAGCCAGAGCCGCATCCCGTAGGCCTCTGCCAGTCTGCCATGCACCAGGTCTCCCGCTCCGAAGCCCCACAGCAGCAGGGCGTTCATCAGGCCAAGCTCTAAATGGCTGAACCCGAGGTCGTCCGCGATGAGCGGGCCGGAAGGCCAGTGGTTGAACCGGCTCATGTAGACCAGCACATAGAAGGCGGAGTAGGAGAGCAGGACGCGGCTCTTCCAGCGGGAGAACATCCGCGCGCTGCTGATCGCGTCCTCAGCCGTCTCGATCGCCATCTGCCGGTTTGTCCTGGCGGCCGTACGCCGCAAGCTGCTCAGAGTATGATTGCGGCGCATTCTCACACACGGCCTCACCAGAACACAGCACGCGGAGCGAGACGTCATGACTGTTGTCGATGTACACACCCATCTGCCGAGCCACCGTGACCATGTCCCACCTGACGAGGTGCGGACCGAGTCGACCATGCGCTCGGGGCAGGTGGTGCAGCTGACGAACACGGTCCAGGACTACCTGAACGCGATGAAGCCGGTGGATAAGGCGTTCATCTTTGGCATCGCTCGTCGGCCGTGGAAGACTTCCGAGAGCGTGTTGGACGAGCGTGGCTGGCCGGTCGACATGAACCAGAACGACATCGCCTCAGAGGTTGCGAAATCTGACCCCGCTAAGATCGTGCCAGGAATGTCGCTGCACCCGCTGGCGCCGGATGTAAACGAGGAGTACGACCGCTGCGTCGGCGACCTCGGATGCAGGGTCATCAAGCTCGGACCCAACTACCAGGACTTCGACCCGACCGGCCCCGAGGCGTTCCGGCTCTTCGCCCGGCTCGAGCATGACGGCATCCCGATCATCTTTCACACCGGCACGTCACCCATGACCGATGCGCCACTGATCTACGCCCACCCGCTCACTCTCGACAGGGTGGCGATGGCGTTCCCCAAACTCAAGATGGTGCTGGCCCACCTCAGCCATCCGTGGCAGGCGGATTCGCTGTCGGTTGTCCGCAAGCACCCAAACGTGTGGGCAGACGTTTCGGCGCAGTTCTACCGTCCGTGGTCGTTCTGGCAGGGGATGCGACTGTTCCATGAGTGGGGCGTGACGGGCAAGATCTTCTTCGGCTCAGACTGGCCTGTGACTTTGCCACAGGACAACATCGATGAGCTTCGCAACCTGGAGAAGTTCGCGAAGGACCATCACCTGCCGGTGATCCCACCGGACGAGATCGAGGGAATCATCAACAGAGACGCCGCCGCGGTCCTGGGACTCGGCTGAGTGCGGCAGCCCCAAAAATCGTCCGGGCCTTTTTATGGCTGGTACATCGTCGCCGCGCTGTTTTTCAGCACATTCATCGTGATCGGCGTGCGGCAGGGTTTTGGCGTCTTCGTCCTGGCGTGGGAGGAGGACTTCGGCGCCACGACGACCGCGATTTCCGCAGCGGCGGCTATCGGCTGGGTTGTCAACGGTGTGAGCCAACCGTTCCTGGGCGCATTGACAGACCGCGTCGGCGCGCGCCGGGTGCTGATCTTCGGCATGCTGGCGATGGGCCTGAGCACGCTGCTCGTAGCCGCGTCCACGAACCCGATCATGCTGGCGGCAACATACGGCTTCCTCGTATCGTTCGCTTCGGGAGCCCTCTCGTTTACGCCATCAGGCGCTCTTCTTGCCAGGTGGTTTGTGCGGAGACGCGGGATGGCGATGAGCCTGCTCACCGTCGGCGGCTCAGCCAGTGGCATCATCATGATCCCGTTTCTCGCCTATTTCCTGCTGAGCACATCGTGGCAGACGGTCTGGCTCGTGCTTGGCTCGATGATCCTTGTTCTCGGTCTGCCAGTGCTGATCTTCATCGTCCGCAGCCGGCCGGAGGACATTGGGCTGCTGCCGGACGGCGACATCGAGGATGCGCCGGAACCTCAGCCTGCCGGAGCGGCAGGGCCTGTCCGGCATGCCCGCCGGATCGCAGCTGTCGGGCCGCTGGCCACCGACCGCTGGCAGAGCTCGTTCAGGTCCGCCCCGATGTGGCAGCTCTCGATGGCCTACTGGGTGTGCGGCATCACGACCGCTTCGATCTCTGTCCACTTCGTGCGCTGGGCCTCGTCTGAGGACATCTCTTCCAGCACCGCCGCGCTCGCGTTTGGTCTACTCAGCGGCATCAACGCTCTCGGCGTGCTGTTCGTCGGCTCCATCTCGGACAAGATGCAGCGCAAGACCCTTCTCGGTCTCGTGTACATGGTGCGTGGAATGGCGTTCCTGTGCCTGGTCTTCCTGCCGGGCGCGACAGCCCTGTGGGCGTTTGCAATCGTCGGCGGCATGTCATGGCTGGCAACAGTGCCGCTCACAACCTCGCTGGCGGCGGATGTGTACGGTGTAAAGAAGCTCGGCACGCTGGCTGGCCTGATCAACATGGCGCACCAACTCGGCGGCGGCGCGGCTGTGCTCGTCTTCGGGTGGGTGTTCGACTCGACGGGCACGTACGACGCCGCGTTCGCAGGCGGCGCAGCGCTCCTGCTGATGGCGGGGATCGTCTCTCTAACGATCAGAGAGAAGAGATACTCGGCCCGCTACCAGCCGTCATTGCCTCACGCTTCGGTCGCCGTTCCCGTCTCCGCGGGGGCGGCGGCTTCGGACGGAGACTAGCCCTCCAGCATGGGGATCACCGACGCGTTTGCGTCATCGCTCGCCCTGTTGCTCCACCACGCGGAGTCGGTCGACCCGACGCTTGTTGAGTGGCTCAAGGACGCGATCGACGACATCTTCGGGCTGGGTCCGGTGACGATCGTGGCAGTGCTCGGGGCGGTGACGATCGCGTTCCCGGTCGGACTCATGGCGCTGGCGTTGAGGCGCAGAAAACGCATGCGGCCGGTGTCGCCCGCTGGTCCCGATTCTCCGCAGGCATCAGGCGACACCGCGGCGCGCTAGTTTTAGAGCAACACGGGGCGTGGAATATGGTCAGCCTCCTCCCTCTCTCGCAGGGAGATGGAAGTCGTGCGCCCGAACTGATCGTAGGGGCGGCTGGCTATCCGCCCTTCGCACGCCGACCGGCGGAGTTGCAAACGTCGATACCCGGTTTCACGGGCAGCGGACCGGTCGATTGGCATCGACCCCAAGGGCGGATATTCATTCGCCCCTACCAGGGGACCGAAGGTAAAGGCACACTCGGAACTGCCGGTTTTCGGGGCGTATGGCCACGGTAGGGTCGAGCAACGGGTTCTTCAGCATCCCGCTATTTGAATTCCCCACGACGATCGTCCCGTGCAACGCGAACCGTCGATGCGGGAACACACTCCGAAGCAACCGCGCCCGCGCGGCGTGGCCATGACCCTGCGGACCCCTAGCCTTTCTTCCAACTCAACAGTGGCGACAGGCGGTCCAGGATGATGTCCATCTCCTCGTAGTCGATGGCATCCATCACCCGCCTTGACGGGATGCGCATCGTCGTCGAGGCGATCACGCCGCGCCTGTGCAGGATGGCCTTGTACGCGCCGGCGCCGTAGAGCGACTCGAACGTGATCGCCGGGAGGATCTGCTGGTACAGGTCGCGCGCCTCGTCGGACACGACCTGTTTGCCCTGCCCATCCGTACCGCCCCGCTCCAGCGCATCCCAGACCGCCACCGCGGCGTCGGTTATCTGGCAACCGGGCATCGTGCCGCATGAGCCACGACGAAACTCGTCCAGGATGTATCGCCCTCCGACACCGCCCATGACGCCTTTGCAGGCATCGCCGGCGCCTTCCAACACGGCGGTGATCACGTGTCCGGGCGGCATAGACTCTTCCTTGAGGTACTGGATCATCGGTACCTCTTGAAGGAGCCGGATCATCACATCGTTCGGGATTACGGTCCCGGCCGGTGGCGTGTGGTTCTGGATGAAGAGCGGGATCGAAATCGCCTCACCGACCGCGCGATAGTGCTCCTCCATCTGGGCTGCGCCCGCGACCCGCGGCGGAGGCAACACCATCACGGAATCTGCGCCCGCCTCCTGCGCCGCCAGAGATCGCGCGATGGCGTGCTGCGGAGACACGCCCGTCGTCCCGGCCACAAACGGCACAGCGCCGTCCGTCACCTCCACGCCCACACGTACGACCTCGTCCCGCTCATCGTCCGTTAGCGTGAAGAATTCGCTCGCGTTTACCGGCATCACAATGCCGTGCGCGCCCGCCTCGATACAAAACTCCACGCAGTTCCGAAGACTCGCCCAATCGATAGAGCCGTCCTCGTTGAACGGCGTGACAGGGATCGTAAAGACGCCGCGCCACGGGACGTTGGTCAGAGGCATGTGCTACTCCATGGGTGGGTGTCAGGGCGGCTCCGGGGTCAGGTGGCGGCAATTCTGGTTGGCGGCGGCGAGTGTGTCCAGCGCCGAAGAGTACGCAACATTACTCCGGGACAACGGTCCCAGTG
>JAQBUH010000034.1 GCA_027624075.1 Chloroflexota bacterium
CGTGTGTATCACGCCAGTCTCAGCTAGGCCGGTGGTCGAGTCGAGGATGGTCAGCGGCACTGACCGATTCGTCGAACCTTTTTTGACGATATCAACAAGGCTAGGCATGTCGCCTCCGCATTACTATTGGAACTACTGATTGAGGCAATATATCTGACGCCGAGAAGTTGTCGCCGATGGATATGCCGCTGGTGGTGCCCAGCGCCGCGAGGCCGGTCTGGAGATGGCCTGTGATGTTGGCGTCCGTGGTCGAGAAGATCTCTACGCTATCCACAAGCAGCCGCAGCGTCGAGCCGTTGATCTCCACCCGGTCTGTATGCGGCGGGTCAGTTCCGTCAATGTTGTTATAGACAATAGTGGAATTCGTCCCCGCAATGATTTTGGACAACGCAGCAAAGGCGTGAAGCCCCCGAGATAGGCCGTAGTAGCACGTTTCGGCTGAGGCGCTGAATCGTACTGCCGGGCCCAAGAAGGCGTAGACGTCGCCACGCGACACGAAATCTATCGCCGCCCTATGGTCGGCTGAGTCCAGACTTTTGCCTGAGCGGGCTGTGGCCGGGTAGGTTGACGCCTGTGACGCGTACGCAGCCTGTGGAACCTGCACCTGCGTGTTGTTGACAATATCCCAGTCGCCGTCAACCTCAGTCCACGACCAGTCGCCATCCGAGGACGTTCCCATAGCGGCTGCGGAAGACCGGTTGAAGTCATCCGCCGCAACTGCTCCGCCTGACGGCGTTATGATATCGCCGTTCGTGAAGCCGTACTGCCGCCGGAGGTTCAGCAGTACCCGTGCCTCAAGTTCAGCGTCAGGGTTCTGGGTCTTGAAATCCGCATAGTCGAGCCTGACGGCCGCCTGCACGAAGGGGTGCTTTGCCCGGTCGAACTGCTCCGACTTCACGACAGAGTGCCCTGTCATCACCCATTCCATCGTCCCGTCAACCTTTGGCATGATCGGCTTGACACGATTAGCTCCAGTCGGATCTGCAAGGTCAGTGGCCGCTCGCCACATATCGTCCAGCAGGGTCGCCCCACCTAAATCACCGGGGTCAAGGCCAAGCGTGGCCTGCATGTCTGACTGCTGGCTTGCTGTGAGCCGTGTGCCGAGCGAGTTCCCCAGCACTATCGCCCCGGCAGGAATGGTAGCCCCCGGATTCATAGCAAAGAAGCCGAATCCCTCTGCGGGCTGCGTGCCCTTGAGTGCGCACTGGGCGTTATTCCGCCTGTCTAGTGTGGCGAACGAGCCAGCAGGCGGATGCCAGCCTTGTCCGCCGGGAGTGTCATCAGTTCCCGCAGTGTCAGTCCACTCCCACGGGGCGAGTATGTATGTGGTTCCAGCAGGTGCAGGCATGAGCTACCTCCTAGAACAGAGCAATGATTGACGATGCGGTGGTGTCGGTGTCAAACACCCGCTCAACCTGGATTGGCAAGACGCCTACCGGCACGGCGATGAACGTCACAGTGTCCTTGAAGTCGCCCCCTGAGCCCACCATCTTCACAGACAGGTCGCCCGTCGCGCCGATGTAAAGCGCCCGGCACGCCTTGTTGCCCTCGGGAGAGATCGTTTCCCCGTTGGCGTAGCCGGCCCCGCTGTCGCCAGGAGTGATCGCCTTCGCGATCGGGGCCGACACCATGTGTTTGAAGCCGCCCTCGTTTTCGTTGACTACCATCAGGACCCCATGTAGATGCAGATCAGGTTGGGAGTGTCGGAGGCAGACCGGATCTTGAACGTGTTCATCTGATGATGCGGCACGCTGTCGAACTTCGCGATCCCGAGCACATGCCCGTATGACGTGGTCGGCGTGCCCGTCGGGTGCCAGTGCGCCGCGATGGCGCCGCCGTACATGATGATCTCGGTTGTGCCTGCAGGAATAGTGTACCCGATGGTGGCGAGAGTTTCCGCCACCGTGCTGAGTGCCTGCGACTCGACACCGAGGATCGTGCCGGCGACCTCAAGCATGGACTTGACTAATTTCGTTGCAACCATGTTGACCTCTATGCAGGGGGAGGCCGGACAGCCTCCCCCTGCTGTTTTGGTGGACCGCTGTTAGACGACGGTGAACGTCACGACCGGAGGGAAGACCACCGGGTCGTCTCCGCCCGTGCCCTCTGCCGCCTTCAAGATCTTGATGAAAATGATTCCACCTGGCTTGACTAGGCTAGCGGCGTTGAGGCCGGCGGAGATGTCGGCCCTGGCGATCTCGTCTGCCGTCACGGTGAGCGCTGCCGCCGCGATCGAGTCAGTCACGACATCGTGCGCACCGTCCTCGATGCCCGAAGACACCGTGACCGTGTACGTGTCGCTCGCATCCAGCGTGATGTTCGCCGACCACAGGAGGTTCGCTGCAGCAATCCCGACCGCGTTCTCTGGAATCCTGACGGAGTAGGAGACAGAATCGCTCGCTGCGGCCAGCACGATCCCGCCGGCTGGGCCGGTGTCCAGGATGAGCCGCGCTGCCGAGGCGACGAGCAGTGCTTCCTTTCCTACAACGTCTATCTCTGTCGGCGCCTTGATGTTGATCTCGGCGTAGCTCGTGGTGAAGGCCCAGCCGACCACCTGCCGGACATCAGCTGCGCCCGTTGGCCTGGTCTGCGTGTACCCGCCTGCCGTTCCCGACAGGTAGATCGGTGTGTTGGCCGTGAAGCCTGCCGCGTCGTCGTACAGCCTGACCCGCCTCGCCACCGCGATCCGGTTGGAGCCGTGATTCGGGTCCGCCGTCGCGCCTTTACCGGCCCGGAGGGCGATGAACTGAGCATAGGTCGCAATCGCATCCGCGTCTGCCAGGACCAGGTTCGTGCCGTCCCACGCGAGCAGGCTCGCAACGGACACCGCATCGCCACCGGTGGCGATGCTCAGCTCGTCGCTATCGCCAAAGATCGGGCCTTCGAGGCTCTGAATGTGAACTGTCATTTCGTCGAGTGCTCCCGCCCCGCCAATGGGGCTAGTGCTGGGTTTAGTCCGCCAGTGGACTGATTAGGCTGAGCTGTCGATTCCGCCGAGTGCGGCGATAGCCAGTGGTGAGTAGACGACTGAGCCGGGGTAGCCGATCAGGCGCCACGGGGTCACGTTCTCGTTCCGTGGGACGGCCAGCTTCTCGAACGACAGGTCCATGAAGCCGCCGTTGTGGAAGAGCGTGAAGCCCTCTTTCTCCGGGCCGAACTTGGCCGCGAAGATGGTGGTCGCCGTCGAGGTTGGCCAGGTACTGGCCGTGCCGTAGTCCTCGGCGTTGCTGATCCAGTCGACGATGACGATCGGCACGTCGTCGTAGGACATGACCTTTCGGCCAAACCGCTCGACCTCGCCGATCTTGACACCGGAACCTGCGGCGCGTGCAAGGGCCGTCAACTTGCGCCGCATGGTCTTGTTCATGACGAGGGCATCCCAGTCCTCGCCCTCTCGCATGTCGACGAACTGGTCCATGCGGGCCAGCGTCAGCTCTGTCTCGGCGGCCCCGCCGGTGTTGGCCACCACGCCGTCGTCCATGTTCATGATGCGGCTGTCGTCGATGCACCACTTGAGCAGGCCCTTGAACTCGTTGGTGTCGCCCGAGACCTGGCCGTTGATGATCTTGTCCTCCAGCTTGCGCCGGAAAGACTTGGCCATCTTTGCCTTGAGGATCACCTCGGGGTCGGACTTGGACGAGAGCTGCTTCTTCTTGTTGTTCAGCGGGCTCTGCGTGTAGATCGTCTTGAGCGTCTCGCTCTTCTCGGTGAAGGTCAGGCCAGACTCGGAGATCGTGCCTTCGTCTGACATGAACGAGGCTACCGGGTTGGTGGCCTCACGCTCAAACTCGGCCGAGCTCCCCTCGATGCTCTGGTACTCGAGGAACGGTCCAACCTCGCTCGTCTTCTGAATGGTGGTCCATACGCCGCGGATCTCCAGCGGCATGTCCACCTTGTTCCACTCTGCAAATGTGGTCACGTCTTAGTCCTTGTTAGGACCGCTGAGGACCCTCGCCTCTCGCTGCAGCTGCGAACAGCTGCGATGGTGAAAGATCGGCGTACTGGTCCGTCGGTGCGGCTTCGCCGCCACCGGACTGTTCGGAGAGAGCTCCAGATTTACTGAGCTGCTGGCGCTTTGATGGCGCTCGCTCGCCCACTGGCAGTTCCTCCGGGTCGCTGGTGGCGTTGGGTTGTGTGTCGGTTTCGCCGTCTCCGGAGTCGTCGCCAGCTGATGGAGCATTGAGCTCCGCCGCCTGCCTGGCGAGCTTCATCTTTTCGACGGCGAGAAAAAGTCTCTGCCCGTCTCGGCCAGCGCGTCCATCGTTGAAGAGGGCTACCGCTTCGACCACGAGAGGGTCGGTGTTCGACATCCCGTAGACGAAGTTCTCTTTCAACTGTTGCTCGGCCTTGACGGCTTGCGCAGCGAAGCCTTTGAGCGCCTCGGCTGCATGGCGAGCACGAACAGCTGCAGCTCGATCGCTGCTGGTCTTGGAGGCACCAGTTGTAGGCTCATCGCCGTATTCGTCTGTATCGTCTGATCGGGCAGAGGTCACCCGGTCGAACAATTCAGCCGATGTCAGCTCCATGCCGTTCAACTTGCCTGCCAGTTCCGCAACCGTCCGGGTGAGAGATTCCACGTTGTCAGCTCGAGATCTAAGAGCGGCGTTCTCTGATGTCAGTTCACGCACTCGCAGGAGCTGCCCGTCGTGGGCCTTCTTCCAGTCGGTCCCGCTTCCATCACCTGCGCTGGCGCTGGCTTGCGAAGCTGCGCCCCCGTTGGTGGTTTTCGCGTCAGTGGTCTTGCCTTGCTGCATCGTCATCGTTCACCTCGAATGGCTGTCGCCCGCCGGCGATTGCTATTTCTGGAGTCCAATAGGGGCCGCGTGACCCCCCTCGTTGCGCGTAACGATATACAGGGAGGGGCACATGGTTCAAGCCCACTAGCTGATCTGGAAGCTGCCTTCGGTGCTCTGGCGTCCCTCAGCCCGGGAGGCACGCAGCAGTTCCCGCTCCTGCACACGGACTTCCGGGTTGACCGCCCGCAGCCCGTAGAACATTACGAGCGCCCGGTCCACGTCCGCGTTGCGGAGGCGCAGGCGCTTGCGGTCGCGGCCTACCCGGGTTGCGATCCTCTTGATCTCGGGGAACCGGCGGGCAAGGCCCTCCCGCGCCGCGGGGGAGTCGAGTGACTGGTACTCGTCCCACACCTGCCGGATCAGCTCGCTGTCGCCGATGTAACGCTCGGGGATCTTCCAGTACTCGTTCTCCCGCAGGATCTCACGCGCTTGGCGCAGGTCGATGACCTCTTGAGGGATGTCGCGCAGCTGGTTGCCCTGGTTGTCAAAGCCGCGATAGTGGTTGCGGATGCGCTGGAACGCCTCTTCGCCTACCTGTTCACGGAACGCCTTCTCTGCGACGTCGATCGCCCGGAAGTCCACGTTGCCGAACTTGTCCCTGTGCTCGGGGTTGTCGCGAACGTCCGCGATGTAGTCGTCGAACTGGCGGTCGAACACGGCCTGCGAGTCGATCTTCTCGTCCTTGGAATCTCTGAGCTTCTTGAGCGCTGTGGCGTGCTCGCCGTGGGGATCCTCACGCGACTCCCTGAGCACACGCTCCTGCGCAATCGCAAGGTCATACTTCTCCCTGAACGTCCGTCCGCCGGCAGGGTTGGCCCTGAACTCCGCCGCCGCGTTGGCGATGGCGTTGTCCTTGATCTGGCGGTCGCGGTTGAGGCGATCGAAGTACGGCGCAAAGACCGGGTCCTCGACGTTGCGCGCCAACTCCTCGAGTCCGTTGAGCTCTTCGTTGTCACGCCGTGCGACCGCCTTCTCGTCCATCCCCAGGTCTTCCCAGTCCTTGCTGAACGTCGCCTGCGCCACTTCGTCGCGCTTCTTGTTGCGGCGCTCGAAGGCCGACAGTGGCCTGGAGCGCAGGCCGAGTACCTCTGGGACGAGAGCGAAGGGGCTCTGATGAGGCACCTGCTGCGGCGGGTTGAGCTGCGCGTCGATGGCGAACGGCAGGAACTTCGGGGCGAGGCCCCTGAGTGCGAACTCTCCCGGGCTGTCCAGCTTCTCGCCGTCGAACGTCTCCCGTGTCAGGACCTCTCGCACGCCCGGCGCCGTGCGGTTGAGCCAGTACTGCAGCAGCGGGTTCGCCCTTCGATCATCGGGGTCGAACACGTTGAAGCGTCCTACGTCCGTGATATTGCGGTCGTCTATGCCGGCCACCGACGCCGTCGCTTTGGCCATGACGTCGAGCAGGGCGCGGGTGGAGCCGCCGATCCCTAGCGTCTGTCCGCCGATGTTGACCGTCAGCCATCCCGGCTTCATCGGGTTCAGCTCGACATCCTGCCCGGTCGCCTGGCCGAGCCCCCACATGACCGTGGTGCCTCCAGCTATGAAGCCGCTGATCGCCCGCATAGCGTGCCGCTGCGCCAGTCCGTCCATAGTCCCGATCTTGCCGGGTGACTGCAGCAGGTCGCCGACAAGGGCGAAGGCAGACCTGGTGTACCGGGGCGAGAAGAACAGCAGCGCGCCCTCGATCTGCCTCTGAGTTGGCGACAGGCCGAGCAGCTGCGTGTTCATCGTGCCCATCATGTTGTTGATGTGCGTGGCCAGCTCGCGCTTGGCGACATGCCCGTTCAGGGGCATGTTCCTCATGCTCTTCCACATCTCGATCTTGCTGACATCGAGGAACGTGTTGAAGCCGGTGCCGAGGCGGCCGATTGGGCGGGCATCCCTGCCCCAGCGCTCCACGATCTCGCCCATGAGGGTGCCCTTGTCGGTCTTGCGGAGCGCCCACTCGCTAACGAAAGACAGCATCCCGCCGCGGTCGATGGACTGGAAGAACTCGGAGGATCCGATGTCGCCTCCGGACTGGATGAAGTCGATCACCTCCGCCATATTCTTGCGAATGTACTCGTCACGCAGCTGGGGAGAGAAGATCGCACGGAGGGATGTGGCAGCCGCCTTTGCATATATCACCGGGTGAGTGAACGCGAGCAGGGACCCCTGGATGCCGAGCCATCCGATGTCTCCCGCACCAGTCGATAGCGTGCGGGCGGTGCCGGTGAACGCCTCGACCTTGCGTAGCGCATCGCTCCCGCGGTCGTTGAACAGTTTGTTCAGGACATCCACGGTGTCCCGCGGGGCGATCTGTCCCTGCAGAGCGGGGTTGGTGAAACGGCCGACCGGGATCTCGCGGTCGAGTGCTTTTGTCAGGCCGAACACGCGTGCGTCGAGGGTGTGTGACTCCGAGATCTGTGCGATCTTCTCGTTCATCACCTGGGTCGCCCGGTGCGACGTGAGCCTGGCAAGGTGCACCTCCGCCTCTGCGGTGAGCAGGTCGTCCGTGACTCCCATCAGCTCGTCCTCGAGCTTGGCCAGCCTCGTGCGTGCACGCGTTCCTACGTTTACCTCTTCGATCGCCACGCGGAAGGCGTTGCTGGCGCGGCCAACCTCGCTGGCCATCTCCTCCATGCGGCCCTTGGTACGCTGAGCGGTCGCACGGTGCTTGCGGCGCAGGCCGTCGTTGGTCGCGGCCTTCGCCTTCGCTAGCTGCTGTTCATGCTTGATGAACAGCTGGGTGAACTTCTCTGAGAGGCGCTTGTGATCGGCGACGGCTGCAGCGACAGCGGAGTCAGCGCGGGCCAGCTCATCCTTCATCGGGGTGCGCTTGGCGGTCCGGGCTGCAGATTTACGCTTGAGGCGGTTGACATTGGCCACAGTGGCCTTCTCAAACTTCTTGCCCATTTCGGCGGCGCCGACTATGCCCGGATGTAGCCTCCTGAGAACGCTGTCTGCTGTGACCAGCTGGCCCGCATTTGTCAGGTAGTCCTTGACACGCTTCTCGCTGATCAGCCTGTACATTCCACCAGCGAGCCCCCGAAACGACTCGTCCCAGTCGGCGTACCGGCTGATTCCCGCCTGGGCTCCCTCCTCCATGAACTCGTGAATCCTCGCGTTAAGGAAACCCGTGTTGCCACCACGCAGGCCATGCGCCCGGTTCATGACGAGCTTCTGAGCCACGCCGTCGGGGTCGATGTACGTCTTCTCTCGCACCAGGCGTGAGGCGTAGTAGAAGATGTCGTCGATCGGCGCGCCGGTCTCGACCTCTTTCGCAAACTTCCAGAGCCGTCCGGGGATTGCGCCTGGGCTCAGCTCGAGGACACCGTTGTCAACGCCCATCTGAATCAGGTCGTCAACAGCGTCACGGAGGTCGCCGAGTACCCGCATTTGGTCCGGCGTGAGACCGGTGTACAGGGAATTGCGAGTGGACCGGCCGTCGGCGTCGAAGAGAGCGCCCTCCATCAGGTCGCCGAGCAGCGGCCTCACGGTGCCATCCGCCTCTTCTGCGGCCAGCCTCCCGGTGGACGCGGCTGCAGCCCTCGGGCCTGCGGCTGGCGGCACATCCTCCGGGCCTGCGCCAGCGGCGCGGGGAGTTAAACGGATACGCCCATCGGGGAGCGTTTCGCTCGTAAACCTCCCTGCCAAATTTCCGCCGCCAATGCCATCAGCAGGCTCTTCCAATTGGCGCATGAGAATGCGCAATTCTCTACGCAATTCTGGTGAATTTATGCGAGCAGGGTCAATTGTGACCGAGACTACATTCTTCCCAAGACTCCCCATACTACGATGGCGAACGAGAATCTCTGCTTGACCAGCTGTTGCGGCGACATGCTTTAATCCGGGCGCGCTGAAGTTCAGCTTCCCAGTTAACCCATCTGTCGAGAACTCAATTAGAACACCGCGGTTTCCATGTTGCCCAAGTGCAAGATCGGGGTGACTTGCAGTATAAATTTCCGAGAGTACTCCCTGATCTGCATTGGCAATAATGTCATACGCACTACTTGGACTGGTTTCTCGATATACGCGTGGAGTAATTCCTTCGAGCGGTTGTGTCCTGTTAACTCCAACTTCAGAACTATTCGCTATCTCCCTGATTCGTCTTGGAGCAAGAGTTTCATCGAATACAGTTCGCTGCGTGCGTCTCGCGGCTGGCGGCACACCCTTCGGGCCTGCTGGACGCGACAGCTTCGCTCCCGCCGGCGTGTAACGGATATTGGTTGCCTGGACCCTGCCGTCCCTGGGGCTCACGTTGAAAGCCTTGCGCATGTTGTCAGGGTTGATGTATGCGACAGCCGCGTCCACGGCGTTAGCGCTCTGTGCGGCGTACTGCTGATAGAGCACTGACGCTCTGTGGGGGATGCTGTCTCCAGCTGTCTGCGAAGGGTCGATCTTCTCTGCGATGAAATGAGCGGGCCGCGTCCCCATAATCCAGCGGGCCAGTGGCACGTTCTTAGTCAGCAACTCGATCGCCCTGGCCGGGGTCTTCTTGCGGAAGGTGACGTCTGCGGCGATGTCGACCTCAATTAGGCGGGCATTGATGACCGGCTTGGCACGGAGCGGCGCCACGTCGTTGAGCAAACCCACACGCAGCCGAGGAGAGACGAGAGAGAGCGGGTCATCGACGAGGTTCGACGTTGTTCTGCCTGCCGCGCGCCCGAGCCGGGCCCCGGTGGACTCGACCGCGGCTGTGCGCAGGCCGGCTTTCAAACCCTGTTTGCCTGCCACCGATAGCCCTTTGCCGATACCGCCTGTTGACAGGGTCAACGCCAGGTCGATCGGGTCGAAGCCAGCCTCGATGACATCCTCGAAGTCGATCGTGATGCTGCCGTTCGGTGTGAAAGCGGTCGTGAAGAACGGGATTGTCGGGCCCTCGAGGTTTGTCTCCTCGTAAGCGCGGTTGAGCGCCTGCCCCCATGACAGGCCGGACTCGCGCAGCTGGTTGGTCTTGCGCTGGAGGTCTTGCTGGCCGGGGATGACAAAGTTCTGCGCGCCGAAGATCACCGGGCGGGCGATGCTGCTCGCGATGTTCCCTGAGACCTCGAACGCCTTGAAGATGCCGGTGCCGATGTTCAGCAACGGGTTGCCATGCTTCGCTGCGGCTGTGCCGTCGGCCATTTCCGCCATCGCTGTTGCGATCGACTGCCCGAACAGCTTCTTGCGGGCAGCGGGCGCGTCCTCGTCCGGCAGTACCGTCGGCTGCAAGTCGGGGAACGCGCTGAGCGCGAGCTCCTCGGACTGCGGCCTGACTATCCGCGCCGACTCCCGTGGCGGGTCGAGCTCCAGCCGTTGAGCGCGGTCTTCAATCGTGCCCTGGGCCCTGGCGAGCCGGTCCCGCCGCTCCCTGACGAGGTCTTCGACGTCAAGTGGATCCATTACACCCGCCTAGAGATCTGTCTACCTGATGTCGGCGCACGCTGCTGGCCGATGAAGTTGAAGTCCTCGACTCGCAGCCCGGTCGCCCTGATGATCGCTTCGTACAGCTCCCGGCCGGCCGGCGTCATGCCTGCCAGCTGTTGCGGCGACAGGAACGGCACACCCGTGTCTGGCAGCTGCAGCTCGCCGGCGCCGCTTGCCTGCCCGCCGCCGAACACGGCGAGAAGCTCGGGTGGCAGCTGAAAGCGCTGCTGGTCAACCATCCCTCCCAGTGGCTGGACTTGGCCCGGCTGGACTTGGCCCACATCCTGTGTGACTTGCTGCGGCGGCTGCCCTGTTTCCGACAGTCCGACCGCCGACATCACCTCGTTGATAGCGGCCTGGGTCGCGGCTGGCTGGTTATCCAGCCCTCCCAGTGGCTGGACTTGGCCCACATCCTGTGTGACTTGCTGCGGCTGGACTTGGCCCGTCTGGACTTTGCCCGCATCGGCAGTGCCTTCGGCTACTGGGGGAGCGCCTCCGGCGGCCCGGAGCGGGCCTCCCCACGCGTTGGTAGTGCCTCCGGCTACTAGCGCACGCCACGCGTCGCGCATCCGCAAGCCTTCATCCTGCGCCGAATCAGCAAGCTCCGCGGCTGGCTGGTTAACCATCCCTCCCCGTGGCACGCCAGTCCCGCCGGGATCCTCAGGTTGTGGTGGACCGGCTCCGACGTTCGCTTCAAATTCCCGCCGTTGCCGACCGGGGTCCTCCCTATCGTCACCGGAACCGATGTTCGGGATCGCTCCGGCTACTGGTGGAGCTCCGCCGGCCGCGTTGGCCATCAACTGCTGTATCGTGAGCGGGTTTGACAGCCACTGCGAGATGTCGAACGTGCTGGCCGGCGAGGCTGCCTCCGGGCCAACCTGCGGCACCGCGCCCAGTGGCTCGAGTGGCACGCTCGGGTTGATGACTGCGCCTGCGTTGGCCTGCTGGGCAGGGTTGAGGCCGACGGCGCGAGAGATCCCCTCTGGCAGCGGGCCGCCGAGCCCTGCGGTGGGCAGGCCCCTTGAGATGTTGAAGAAGTCGAGCATATTGCCTGGCTGACTGCTGAGCTCCGCGAGGAACTGCTGCCGTTCGAGGTCGAACCGGGACCGCTCCAGGTTGAGTACGTCGCGCTGGTGGCTCATGTTGGCGTTGAACAGGTCTCGCTCCAGCAGCCGGCCCTGCTTCTCACGCTCGTCGATGCGGTTCTGTGTCTCGAGGGCGAGGGAGAGCTGTCCGTTAGCGATCTGCGAGTCGATGCGGATCCGTTCGGTGGCGATCTCCGCGTTGAGTCTTGATAGTTCCTCGTTGATCTTGGACTCGTCGCGGCGGAACTTCTCGTCCAGCTCCTGTGCTGTGCGAGCGAGGTTGTTGCTTTCCTGCTGCAGGTAGAGCGTGCCGCCCGCGGTCGAGGCGTCGATAGGGATTTTCCGTGTGGTCGGTGCGCCCGACGCATCGGTGCCGGTCACGGTGACGATGATAGTGCCGTCGGGGTCGACGCCCACCGCTGAGATGGACTCTCCACCGTCCACGTCGAGCGTGCCGACGACGGCGGCGAAGATCGCAGGGTCGACGAGGCCCGCCAGCTTGGCTGCCTCCATGTCGCCACTGCCGCCGGCTTCATTGCCGCCCACAAACTCAGGGTAACTTCTGTCGATCCCGGTGGTGCTGGGATCTTCACCAGTGCCTACCTGGTAGAGGTACTCGGTGGGAGTGGTGTCAAGCCCGTATGGATTGGCGTTCGGCCCGTATTCCTGATATACATCACCGGCCGACCGTTGATCTAGCCAACCCGGGCTCCCGGGCTCGTCGTAGTACGCATCGAATGGGAATGGCTGCCCGGTCGGGCCTACACGGCCTTCCCCGCCCCTCCTGCTCTCCTTATAAGCCTCCAAGTCAGACTCGGACATTACCGGGTTGCGGGGCCATTGCAGAGGCATACCGGTAGTCGCGTCCCAGTAGGGGTCAGCTTCCGCGTTTTGCCGCCATATCGACGATTTCTTTTTTCCAGTCGGCTCTTGCGAAGGCGGACGGTTCAGCGGTGGCTTGGCCTGTTGATTGGTAGTGACTTCGAGTGGCATTACTTACCGCCTCCGATCGGGATCGTGTCGCCGGTGAATCCGAGATGCCTGGCCAGCTTCACATATGTGTCAACGCCGAGCTTGCGGGCCAACAGGACATGCTCTCCCTGGTTCATTTGCTGGAACTTGGAGCGGGCCTGCCGCCGGTCCAGCTTCGCCTTCATGAACGGCGCCGGTGTGACGGACTTCATCGTCTCCCGCATCTCTTTGGCGAAGTCGGTCGCGGCCTGCGCAGCCTGCGTCAGCAGGCTCATGGACTCCGCTTTGTGGTCGCGGTTCTGCACCCTGCGGCGTGCGTCTCGCGCCTGCAGGATGCGCGCCATCTGTGAGGCGCCCGTCATATCAGGGGCGCTTGCCCCCGGCTGTAAGCCCTGCAACGGCTGCATCGTCATTAGAAGTTACCCTGGCCGTCTAACCGGTTGCCGCGGCCTCCGAGCTGGCCGATGCCTGTGCTGCCGTCATCGAGGGAGCCTCTGCCACCCGGCGCGAAGTTCGGCTCTGCGTTGTCTGCGGGGATTCCTGCGCCCAAAGCTCCATCGAATCTCTCCGTATCACCAACATTACCCGGAGTGGGGCCATCACTTCCACCACCGAGCAGCTCAGCGATGGCATCCTCGACCTCATTCTCCTGCGCGGCCTGCTGGCTCAGAAGCGCCTGGTACTCAGGAGAGTTGATCGTCCTCCAGAGCATGATTAGCTTGAGCTCGCCGTTGGCGTTGGGGATCTTGAGGTAGTCCTCGAGCAGGGTCCACGGAGAGATCGCCGACTGCGAGAAGAGGTTGAGCCCGAGCATAGCGCGGCGGTCGTCGCGTGTCGGGTCCAGCGGCTCGAGCGATGTGCGGTAGTGATACTGGCCGCTCCAGACGTCGGATTTGATGGTCGTGAGGTCGCGCCCGCGTGCGCGTTCATTCCAGATTGTCTGCGGCTCCCCGATCAGGTGCTCGGAGATCCATGCGGCGCGGTTGAGGAGCCTGTTGGTGTGGCGCTCCAGCTGCCGGGTGATGGGCTCGAACTGGACACGGCCCTCGCCCATGAGCACGCCTTCCTGCAGCGCCGAAGTGGTGCCGATCTGGCGTTCGCCGAGCAGGGATGTCGTCGCGCTGTTCGACCCGATCCTGCCGCTGTTGCTGGCTTCGTAGTTCTCGAGCCAGCTTGGCGGTTGGGGCATCTCCATCGGGCGCGGCGCGCTCTTGGACAGGTCTTTCGGGTCCGCCGCCGTTACCACTGCGCCAGGGCCGGCCGACATCTCTTGGACGAACTTCTCTGCGTCTGCGGCGACGAACGGCGAGAGGCCGTAGAGCTGCATGGCGAACCGCTTGACGGACGCGATGCGGGACTCTTCGATCAGCTCGTCCTCGATGAAGTACAGCATGGAGCGCATCTGCTCTTCGGGACGGCCGGTTGCAAACGACCACGGACCGTATCCAACCTGATAGGGGTTGTAGCCATAGATATTGGGGATCGCCCCGGTGACCGGCTTGTCTTCGGCCTCGTTGAGATAGCTGATCGGCTGTCCGTCGAGGAGCGTCATGCGCCAGTGGACATCCCACCACTCGAGCCGCTCTACCAGGTCATTGCCTGACTTTCTGTTGACGTTGGAGAACAGGCCCTTCGGGATCTTCTTGGTCGCCATCCACAGGGGTATGCGGCTGCGCCGGATAGTCCACTGCGGATTCGTAGGGTTGACGTCGTCCCACACGCACTGCCGGGGATCGACGGCCTCAATCAGGAAGGGGCTGCGGTTCGCCTGCGCGATCTGGAACGACCGGGTCGCCTCTTTATCGCGCGCCGGGGGCATCTCGGGCCATGCGTTCTGATCGAACAGCGGGCCCTTGAGCACCCATGCGCCGAGCAGCGCCCATTTCGCACAGGATATGAACGGCGACTCGATCGCTCCGTCCGCCATCCCTTCAACGACGTTCTGCGCCCACATTTCCGCGATGTCGGCGTCTCTGAGCGCCTCCCTGCTGTCTCCCCGCGGGGTGTAGGTGACGATCGGCCGGTCCGTGACGACCTGGTGGGCGAAGCGGTGGATCATGCTACCGGCGGTCCCGGTGCGCAGCGGCTTCCACTTCTCTTGGTCGAGGTCGTTGAAGACCGTGAATTTCTTGTTAACGAGGTCGAGCATCCGGCTCATCTCGGTGTGCGCTTCGGACATGCGCCCGAAGTACTGATGGGATAGCTCGATGATGTCGGTCGCTTTGGGCTTGCTGTCGTCGGCCATTACATAACCCTTAATCTGCGCCCGGGCGGTGGCGGCGGTGCTGTGCGGTCATCTTCACGCTGGTTCGATCTGTTCATCCACGACCTCGGGCCATCGGACGCGCTGGAAGGGAGCATCTCGGTCCTCATGTACGCGAGGGCCTGTGAGAGGGCGTCGACCTGGTCGTCGAAGGCTGACGCCGGAAACGATGACACTTCATCCAGGAAGTCTGCTACCCACGGAGCGTGCTCAGGGACCCATATCAGGCCGCGCTCGAAGACGCTTTGCTGCGCCCTCGCCCGTGCGACCTTGTCTCCGTAGCCTTTCGGGTCGGTCTTGCGGAGCTGCGGCATTGCGTCTGTGTCGCGGCTCTCGATCTCCTGAATGACCTCTTTGCCCGGGCCCCGGTCCTCGATCAGCACGATGTTGGGCATCCGGTCGTTCCGGTACTGGTAGATCAGGTTGAGCTTCTTGCTCGGGGTGAGTCTCTCGCGGTGGACGTGCGTAATCATGAAGCCGCGGTTGAATTTGCTCCACTCCTGCATGACAGTCCATGAGGCGTCGCTAGAGTCACCGGTGGCGATGTCCCAGCTGTGCAACACGAAATCCGGCTCGGGGGCGTGCGCCAGGTCGAAGCGGTTGATGCGGTTGATCGGCAGGACGTTGCCGCCCATAGCGCTCGGGTCGCACAGGTACGTCATGGTGTACAGCTGCGAGCCCTTGATCTGGCGGATGTGGCTCAGGCGGTTTTCCGAGTACTCATCCGGCCACAGCAGCTGTCCGCCCCACGGCCACTCTTTGCCGTCGGATCGGACAGCGGGAGCCAAGATCGGCGTGAAGGCGAGTCCGCCGTCCGGGCTTTCTGCGTCCAGGGGATCTGTGAACGTCTTCCAGAGGTCGGCTTCTCCCCACCTCGTGAAGATGGCGAACCAGTGTCCGATCGGCTGCTCGTCCTTGTCGCGCCGGAACCGGTCGTACAGGACACCTTTGACCCACTGCCGCTGGTTCCTCATCTCGGTCGGTGAGCTGACGTCTGTTTGGTCGGTGACGTCGTCTGTGTAGATCTCCTCGAAGTGTGAGCCCTGGATGGCGCCTCTCACGCCGGAAGCCTGCAGCGTCGGCTCTGGCCGCGCCGCGTTGTCACGCTTCACGAACAGAGCGTGCTGGTTCCATCCCCTCGCGTAGTCAGGCTTTATAGCGGGGAACGTGAGCTTGAACATCTCGTTGTTGACGATGGTCTCCTGCACGGACCTGAGCTGTTTGGTGGCCTGCGCGTCTGTGTTCATGGCCAGCAGCCTCGCCCATTCCGGGTTGCGGCCGATCGACCACTCGATGAACATCCGGGTCACCCTGGACTTCCAGAACTCGGGCGGCGCTGCGATGGCCACCTTCTTGTGCTCCGGTTTCTCGGACTGCAGGATCTCGACCCACCACTTCATGTGAGGAGCGAGAATGACTTCGTGGACTGCGAGGCAATACGCGTAGAAGTCGTCTCTGGCGAGAATGGCTCGGGCAAGTTCTTGCCGCGTGGGCACGGTCAGTCTCCCAACTCAGCCAGCTCCGCGAGCTCTTGCTGGGTCATTCCGCCGATTTCCCTGATGTCGTCATCGGCTGCGGTGCTGCCTTCTTTTGCGGCGGCCTTCGCATCTCGCACGCCGCCGAACATCGTCATGTCCAGCTTCATCATGTGCGCCAGCTGGAACGCCATGGACTTCTGGTTGCCCCGGGGAACCATGCCAAGCCCCGAAGCACGGATCTCTGCGACCAGCATCGCCGTGGCGATCTTGTAAGCACGATCGTACATGTCGAGATGGGCACGCTTCCACTCTTCCCACTGCGCAGCTGTCAGGCCGGCGATCGTGATGGCTACCTCTTCGGGCCAGCACGAGGCGATGTATCCGCAGACGCGCTCTCCCAGGTCGGGGGATCCCCTCATCTCAGCGCGTGTGTCGTAAAAGGGGTCGTAGTCGCGACGGCGCTTGACCGAGAGATCGGTCTCGTACTCTTCGTGCGAGATCGGGAGGTGGTCGTCGAACGCTTCCTGCGTCATGAGCCTACGGCTACAGCCTTCTTAGCTGCCTTTACGTGAGAACCGCCGTGTCCCTGCAGCTGTGCAGCGCTCTCGAACACCTTGTCGCAGCTGGGGCACGGGAAGCCTGGGTCGGACTGATCGCCCTCGTCCTCGTCGCCATCCTCGTACTTGCTGTCAGCTAGGCGCTCTTCGACGACGACTGTGGCCAGGGGCCGTGCCGGCTTGCCCTCGATAAGGACGTCGCGTGCGGCGAACTCGGAGAGCTTGACCTCGTCCAGCTGGGCTCGGATTTCCCTTTCGAGCGTGGCGCGGATCTCTCTCTCTTTTGCCTTGACCTGCAGCTCCACCTGCACCCTGACTTCCCTGATCTTGTCCCACTCAGGGGTGCCGCGCTTGTAGACGACGAGGGTCTGGCCAGAGCTGCTCTCATATTTGGTCGTGTTGAATGGGAGCTGCAGCTCCACGATCTCGCCACTAGGAAACTTGAACGTCTCCTTCTTGACCGACGGCGAAACATTGGCGATCAGGTGCCCGCCAACGAGCATCGCACCCGAAAGATCCTGTGGCATTGTGTCCTCCTTGTGAACCGTGTAGTTCGCGTGAGGATACAGCAAGCGCTCACGGCTACGCTAACTGCCACTCCATCTCAGCGCCGCGTGGCCTCGCCCGGACCTTGCCTGTTTTGAGCAGGGCATTGAGGGCGCTCAGGCGTCCACCTTGGGATATGACATCCGTTGACGAGTGCCACTCGCCGTCGCGCAGCGCGTACTTGACGCCGGCCACGCTCAAGCTGACGTCGCGCCGCCTGAACTCCTGCTGCCCGGCCGTACTGCGCGGAATGTAGTCGACCATCCTCGGCTTCGGGCCTGCGGTCCTGGGCACTTCTCACCTTCTTTCTGTCAAACCGAGTGGCAAATATGACGAAAATTATTCCGCCAGCTGCCTTCTCTCCCGTTGCCGGGCCAGGTAACGCTCGATGAACTCATCGGAGCGGTCGGAGCAGCTCAGGTCCGGCTGTTGCCAGCTGGCGCGGCCGGGTAACGCTGAGTTTTCGAGCACGCTCACGAAGTATCCAGACGGCTTTTCGACGTGAGAGAGCTTCTGCATACGGGCGAGGTCGAGCATGGTCTGATGGGCGGACCGGCAGAGGTTGAATCCGTGCTTTGCGATCAGCCGGGCGGCGTCGGCAACGCCCCATTTCAACCTGATGTCGACGGCGAGCACCATTTCCGCCAGAGTAGGCGATTCCGTAGTCACTTGGTTCCCCCTGTGTGACTGAAGCGTGAGACTGCCGGAATCGTAGCACAAACAAAAACCCCGCCGGGACACATTGCTGCGTTGGAACGGCGGGGTTATCGGGGCTTCACAGGCTGCTTAGGCCCGGTGCTCTGGTCTCAAGGGGTATATTACACAACACATCGCGAAACCGCTACCGGTTGCGATGACACCCGAGGAGAACACAACCCTTGCGATGCGACTGATTGACTACGTTCAGCCACTGGACCTTCACATCCTCGATAACCCGGGTCCGGCTACCGCGAGCCTGGCCTACACCTTTCACGTCCCAGACGACAGCATCGGCGTGGTGGTGGGGTGTGTCTGCGATGAACGCAAGCACGCGACGCTGTTGCCCCATGAGTTCGGAGAGCGGTGGTTCGGGCTCTGCTGGGCGGGTATGCACAAACAGGTCTACCTGTTCATCGGCTGCGCCTGCTTGCTGTACCCTCGCCCTCACTGGCGCATCGAGACTTACTTCGAGAGCGGATTCACCGGGTTCGGCCTCATCACAGCTGCTCTCTGACGCCCGGGTGCTTCGAGACATTGCCTACGTGGTAGTAGCCGGCGCTGCAGAGATACGGCTCGACGCCGGGATCTCGTTCATGGATGAGCTTTGCGTGCTGGAGACTCATGACGGTCTTGCCGTCGAGCGGGCAAGGCGGGCGCTTCTTGCGGTGGACCTTGTACTTCGGCCGGCCCCTGCTCATTTGTATTTCACTTTCTGATGCCGTGGCTCATGTTGCGGCTCTCCGCGGAAGATCTTATCGAGCTTGACGGCGCCCGGATAAACTGCGATGCCTGTGCGAGAGCACGCGAAGCACGCGTAGATCTCGTTTTCGACGCGAAGCACGGCGCGGGTGAGACAGTGTGCGCATATAGCTGGAAGGTCGTCCATTGTGAGCAGAGTCTAGCAGCGTGGTGTAGATTAGCGGCACGCCGGTCCGTCGAGCCTCTCTGACGGGGCTCGGGCTTACACAACGGCACCGTAGAACGGCATCACATGCCAAAAATCGAGTCTCGATTCTCCCATGTGGAAGGTCAGTGAGAGTCTGACCTGCCGGCGTAAACTGATGTTGAGGGGAGAGATAGCGGTATCGAATCCGCCAGGGCGTCTTTTCGTCTTTGTACGCCTGATCGTTCAAGCAGGACGCTCCCCGTCTACGCAGAGCCCTGTTAGCTCAACGGGCAGTCAGACTGGTCCGCCTGGCGGACCGGTTTCGCGCTGAGGGCTTGATCCATCCCCCGCCCGACCTGTAGGATGCGCTGAGCGTCTCAAATAAATCGCCTCCGCGACTGGCAAGGTCCGGAGGCATGGCTGGCACAGGTACAGATATGCCGAGCGACCCAATCATACCCCCTCAAGCCTCAACAGGCCACTCTCTCGGCTGTCCTTGCGTCGTCCACACCTGCTCCGAAACCATGAGGAGCGTCTGATCTTCCCGCGCCAAGAGTCCTGACGGCGGCGCCCACATACAAGTTGACGCAGAGACACGCACAAGCGGATGGCGGAGGGTTGAAAGACACCCCGAGCCGGCCAGGGGAGACCCGTGGTGGCAGCGTTAAGTCAGCTCTGATCTTCCCAGCCAAAAACCGGGGAAGGGAAACCCTACGGAAGGGTTAGGGCCTCGCGCGCCCACACCCGGGCGCTTCCACTCCGTTCCGGCGCAGCAACGCGCAGCCGCCCCCCACCGCCCACCAAGGGCACCGTGAACCTTCCCTTCGGGCTTTCACGGAGCGCCGATGAACCTTCCCTACGGGCTTTCATCTCCAAATCCCTTCATTCCCTAATCCCTCACAATTAATTTCCCCATCGGAGGGCCGGGGAACAACAGCGGGGAAATGGGGAGGCCCGATCCGGAGCGTCTTCCTCTACAGCAAGACCAATCCCTCAGACAGCCTCATCTCGCAGGGACCCCACCAGGCCTCAGCAGGGACCGCTCCCCTCCTCACAAGACCAGCTCCACGCAAAGCCCCCCCCACCAGGCCAGAAAAAATGCCGCCCACATCAAAAGTGGGACCCATTGACGAATGTTAGAGGGAGGCCAACCACCCACGCCCGGGTTACGTGCGCGCGCTTCCTTTTCGGCCACACTTCCACATGCTCGCTCC
>JAQBUH010000058.1 GCA_027624075.1 Chloroflexota bacterium
CGAGGTTCTGCAAGAGCTTCAGCAGGCTCGGTGGCGAGATGCTCTACCTGGGGGGCGACAATCGCGTCCTCCTGCAGAATCTCTGCGCGCGTTTGGGCTGACCGACAGCCTCAGGTGGTTCCTCCCATAGCTGCATCGATCAGTGAGCTGTAGCGTTCCAGCACAGCTCCGGGCACGACCTTCTTGAGCCCTCTGGTCAGCGTGCCCGCCTCTTCGCTCAGCGCCTCCGGGAGCACGAGAATTCGCTGCGGCCGCTCGTGGAGAGGCAAGCCGTAGCTGTCTGCTTCGTGGAGCAGGTGCTCGCGAATTCTGGCGCTGAGCCGCGAATCGGCGCGGATCTCCTCCTCACCCAAGCCGGCGAGGCCGAGATCAGCCTGCTTCGACGCTTCTTCGACGTCGAGGGTGACGATGACGAGAGGATGACTCCACTCCTGACGGCCGGCAACGAGGAGGTGTTCGACGAGGGGAGCCCGGGAGAGCACGCGTTCGAGGAGCTCTGGATTCACGAACTCACCGTTGGCGAGCTTGAACTGCCGTCCAACGCGGCCGTGAAAAGTGAGAAAGCCTTCAGCATCCGTGCTGAACAGATCCCCCGTTCGGTACCACAGGCGGCCATCTTCGTCGCTGACGAGAGCTTTTGATGTCTGGGTCTCGTCATGCAGATATCCCTTCATGACATTGGGACCGCTCACCCATAATTCTCCCGCCTCGCCGAACCTGCCGCGGTGATCTCCCGAGTCGGGATCTGTGAAGCCGACTTCGCTGCCGTCGTCGGCCAGCAGTTTTACGGTAAACAGGGGCCTTCCGACTGTGCCGCTCTTGCGCCCCTGCATGTGATTGGCGGCGATGAGCGGGGCGCACTCCGTTGTCCCGTAGCCCTCGTACGTCTTGATGTCGAGGACGTGGTGGAAGAAGTCGAGGGCTTCGGGATCTGCCTTGGCGGAACCGACGACGAGGACCTCGAGATTGGAGCCGACCCGTTTGGCGAGTTGATCTTTGATTTTTTCGACCACTTTTCGACCGATCAGTCCGTAGATGAGGCGGTCGACTGCACCAGCTTTTGCGGTGGCGATATTACGCTTCGCCGCCACGGATCGGCCCACCAGCCAGCCCTTGGCGCCGCCGGCGGATATCTCCTTGCGCACGTTGCCGAACACTTTGTCGAGTACAAGGGGGACGGTGAGAAACCCCTGAGGCTCGGAGAGGCGAATATCGGCGAGCACCCGGTCGGGCGATCTGGCCAGATCGAGAACCCATCCCTTGGCGAGGGGGAAATAGATATTGAGGATCCCCATCGAGTGATAATCCGGTGCGGACTTGAAGAATCTGCAGGGATCCCGATCGCTGATGACGTCCCAGACCGCACGCACGTTGGCGACGATGTTGGCGTGGGTCTGGATAACACCCTTGGGCATTCCCGACGACCCGGACGTATAGAGAATCTTGCTCTCATCTGAGGGCGACACGTCCACTTCCGGGGGCGGGTCTCCCCCTGAAACGAGTTCCCGCCATGCCACCGTCCCCTCGCCATTGCCTTCCGTAAGGACGATTCTCGGGCCGCCATCCCGTAGCTGCGAGCGAGCGGCGGCGATCTGGTCATGACCTTTTTGATCGGTCACCAGGAGGACGGCGCCACTGTGATTCAGGTTGTGTACGAGGATTTGTGGCGGCACCTTGCTGCACAGTGGCACAGCGCAGATGCCGAGCAGATCGGCGGCGAGGAAAATGAGTAATGGCTCAATTCCCCCGTCGGTGAGGATGGCGACTCGTTGCCCTTTTTCGACGCCGAGTCGCGCCAGCCCGGAGGCCGCCGCGTTCCTCTGAGTCTCCAGTTCGCGATAGCTGATTGGATGGTAGCCCAGATCGCCATCAACGGAGGCGAGAACACGCACGGCGACGCGCTCTGCGTGCGTGGCGAAGGCGCGGTTCATCAGTTCTTTCAGCGATTCAGACATATAACGAAGAACGATAGGCGAGCGACTGGGGTGCAGCAACCTGGGCGGCGACCCGTCGAATTCGCTTAAAGTGTAGTAACCTCTTGTTTTATTATGAGTTATGACTCGACATCGGCTTCGTGAGACAGCGAGATGGCGGCACTGGATTCATGTAAAAATGCCTGTTGACTTTTCGGTGGCCCGGTAACAACGTACTATAAGGCGTACTTTGGGGGTATCCATTTAACCGGAGTCATTATATCTTCGGGCCATGGCGTACCCTCGCGCTGGGGGAGCACTACCCGCGGTCAGTTGGCGAGTTCCAGGCCTGGTTCCAGACCGACGCGGACTGCCTGGACTGCCTGGACTGCCTGGAATGGCTGCGGTGGCCCGACGGCTTCGTCTGTCCGAGCTGCGGACACAAGGGCGGCTGGCACCTGGACGATGGCCGGTTCGAGTGCTCGGCGTGCAGGACGCGCAGTTCGGTGACCGCAGGTACGATCTTCGACCGGACCCGCACGCCGCTGACGGTGTGGTTCACCGCCTGCTGGCTGTTCGCCACCGGCAAAGACGGGATCCCGGCGTTGAGCTTGAAGCGGGTGCTGGAGATCGGCTCCTACCAGACCGTCTGGGCGATACTGCACCGACTGCGGTCGGTGTTGGTGCGTCCTGGTCGTGAGTTGCTGACCGGGAAAGTGCAAGTGGACGAGACCTGCATCGGCGGCGCTGAGCCAGGGCTGGCAGGTGGCTGAGCCAGGGCTGGCAGGTGGCCGCGCCAAGGGCAAGAAAGTGCTGACCGGTATCGCGGTGGAGGTCCGGGAGCCTAAGGGGCTCGGTCGGTGTCGGATCGCACCGCTGGCCGCTGCGTCTTCCGAGTCCTTGCACGCCTTCGTGATGGATCACGTCGAGCCGGGCTCGACGATCGTCACCGATGGGTGGCCGCCCTATCAGGGACTGGCGCAGCTCGGCTACGTACACGATCGGCGCAGCCAGGGTGCGGCTCGCGCTCGTGGCGACGATCCCATCAAGCTGTTGCCCGCCGTGCATCGGGTTGCCTCGCTGGCCAAGCGTTGGCTGCTGGGGACTCACCAGGGCTCCGTCGCCGACGCCCACCTGATCAGCTATCTGGACGAGTTCGTG
>JAQBUH010000035.1 GCA_027624075.1 Chloroflexota bacterium
TCACTTGTTCTTAGTCGAACTGGAAGGCTACACCGCCTGCCTATTTACACACTTTCTGAGGCTACCTCGTGCGACGAAGCTGACAGTTACATGGTTGCCAAACGCGAAGCCGAGCAGGAGCGCCATCCCGGCGCGAACGGCGAGTGCCCGTTCTCCTCGCTCAATCCGTGACCTTGCGATTAGCGCGAGCCAGAGGAACATGGCGACGAACATGGCGTTGAGCGCATAGACCTCGGTGATGGTGGACTGCGACCAGTGAAGTTTCGACGCGGCGAACGCAAGGGCTGCCACGAACGCGGTAGCAAAGGGAAGTGTCCGGCCTCGGGTATCGGCGACTGGCAATCGAAGTAGTAGTTTGCGGGCGGCGAGAAAAAAGAACGGGACGGCGATGGCGCCCGCCAGCACAGAGAACAGGTTGCCTTGCGACGCCTCGTCGCCAAACCAGATCAACTCGCTGAACGACCTGAGCAGCACGATGTAGGTCGGGTAGCCGGTCGGATGCGGAATTCCCCAGGTGTGCGCAGCCGCAAGGAAGTCTCCCCCGTCGCCACCCTCGTTTTCCCACGACAGTCCAGGGGCCATCGTCGACGCATAAAGCGCAACCGCGGCCAGGAAGAGGACGATGCTGGCGACCAGGACCGGCCGTCCACGAGTCAGGCCTGCCAACCTGAGCAGCTCTTTCTCCGCCCTGGCAGCCACGTGTCTCATCGCTCCATGAATCTTTCCATTAATTCAGTACAAAAAGAGAGGGACCCAAACTGGGTCCCTCTCGACGATCAATTCAATTACCGTGGGTCAGACGGTTGGCAGGGAGTCTACTCGGGACGAGCGTTTCTCGCCCTGCGCATCGATACAACGCCACCACCGACCAGCACGAAGCCGAAGAGCCCTGCGAAGAGCAGAAGTCCTGAGCCTGGGCTCCAGCCACCCGTTGCCGGCAGGTTACCACTTGGTCCCTGAGTAGCCTGGACCTGGAGGACGCCAACTGCAAAGTTTGAGAAGTTGGATGAGTTCGCACACACCTGCCTGGTGATCGTGTTGTATGTGGAAGTCAACTCAACCCATTGCCCCACGGAGTCGTTGTAGCGGAGCACACGGATGTCGGAGATACCGTTCGCTCGATCACCAGACGCCGTTGGCAGACAGACCTCAGCTGAACGCAGCAACCGGAAGTTGTTTTGTACAGTGCCCAACCCGTCTACGAACGAGATGTCCGTCGCCGAACTGCCCCGTATGAACCTTGCAGGCATAGCCGGCAGTGTTGCAGGGTCGACAGAGTTGACGTTAACCCCGAAGAAGCCATTCACCGATCCGCTCTGAATGAAAATCACAGGTCGATTACCCAGCGCCTGACTTTCCGGGTTGCCGCCGCTCTCCAATCCGGTAGAGGAGACCAGGAGCGTGCCTTCAGGGGTAACAACACCCTTTGAGTTGGGGATCGATGAGGGCGGTGATCCGGGGTTGGTCGGCGGCGTAGGAGCCGTCGCCACCGCGCCCGGGCTGAGAACCGTGATCGTCATATTTCGGATTGTTGTCGTGAACACGGAGGAGGTACCCTGTCTGACTGTCACTTGAATCGTCCCAGTGCCGGGAGAGTTGGCCTGAACAGTCACGGTACTACCTGTCAACCCAACCACAGTCCTCGGGCCGACGATTGGCCCGGCCTCGCCGATAATCGAAACGTTGCCAGTAGGCAAGCCCCAGATGAACGTAAGGTTAGGTAACGCGTCATTCGGAGCGCCGGTCTTGTCATGCAATTGAATCGAAATCTGCAGTTTCTGACCGGATTGCATACTCAAACCGGATGGCAGCGTGTTGGAAGCCGAGTTGTCATCAATGGTCAACCCGTCCGAGTTTGCGTTAGCAGGACTCGACCAGACCGCAGCGTACGATACTGCGAAGATAGATACCAATCCCACCAAAGCCAGTGAAAAGATCCACCGCCTTGGGATTGCGGAGCCTAGCATGGGCTGCCTCCCGGCCGGACGGCATGCTTTACCGTCCTCTAGGGGCCGCCGCCAAACAGCGCGACCCACCAGTGTCTGCATTAAGTGTGTTTTATACGCGCTCGACCGAGGCCAATGCCCGAGGACCGAGTACAGATTGCAATTGTTTTACGTGACAACCACGCTTAGCGCGCGCCGAGATCATCCCTGCGGCACCGAGTCAAGATACACCACCCCAAATTCGAGCGTCAAGCTAAGAACCACCCATCGAAACGCATATTCTCGTGTGTGTTTTTGCACCTGTCCCAAGTTCGCACCTGAATTCAGGCCTGAAAGGTCGCAGGCCCAGGCCGGATGCGCAAGCAACATTGTGCCCCGCTAGAATTACCAGCCTGTTACCGTCACGATGAGGGCTCAATCTCGGATTGCGGGAAACAGGGCCTATGCAGATCGGCTAGACCGGCGAAGAGCGGCATTGTGAAACCATCCCGAAATCACACCAAAGGAAGCACAGATGGACCTCGGAATAGACGGAAAGAACGCGCTTGTGACGGGCGGAAGCCGCGGTCTCGGCAGGCAGGCGGCACTCGCTCTGGCGCGGGAGGGAGTTAACGTCGCAATCTGTGCTCGTGGGGAAGACCGGCTTAAGGAGACAGCGGCTGAGCTCAGGGAGCTGGGCGTGGGCGTAGTCGCAACTGTTGCCGACCTGGGGAATTCTGGGGCGGCTGTGTCCGTTATGGCCGCGGTCACAGAAGGCCTTGGCCAGGTGGACATCCTGGTCAACAACGTGGGCGGCAGCATGGGTACGAGCGATCTGCTCAACTCTTCTATGGACGACTTTCAGGCCGTGATGGACGTCAACCTCTGGTCCGCCGTCCGGCTCATGAAGCTCGCCCTCCCGGGGATGCGGGAACGCGGCTGGGGCCGGGTCATCAACATATCTTCCATCTACGGCAGGGAGTACGGCGGAACGGCGCCTTACATGACCGCCAAGGCTGCGATGATCGCCGCGACCAAGCATGCGGCGATGACGATGGCGAGCACGGGTGTGACGGTCAACGCCATCGCTCCAGGGTCAATTCTTTTCCCCGGCGGCTCGTGGGAGAGGTTTATCAACAACAACACACCGGAGGGAGTAGATGAGTTCATCGAGCGCAACCTTCCCGCCGGGAAGTTTGGCTGGCCAGAGCCCATCGGCGCGACGGTTGCCTTCCTGGCGTCGACCCATGCCGATCTCATCATGGGCGCCTGCATAAACGTTGACGGCGGGCAGTCTCACAACCTTTTCTAGAACCGGCGCCGGGAAAGACGGTCGGTCAGCCGGCTCTTGCCAGCGAAGGTAGCTTCGGGGTGTATGCGACACGCTCTTCGACCCAGCGCGCCGCACGCAGCAGTCCTGCGTCGTCATGCCCTTTGCCTACCAGTTGCACACCCAGCGGCATGCCGTTCCGGCTGATGCCGGTTGGCACTGTGATCGCCGGGAGCCCGGCTGTGGTCCACGGAGAATAGAAAGCCGGGTCACCGGTTGTTGTCAGGTCTCGAGGCGCGGGACCGGCGGCGGCGGGCATGATCAGCGCGTCGAGCGAGGCCAGGCCTTCGTCCATATCCCGCCGGAACTGCCGGCGCAGCCTCTGTCCCTGGATATACGCCGTGCCCGGCAGAAGGCGTCCGGTTTCGATCTTGACCCTGGCCGAAGGTCCATACTCTTCTGAGCGCTCCGAATAGGTGTTCCGGTGCGCCTCTGCGGCTTCTACAGCTTCGATCACCAGCTTCGCGTCGCGGATATGGAGGTAGGAGATCGGCAGGTCGAACAGCTCCACCCAGTTGCCGCCCTGCCGGAGCAGCTCGATCACCTCGAACATATGCGCCTGCATCTCGGTTGAGGTGGCCCGCTCGATGTCCCCTGAAACGATGCCCAGCTTCGGCCCTTGACCCGGGCCGTAAGCGGACTCGGTAAGTTTTGCGGCATAGTTTCCCGCTCCGTCAAACTGCACGCTGGCAGGGTCCGCCGGGTCGAAACCAGCAAGCACATCCATGATGACGGCAGAGTCGGTGACGGTGCGCGTCATCCATCCCACGGTGTCGAGCGTCCAGCTAACGGGGAACACGCCGCGCCGCGAGACGAGTCCATACGTCGGCTTGAAGCCTGTTACGCCGTTATAGGCCGCGGGTCTGATTACCGATCCTGCGGTCTGAGTGCCCAGCGCCGCGGGGCAATGCCCTGAGGCGACGGCTACTGCGGAGCCGCTGCTGCTTCCGCCGGGGGTATGCTCATGGTTCCACGGATTCAGGGTGCGGGGCGGGTCTCCCATCGCAAACTCGACTGTGACGGTCTTGCCGAGGATGATTGCTCCGGCGCCCTTTAGCCGGGCGACTACGGCTGCGTCCTGGGCCGGCACATTGTCCCGGTATATTGGCGAGCCCATTGACGTGCGGACACTGGCGGTCGCGATGATGTCCTTAATGCCAACAGGCACACCGTGGAGCGGCCCGAGGATATCGCCTCGTGCCGCGGCCTCGTCTGCGAAATGTGCTTGCCTCAGCGCGCCCTCGCGGTCGACGGTTTCCCATGCCTGCAGCACGCCGTCGCTCCGCTCGATTCGGGAGAGCGCAGAAGTGACAGCTTCGGTGGCGGATACCTGGCGGTCACGCACCAGTTGCGCTGTCTTTGTGACGGATGCCAGCGAAAGGTCCATTACGGCGCACCACCTGGTGGCGGCTCTTGCAGGTAAAAGCCCGGCGCCTCGGTCCGGGAGAAACGAACGCTCGCAAGCCGTGCGATCGCGACGCTGGCTTCTCTCAGAGACTGTTCGAGCGCGGCGGCCCGCTCAACGCCCCACAGTTCGGCAGCGCGGCTATGAAGCCTCTCGAACGCCTCCTGCCGCTGTGCCGGCGTCAGGTCTCCCGGAAAGTCCATCCACCTACGCTCCCTTCGAACCGTATTCGCAGGCGCAAGACTACAGCAGCCATACGGCATAAAAAGAAGCGGCCCCGCAACCGGGCGCGGGGCCGCTTAAATGTTCAACCCGAACGGAACTAGCTGATCTCGACGACGGCTCCGGCAGCTTCAAGCTTGGTCTTTGCCTCGTTCGCCTCTTCCTTGGTAACGCCTTCCTTGACTGCCTTGGGCGCTGCCTCGACAAGGTCCTTGGCTTCCTTCAGGCCGAGCGGTGTGAGTTCACGAACGGCCTTAATCACGGAGATCTTGTTGCCGCCGATCTCCTTCAGGATTACGTCGAACTCTGTCTTCTCCTCAACCGCACCGCCGCCATCTCCGCCAGACGCAGACGCGGAAGCGACCGCGACGGGTGCGGCAGCGCTGACGCCAAACTCTTTTTCAAGCGCCTTAACGACCTCTGAGAGGTCGAGGACGGACATGTGCTTAATGCCTTCGATCAGTTCGTCTTTTGTCAGTACCATCTCTACTGTCTCCTCGGGCCATAACTCGGCCGCAAAATAGTTACCGTCTAATCTGGCGCCGGACTCTCGGCGCTGTAGCGCTATTCCGTCTTTTGTTCGTCTGCGTCTGGCCCGGCTTCGGTGGTCTCTGTCGCCGGCCCATCAACTTCCGGCACCCCGGCTTCGGCCGCTGGCGCCTCTTCGGTCTCCGCAGACGCCTCTGGCGTTGGGGCCGCAGCCGCCTCATCCGCTTGAGCAGTTGACGCGCCTAACTCGGAGATCCTCTGCAGCACTATCGCCAGCGCTCTGACCGGTCCGTTCATCACCATCACGAGGCTCGTGATCGGCCTGTTCATGCCGCCCAGGAGCATCGCAAGCAGAACCTCTTTAGAGGGAAGCTTGGCCAGCGCGATGACGCGGTCCTGTGTCAGCATCTCTGCCTCGAGCGCGCCGCCAATGATGGTCATCTCGATCTTATTGTCATCGATGTAATTGACCAGCACCTTGGCTGCCGCCGCCGGATCGCCCTCAGTCGTAAGAAAACCGATCGGGCCGCCCATTAACTCTTTGAGCCAGGGCCGGCCAGCGTTATCAGCTGCGATACGCGCCAGCGTGTTCTTGGTGATCTTGAACTGAGAGTTGGACTGCCTCACAGCGCGACGTATTCCCTGCATCTGGTTGACGCTCAGGCCGCGATAATTGGCAGCGATGACGAGCTGCGAGGTTTTAAAATCCTCTTCAAGCTCGGCTACTTCCCGCACGCTTTTTTCAGTTGGCATTAGACCTCCATGTTCGTCGGGCCCGCCTGGGAACCGTTCCCGGACAATAAAAAGCCCCGGGGCTGTAACGGCCCGGGGCGGCGCTCGACTGCCTGTCGAGGTTCGAATCCCGGCCTCAACAGGCGCTCACGCATTATCACCTTAGATCCGGTGACCTGTCTTCTACAGCCGATCGTATTAGATTTACTCGCTGTTAGTTCTCTTACACCATGCTAACAACTGCAGGACCGCCGCGCCTGCCGAAGGCGCTATCCGGAATGGCTATACCGAGCGGGCCACAGCCTCCAGGGCAGAGAGGTCCAACTTGATGCCCGGCCCCATCGTGGTTGTCAGTGTAGCTGATTTGACCAGCGTGCCCTTGATGCCTTCTGGCTTGGCCCGGACCACCGTCGAGTAGACGCTGGCCATGTTGTCCACAATCTGCTGCTCACTGAAGCTGGCGACGCCAATTCGCGTGTGAATGATCGCCTGCTTGTCCATCCGCACTTCGCTGCGGCCACGCTTGGCCGCACTGACAGCGTTGCCGATCTCGTCCGGAGCGACGACCGTTCCGGTTCGGGGGTTAGGCATGAGACCCTTGCGGCCGAGATAGCGGCCAAGCCGTCCGATCTTGGCCATCTGGTCAGTTGTTGCGATGGCGATATCGAAATCCGACCAGCCACCTTCAATGCGTTTAATGGTTTCATCATCCGCCACAAAGTCCGCTCCGGCCGCGATCGCGGCGGCGGCGGCCTCGCCGTCGGCGAACACCATTATCCGCACCTGCTTCCCCGTGCCGTGGGGCAGCTCTGCCACCTCTCGTATCTGCTGGTCCGCATGGCGGGGGTCGGCAGACGTGGCAATGTGGAGCTCCACAGCCTCATCGAACTTCGCTGTGGCGATCTTCTTGGCCAGGACCGCAGCCTCTTCAGGACTGTAGAGATCGTCACCGACCTCGCTGGCTGCTGTCTGATATCTCTTCCCGTGTTTAGGCATTTGACTTCACTCTACGGCGCGGCGCTAACCGGTGACCGTAACTCCCATGCTTCTGGCGCTGCCCTCGATGATCTTTATCGCGGCGTCAATGTCATTTGCGTTCAGGTCTTCAAGCTTGGTCTGGGCGATCTCGCGGATCTGGTCACGTGTGACCGTTCCGGCCATCGTGACGCCGGGCGCCGCAGAGCCGCCCGCCAGCTTCGCCGCTTTCTTGATGAGGTCGGACGCCGGTGGGCTCTTGAGCGTGAAGGTGAACGAACGATCCTGGTAAACAGTCAACTCGACCGGCACGACGCTGCCGCGTAGTTGCGCGGTGCGTTCGTTGTACTCCTTGACGAACTGCATGATGTTGACACCATGCTGACCAAGCGCCGGGCCGACTGGCGGCGCGGGCGTTGCCGCGCCTGCAGGCAACTGAAGCTTGATCATTCCTGTGACTTTTTTAGCCACGTGTCTGTTCCTTACACACTGTTATATCGTCCTTGTGAGGTCTATGAAGGCCGGACCTGCTATGCCTTCTCCAACTGCAGGAAGTCCAACTCAACCGGGGTATCCCGGCCAAAGAACGAAACGTGGACGCTGACTTTCCCGCGTTCTTCGTTTACATCGTCGACTGTGCCGATGAAGTCGGTGAATGGGCCGTCCTTGATGCGCACCGAGTCTCCCTTTTGGAAACCAATGCGGACCGTTGGCGCCTCAGACTTCATGCGTCGCATAATGCGGTCGACTTCGGCGTCCTCCAGAGGCACTGGCTTCGGGCGCTTTTCGCGCTCGTCTTCCGCGGAGATGAAGCCGGTCACGCCAGGAGTGTTCCTGACCACATACCAGGACTCGTCATCCATCACCATGCGTACCAGGAGATAGCCGGCGTACATCTTCTTCTCGACCGTGCGCCGCTCACCCTCTTTGATCTCGACCTCTTCTTCGGTCGGGACTATTACCTCAAGGATCTTGTCTGCCATGTCCATGGTCTCGATGCGCTGCTCGAGGTTTTTCTGGACGCGGTCTTCCTGGCCCGAGTAGGTGTGAACGATGTACCACCTGCCTGCGGTTTCGGCGGCGCCAGTTGTGCCAGTTGTGCCAGTCATGGCGGGATCAGTAGTCATGGTGTGGGATCAGGTACCTGCGAGCAAGGCCATAAGCTCAGAAAACCCAAGGTCGAAAAGGCCGAGGAAGATTCCAAACGCTGTGGATACGATAAGCACCAGCACGGTCAGCCTGGTGGCCTCCTGCCGTGAGGGCCAGGTGACCCGGCGCAGCTCACCCCAGACCCCACCGAAAAATTTGAAGAGGGAGAATCTCTCGCCCGGAGTGACGCCACTCGTGGGTCGAGAAGTCCGAGGCCGGGCCGGGTTGCGGGCCATTTCGGTTACCTTTTCTCCCTGAAGTCATGAACGGCCCGGCATCGTGGGCAGAACTTGGACAGGGAAATCCGGTCAGGCGTGTTTCGCTTGTTCTTCTCGCTGTGGTACGTGTAAGTCTTGCACTCGCCACATTCGAGCGTAATGATCGTGCGTATTGCGTTCTTACTTGCCATCTCTGTCTGTCTACGCCACTAACACGGCGTTCGGCTCTTCCCGGTTTGTCCGTTGCGGCAAGGCCGTTTGGCGCAGCCGCCTGTCCCATCTTCTGTTCAGGGGCGGGCGCAAGAGTTCCCCGGCGCCCGCCATAAAGTTTCCTGTTTACTCGACGCCAGTTTACTCGACGCCAGTTTACTCGACGATGGAGGTGACGACCCCTGAGCCGACCGTCCGGCCACCCTCACGGATGGCGAACCGGATGCCCTCTTCAAGGGCCACCGGGTACATCAGCTCGATGTCCATCTCCGTGTTGTCTCCGGGCATGACCATCTCGGTGCCCTCGGCAAGCTTGATCTCGCCCGTCACGTCTGTGGTCCGGATGTAGAACTGCGGCCGGTATCCGGAGAAGAACGGCGTGTGCCGTCCGCCTTCTTCCTTCGTCAACACGTACACCTGGGCCTTGGCCTTGGTGTGCGGGGTGATTGAGCCGGGCTTCGAGAGCACGGCGCCACGGGCGATGTCCTCACGCTCAACACCGCGCAGGAGAATGCCGACTGCGTCTCCGGGCTGGCCGTCTGCGAGTGTCTTGTGGAACATCTCCACACCTGTCACGACGGACTTAAGGTTATTACCAAAGCCGACGATCGCGACCTCTTCGCCAACCTTGACGACGCCGCGCTCGATGCGGCCGGTGGCGACTGTGCCACGGCCCTTGATGCCGAACACGTCCTCAACCGGCATCAGGAACGGCAGGTTGACCGGGCGCTCAGGGACCGGAATGTAGTCGTCAACCGCCTTCATCAACTGGTGAATCGATTGGACCCACTTGTTGTCTGCCTCGGCTGCGTGTTCCATCGCCTCAAGCGCGCTGATCCTGATGACAGGAATGTCGTCACCGGGGAAGCCGTAGTTCGAGAGCAGCTCCCGGATCTCCAGCTCTACCAGCTCCAGCAGCTCCTCGTCGTCCATCATGTCGCACTTATTCATGGCGACAACGATGGCCGGCACATTCACCTGGCGGGCCAGCAGGATGTGCTCCCGTGTCTGCGGCATCGGGCCGTCAGGGGCCGCCACAACCAGGATTGCCCCGTCCATCTGGGCGGCGCCTGTGATCATGTTCTTGATGTAGTCGGCGTGGCCCGGACAGTCTATGTGAGCGTAGTGGCGCGTATCGGTTTCGTACTCTGTGTGAGACGTTGCGATCGTTACGCCGCGCTCGCGCTCTTCCGGAGCATTGTCGATCTCATCGAAGTTTTTGGCCTTCACGTTCGGGTTTGTGGCGGCCAGTACAGCAGTGATAGCAGCTGTCAGGGTCGTCTTGCCGTGGTCTACGTGACCAATGGTCCCGACGTTTATGTGCTGCTTGGATCGGTCAAACGTTTGCTTCGCCATGTTTCTCGCGGCCTCCCAGGAGGGATGAACTTACCTTCGTCGTCGATAGCAGATTACTCTGGTGAGATGGAGCCCACACCGAGGATTGAACTCGGGGCCTCGTTCTTACCAAGAACGCGCTCTACCACTGAGCTATGTGGGCCCGTACGTGGCTCGCGAACTCGGTTCCCGTTCACTGCGCTGGTGCAGGGGGCAGGATTCGAACCTGCGAAGCCATAGGCAACAGATTTACAGTCTGCCGGGTTTAACCACTCCCCAACCCCTGCCCAAACGGCGATTCTACCACAGCGCGGTGACGCTAACCACACGCCGCGACGCAAATCGTCACCAGTTCAACTCCAGTTTACAGCCGGTTTGCGGCAAGACAGGAAAGTGGAGCCCCGGGAGGGATTCGAACCCTCGACCTACCGATTACAAATCGGTTGCGCTACCACTGCGCCACCGGGGCAACCTGTCAATCGTATGGAGCGCCTGTGCGGCGCGTCAATTCTAAAAGGGCGCTTGCGGCGATGGTCTGCCGGGGCATTCGACGCTGGTCTGGCCGTGGCTTGCGGTTTGGATTAGATCGCAGCACGCCGCTCTGCTGAGCCTCAACTCTCCCTGACCAACCCGTGCAGCTCGTAAAAGCGGTCGAGATCGCTGGCGGACTTAAGCCGGACAACGGGAGTCGTCCGTGGGACCAGGCCAGCTAGCCGGGCCTCGCGGTCCCGGTGTGAGCTGCGATGCGTCAGCAAGTACCACCAGAGCGAATCCGTGCTGACCAACCGGCGCCATGTTTCGGTGTTTTCCCCGCAGATCTTGTTCCTGTCCCACGAACGTTGGAAAGACCGCCTCAGCATGCGCCAGAACATGACGCGCCAGGGGAGATCGAGCCAGATGACCATGTCGGCCTGCCTCAGTACCAGGTCGCCGATCCTCGACCAGTAATGGCCGTCTGCGATCCAGCCGTCCGGAGCCGCCACAATGGCTGTTGTCACATTCCCGGCCAACTCTTCAACTGAGCTCTCAACCCAGTCCGGCTTCCAGTGAAGCGCGTCGAGTTCGATGTACACGAGGCCGAGCTTTGCAGCCAGCGCTTTCGACAACGTGGACTTGCCGCCGTGGCCGACCACAGACACGCGCCGTCCCAGTGCGTGGTCCATCGGCACAAATTTCAGAGTGACGCCTTCGATAATCTCAGGGGACAGACCGCGGTCGGACATGACTACATTCCCAGGTGTGACCGTGCGGCCACTACCGCCGCATCAACAATCTCCCACAGCGGCAAGCCGGTCCGCATCGCAATTTCCCGGCAGACTTCATACTCTGGGTGAATCCCTGCGATCTCGCCTCCAACACGCTTCACCTTTACATCAACTTCGCCATGTGGCGTTTCGACGCGGATCATCTCGCGCTCAGCGACGTAGCGTTCGACCGTGCGGCGACGAACTCCGAGAGTGGTCGACTCTCGAAGGATGAGGCGGGCAATCTCTGCCTCTTGCCGGGGCCGGCACAACACGGAGAGCACGACTGCAGGCCGCCCTTTCTTCATCTGGACCGGAGCCGTCCAAACATCCAGCGCTCCGGCCTGGAAGAGCCGCTCCTGCACATAGCCGAGCATCTCGCCGCTCATGTCGTCGATATTGGTTTCCAACAGGCAAACGTCGCTCTCGATAGTTAGACCGGTTGGCGCTTGCGACCGGGGTTCGCTGGACTCGCCAATCCAGAGTCCGACGACGTTCGGGTACTCGTCCGGGTCGCGGCTCCCTGCGCCGTAGCCTTTTAACTCAGGTGTAAACGCCACCGGATGGAACGTGGCGATCGTTGAGACGATGGCGGCGCCGGTAGGCGTGACGGCCTCTCCACGCGGTCCGTAAGCGCCGCCTGCGCGGACCGAAGCGCCTGTGATCCGGTAGATTTCACCGGTCGCGGCAGCCGTCGCGGCCATGACTCCGTGGCTGCTTTTTGAAGTCCCTGAGCTGAGCGGGAACGGCGATGCGTGGACTTTCTCGACTCCAAGCAGGTCCAACCCTGCGACGACGCCGGCCACATCGACCAGCGTGTCGGCTGTTCCAAGTTCGTGCAGATGCGTCGCCTCCTTGCTTGTGCCGTGTGCGGCGGACTCGGCCCTGGCAAGGAGGTCAAAGATGCTGAGTGCGGTCGTTTTCACGCTGCCGGGAAGGGCAGACCCGGCGATTGCCCGTTCAAACTCAGCCCAGTCGCGCAGGCGGTTGCCGTCGTTGTTGAGATCGACATGGGCGAGCGTTGCCTTTACCCCGCCGCGCATGACCTGCGACGCAGACAGTTCATACCCACCGATGTTGAGCAGATCGAGCGAACTGCGAAGGGATTCGAGCGGCAATCCGGCGTCCAACAGCGCGCCGAGAAGCATGTCGCCGCTGACGCCGCCGACCATATCAAGATACGCAATCCGCAATCCGGGCTCTCCAGACCTATCTGGTAAATCAGCAGCGCGTCCTGCAGGCAACCCTTGCAGCGACCCCTGAGTCAGGAACTCTCAGGAACTCTTCAGGGCATCGTTCAAGCGGCCGGACCGGAAGCCGCGCTGGTCAAGCTCTACCGAACTGTATCCCGCGTCGAGCACCAGCCGCGTGGCCTCGCTGTGAATCTCGGCAGACTCGAACCGAGGTATGTCATCGAGCGGCAGTTCGATCTTTGCCGTGTCACCGTAATGCCTCACGCGGACGACAAGGAAGCCCAGCGAGCGCAGCCCTCGCTCAGCCGTTGCGATCATTCGCATGGCGTTCACCGAGACCGACGTGCCATACGGAATCCGGGATGCCAGGCATGGTTGAGCGGGCTTGTCCCACACGGACAGACCGTCTCTCTTTGCCAGGTCCCGCACGTCCTGCTTGCATATTCCAGCCTCAACGAGCGGGCTCTTCACTTCTGCGTGCGCGGCCGCCTCAAGTCCGGGCCGGTAGTCGCCGAGGTCGTCTGTGTTCGTCCCGTTTGCGATGAACCGCACATCCAGTTCTGCGGCGATCCGCTGCAGGCGGCCATACAGTTCCGTCTTGCAGAAGAAGCATCGGCGCCCGTCGTTGGCGACGTAGCGGCCGTCTTCGATCTCGCTGGTCGACACGACGATGTGCCGCCAGCCCCTCGACTCGGCCAGCGCGGTTGCAGCTTCAAGCTCCTCGGGGGCGACCGATGGCGACGATGCCGTGACGGCGATAGCCTGTGCGCCAAGCACGCGGTGTGCAAACGACATCACGAGTGCGGAGTCGACTCCGCCCGAATAGGCAACGATGACCGACCCGAGATCGCGAAGGGAGTTTTCGAGGAGCGACTCTTTTTCGGCCAGGGATGGCTCGGCCGGCGTTGGCACTGCAATCACGGAATCTGACCGGTCTGACTTAACAGCATGCTTGCCCATAGTGACACCCATTGTGTCAGCGGGCAGACCTCTTTAGCCAGCGTCTCCATGGGATTGAGTAGGTGGCCGGCTTGAAGTGTCATTCGCCGTCACAGTACGGAGCGGAGCAAGCCTGCCCTCGTGGCACCCGTGAGGCGGGTCGAGCCGAACAGATCGCAATCTGAGCGCGCGCGATTCGACGGGCTGATGACACTTATTCAGGTTTGTCGTGCTGAACTTGATCGGCTCTGCTGACATCATCCTCCTTGCCATGAGAGGGAGGTAGAAGGTGGACTGATTTTTGTCATTCTGAGCTTGATTCAGAATCTCTCGGCTAACCGTGGTCGAGGGATAAGATCCCTCGGCCCGCAGGCGGGTGCCCCGAGGCCGGGAGGACAAGCCCGGCCACTCCCGCGCTCACTGGCTTTCTCCCTCTGCTCACAATTGATGGGAGGGAGAATGATGGCAACAGACCCAACTCGATTCAGCATGTCTCAGGAAACTGGCTGCCGAGAGACTCTGAGTCAAGTTCAGAGTGACAGATTCTCCCTCCTTGAGAACGCGGGAGAACGCGGGAGAACGCGGGAGAACGCGGGAGAACGCGGGAGAACGCGGGAGAACGCGGGAGAACGTGAGACAAGAGGGGCATCAGAGGGTGGTAGCCGGCTGCAAGACCGGCGGTAGCTACGTGAGCGGTGACTGTTTGAAGACGAATTCACCCTCTCCTTAATCTGCGCCTGCAAGCGGGCGCTCGGCCACGGGGAGTGAAGTCGGACAAGGACGTCAACAGAGCCAACTTGACTCCGCATCTCTCCCGCGACTGCGCGCCGAGTGCCCCCTTCACTGGGACAAACTAACTCACTATCGGGATCTCTCGCCTGCCGTGCCGGGTACCGGCAGCGCGGCACGGACCGCATCAGCGAGCGTGGCGGCGCGCACCACGGCGGACTCAGCCGGACCGAGATCGGCGCTGCCGGCAGGCAGCAGGCACAGATCGAATCCGAGCCGCGTTGCCTCGCCAACTCGCCGGGCGGCCTGATGGACAGCGCGTAGCTCTCCTCCCAGGCCGATCTCCCCGGATGCGGAGAGCCCGTCTCTCACCGGAACATCCATGTAACTCGATATGATGGCGAGCGCGACGGCGAGGTCCGCCGCAGGCTCGCTGATGCGCAGCCCTCCCGCTATGTTCACGACAACATCCTGCGAGCCGAGCGGAATCTTTAGTCTCTTGCTGATCACCGCAACCAGCAGGTGCAGCCGTCCGGGGTCGTAGCCGGCCGCGGTCCGCCGCGAAGATGTCGACTGTGTCGGTGTGACGAGCGCCTGAACCTCGATCGTCAGAGGTCTCGTCCCCTCGATGACGGTTGCGACAGCCGAGCCCGAAGCGCCTGGCTGGCGTTGTGACAGGAACATCGCAGAGGGTTCAGCCACGCCTCGCAGGCCATCTCCGGTCATCTCGAACACGCCAAGCTCATCGGTGGCGCCGTACCTGTTCTTGACCCCTCGCAGAAGCCGCAGCGGCGTTCCCGTCTCACCCTCCATCTGGAGCACGACATCTACTACATGTTCGAGGACCTTCGGGCCTGCGATCGCGCCCTCCTTGGTGACGTGTCCAGCAAGCACGACTGCCGCGCCGGTCCGGCGAGCGATAGCGCACAGCTCGGCGGCGGACTGCCTTACCTGTCCGATACTGCCAGGCGCGCCGTCGACCGCGCTGTGCCATGAGGTCTGGATTGAATCGACGATCAGTAGCGACGGGCGGAACTCGTCCGCGAGAGCACCAAGTGAAACGACGTCGCCCGACGGCACGACGAAAAGGTCCTCGCGCGTAAGCCCGAGCCGGTCCGACCTGAGCTTGATCTGGTCAGGCGACTCCTCGCCTGTCGAGTAGATGACGCGGCCTGCCGTAACAGCGGCGCCCGCGGCTGTTTGCAGCAGCAGAGTTGACTTGCCGATTCCAGGGTCGCCGCCCAGCAACACGGTGGAGCCGGGCACGAAACCGCCGCCAAGCACGCGGTCCAGTTCAGGAAGTCCGGTAGCTGTCCGGATCCGCTGGGCGGTGCTTATATCGTTCAGCGCAACAGGCTCAATAACATCGGTCCACGGAGTATGAGTCACCGGGGCTCTGCCGCCTCTGCTTGAGCCAACGGGCGGAACCGACAGAGCCGGGCTTTTCTCATCGATGCTGTTCCATGCCTCGCAGCGCGGACACTGCCCTGTCCACTTGGGTGTCGAGTGTCCGCAATCCCGGCATGTGTATGTGGCTCTGGCAGCGCGTGTGATCATTGCAGCAGTATCCGCTTCTCCCCCGCCGAACAGCAAAACGCGTGGCACTTCCAGATTCTCTTGAGACGCGAGCAGGGGAGCCGTTTCGGGCTCCCCTGCTCATCAGTCGATCTATGACCTTCGACGCTACTCGGCGGCTGCCGGCTCCTTCGTCTTAGTCTTCACTTTAGGCACGTAGATGGTGACCTTGCCGTCTTCATCCAGGTCAACCTCGACGATGTCGCCGGCCTTGAAGCGGTCGGAAAGCACCTCTTCTGAGAGCCGGTCCTCAACCTCGTTCTGGATCAGCCTGCGCAGCGGCCTGGCGCCCATCTTCGGGTCGAACCCCTTGGTGCCGATGTACTCACGAGCTTTGTCCGTCACCTGCAACACCAGTCCGTGCTCAAGCACGCGGGCCTGGACTTCCTTGAGCTCCAGGTCCACGATCTCGAGGATGTGCCTCTGCGCCAGCGGGTGGAAGACGATCGTTGCGTCAATCCGGTTCAGGAACTCAGGCCTGAAGCCGTTTGACGGGTCCTTCACTGCGTCCAGCACACGCTCCTTGATGCGCTCGTAGTCCTTCTCAACCTCGCGCTCCTCGTCAACTGAAGCGAAGCCGAGCTTGCCACTGGCCGAGATGAGGTTCGAGCCCAGGTTTGATGTCATCACAATTATCGTGTTCTTAAAGTCGACCCTGCGGCCCTTGGCGTCTGTTAGATGCCCGTCCTCGAAGACCTGCAGCAGAATGTTGAACACGTCAGGGTGTGCCTTCTCGATCTCGTCGAGCAGGATCACCGAGTACGAGCGCCTACGCACCGCCTCAGTCAGCTGGCCGCCTTCGTCAAAGCCAACGTATCCGGGAGGAGCGCCAACCATTCTTGAGACGGAGTGCTTCTCCATGAACTCGGACATGTCCAGCCGCACCATGGCGTCTTCCTCACCGAACATGTATTCGGCGAGCTTCTTCACGAGGTGAGTCTTACCGACACCGGTGGGGCCGAGGAACAGGAATGCGCCAATGGGCCGCTTGGGGTTCTTGAACCCTGCACGGGCGCGACGCACGGCCTTCGCCACCGCACTGACCGCCTCTTCCTGGCCGACGACGCTGAGTTGGAGTGCCTCCTCCATCTTCATGAGGCGCTCTTTCTCCTCCACATCCAGCCTGGTCACCGGGATGTGTGTCCACATGCTGACGATCTCTGCGATGTCTTCTCCCGTGACCTCTTTCCTCTCAACTGGCCGGGTCTTGCTCCACTCAGACTCGAGTGACTCGACCCTTGTGACCTGTTCGAGTTCGCGGTCGCGCAACTCTGCCGCGGTCTCGTAGTTCTGACCGGAGATTGCAGAGTCTTTCTCACGCCGGATCTCGTCGAGGGCCTTCTGTGCCTCGCGAAGCGCCTTCGGCGTGATGCTGTTCTTGATCCGGACGCGGGAGGCCGCCTCGTCAATCAGGTCGATAGCCTTGTCCGGCATCTGCCGGTCAGGGATGTACCTGTCTGCGAGTTGGGCGGCCGTCTCCAACGCCTCGTCTGTTATCTCAAGCCCGTGGTGCTCTTCGTACTGAGACTTCACACCGCGAAGGATGTTCACCGTCTGAATTGAGTCCGGAGCCTCAACAAGGACCGGCTGGAACCTGCGCTCGAGCGCTGGATCGCGCTCGACATACTTGCGGTAGTCGTCCTGTGTGGTGGCGCCGACGACCTGCAACTCTCCGCGTGCAAGCGAAGGCTTCAGGATGTTCGCAGCGTCCACCGCGCCCTCTGCCGCGCCGGCCCCGACCATCGTGTGCATCTCGTCGATGAACAGCACGCAGTTCCCGGCTTGCTTCAACTCTGCAATGACCTTCTTGAGCCGCTCTTCAAATTCACCGCGGTACTTTGTGCCGGCTACCAGCGCGCCCATGTCAAGCGTGACGACGCGCTTACCGATCAGCGTCGGCGGAACATCGCCCTCAATGATCTCCATCGCCAGCTTTTCGACGATGGCGGTCTTGCCAACACCCGGCTCGCCAATAAGAACGGGGTTGTTCTTGGTACGGCGTGAGAGGATCTGCACCACACGCTCAAGCTCAAGGTCGCGGCCAATGACGGGGTCGAGGTGGCCCTCACGAGCCATCTTGGTCAGGTCCACGCCGAGCTCATCGAGCGTGGGAGTGCGTGACCCGGTCGGCTTCTGAGATGAGGAGCCGGAAGGCTGGTTGGCGCTCTGGCTCAGGATGTGTGTCGTCTCACCGCGCACCTTCTCAAGCGTCACGCCGAGGCTTTCGAGGACGCCCGCGGCCACGCCCTCGCCCTCTCGCATGAGACCGATCAGCAGGTGAACGGTGCCGATGTAGTGGTTGTCGAGGCGACGCGCCTCGTCGACCGCCAGTTCGATCACCTTCTTGGCGCGTGGCGTAAGACCAATCTCGCCAGGAGTTGGTCGCTCACCGCGGCCGATGATGAACTCAACGGCGGAGCGGACCTTCGCGAGCTCAACGTTAAGGTTGGCGAGCACTTTGGCAGCGCCACCCTCAGTCTCCCGCACCAGTCCGAGCAGGATGTGCTCGGTCCCGATGTAGTTATGGTTGAACCGTTGCGCCTCTTCCTGGGCCAGCGAGAGAACCCGCCTCGCCCTTTCGGAGAACTTTTCAAACCTGCTAGGCATTTACCTTGCTCCCTCTACGAAACTAGATGGTGCAAGCCCTCAGTCGTTCTTTTCGAAGATATCCTCGAAGCTGCCGGCCGAATCTTCGATCGACTCGTTGGACGTGCCGCCGTCTATCCCCGCCTCCTCGTCCTGCGCCTGCTTCAGCGACAGTCCGAGTCTTCGCCGGTCCGGCTCTATCCGGATGATCTTCAATTTCAGCTCGTCACCCTCATTCACAACATCCCGGGGATGTTTGATCACCTGGTGACTGAGTTCCGAGATGTGGATCAGGCCCTCAATGCCGGCGTCTATGCGGGCGAAGGCGCCAAAGTTGGCAAGCTTCGTCACAACGCCGTTAACTGTCTCACCAACCTCGAACTTGTTTTCGACCTCATCCCATGGCTCGGGCTTAAGCCTTCTGAGGCTGAGGGCGATCTTCAAGTTCTCCCGGTCTACTTTAAGGATGAAGACATCTATCTCGTCTCCAACAGTTACCACCTCTTCGGGCGACTTAATCGGCTCCCATGACAGTTCTGAAATGTGGATCAGGCCGTCTGCCCCACCAAGGTCTACGAATGCGCCGAAGTTGGAGATGCCAGCGACGCGTCCGCGCCTGATCTCTCCCTCGTTCAGCTCCTGGACCAGCCGCATCTTCTGGACCTGCTTCCAGGCCTGCAGCGCGGCTCGCTCAGAGAATATCGCCCGGTTCCGGCGCCGGTTGAGCTCAACGATCTTGAACTCTACCTCCATGCCGATGAAGCCTTCCTTCGGCGGCTCCCCGCCAGGCACATATAGTTCGCGGGCGGGTCCGATCAACTGGGAAAGTGGGATGAACCCCTGGACGCCCTCGGACTCCACTACCGCGCCGCCGCGGTTCGAGCCGATGATCTTGCCCTTGACGGTCTCGTCGCTCTCCATGGACTTTTCGAGAATCCGCCAGCCCTGCTCGCCCCGCGCCCGGTCGATCGAAAGAATGGATGAGCCGTCCGGCCCTTCCGGGTTGATCACATACGCAATGATCTCGTCACCGATGCCAAGCTCCTCGACCCCCTCAGGGCCGAGCGTGCGCATCTCACGGCCGGGCACAAGACCTTCTGACTTGTAGCCGATGTTGACGAGGAGGCCTTCGCCTGTCTTGCTCATCACTTTGCCGTCAATGATCTCGCCCCGGCGTAGAGCCTTTGACGGGACGTACAGGTCTAGCAGGTCGGCCATGGTCAGTTCCTGACCGGCCGGCCTTTCTTTTGTAGCGACGGCAGCGCCAGCGACCTGCCCCACTACCTGCTCTTCTGGTTGTTCAGCTATGGCGTTATCAGTGGTCAAAAATCATTCCTTCAATTAGATGTGAACTCAGACAGTCCTTTTGCCCATTCTAACTGAGGAGGGTGTTGTTCTGTAGGCCTATTCGGGCGCATGTACTTAGATCCGGGTCCGAGTCTGGCAATGCCTGCC
>JAQBUH010000036.1 GCA_027624075.1 Chloroflexota bacterium
CACTTGTTCTTAGTCGAACTGGAAGGCTACACCGCCTGCCTATTTACACACTTTCTGAGGCTACCTCGCTCCTACTCAGCCACGAAAAGCGGGTTACTTCCGGAGCTGGCGGAGCTGGCGGACTCTTTGTAGAGAGGATTGTCAGTGACCAGCCGTACGTCCGCTGCCGATAACACGGAGCCGATGTCCGCTCGCTCTACCTTGCGTACAAGGACGGTGATTCTGTCGCCAACACGCAGTCCAAGCGCCTGCGACGCCTTGAGCAGATAGAGTCGTCCGCCCCCTGTGACAAGCCGGTCACCGATCCGCTCGACAACGAAGGTCATCGTCTCAATTTCACCCGAGCCGGTGTTGCCGGAGCTATCGTCGCCGCTGCCTGCGGACGAGACGTCGTCTTGATCGTCTTCAAGCGCTGGCGTCGCGGTCGCGACCGGCCTTGGCTAAGGAGTTGCGGTTACGGGACTTGTCACGGTGCTATCTGGTCTGACCGCCCGGGTATAGATGATCGACACCGCGGTGACAATGCCACTCGCGCTCCTCCGCACCACCGCCAGCGCGCCAGCGCCGACCTCTGGCTCCCCGGCGACAACCGTGCCCGGAAGGATCGTAATCTTCACACCGTCGACCAGAACGACGACGGCGCCAGCGGCAGTCTTGTCGACAGCCTGCACCTTTCCGAGGATACGGACGAGCCCGGCGGCGGTTGTGTCATCCGGCGTGTCGCCAGGCTCCACCGGCTTTATCTCGACGGGCCGTGCCGACGGGTTTGTGTCAGGCCTGCCCGCAACGCTTATCGCGACCGCCACGAACTCGCCACGGTCCTCCCTGCGCAGCGTCGCCTTCGCTACGAGCCCAAGTTGCGGCTTCTCACCGAAGAACTGCGTGCCGCTCGTGACAAGGAACTTACGCCCACCGATCACCCATGTGTCACCGCCGGACGCAGGAAGAGAGATGGCTTCGATCACGCCGGAGATCGTGGTCTCGACCGTCGGCGTTGCCGGCTCGCTACCATCCGGGTCCGTCGGCGACACAGACGCGCCGGGCACCGGCAGCCGGTCAAATAGTGTCAGTCGAAGCGCAACTCCCACGGCCGAGTCACCGGCGCTGGCGATATAAACGGCCTCTGCTACAACGTCGCCGCGGTCCACGCCAGAGAGCGAGCTTACGCGCCGTCCGTTGAGCGTGATCACGGTCTCTCCGTTGACAGAGAGACCCACATTACGGCCGTTACTGGTCTCTATCGCCAGTCCGCTGCCTGTCACGACGCTCACAACACCCCGCACACGCTGCAGGTTCGGTGAGGCGACGGACATCTTCACAATGATTCCGGTGGCTGTCACATAAGAGACCGACTCCACGATGTCGCCAGGCAAGACCGAGCTAAGGTCCTTGATTCGCTCGCCGTTCTTGGAGAGCGCCGACCGGTTGTTCTCGGCGACAGAGAGGTCGAGTTGACCGGAGCCGGCACTGTCTGCCCGGACCTCGACACGGATTTGACCAGCGTCCGCAGAGATCCGGCTCACGATGCCCCGCGCTGTCGTTACGCTCGGCTGGCCAATCACCAGCTCCTGCGCAACATCTACGGTTCTGCCGTCCCGTTGAACCGGCAGCACTGAGCCCTTCAGCACACGGTCGCCAACGGCCAGGTCGGACAGCTGCAGACGTGCGCCGCTCTCGGTCCGCATCCCGGTTTCGGCGGTGACGAACACAGTCAACGCTCTTCCATCTGACGTTGAGACTGTCAGCCTGTCTGGATTGCGGTCGATACCGGTGATGGCGCCTGAAAATGTGATGGCACGAGGCGACTGGACGACCAGTCTCGTCAGCACCAGGGTTGACCTGTTGTACCGCGTTGCGTCCAGCACCAGGTCGCCGGTCTCAAGAGCGGCGAACCGGCCCCGCACGCCGTCCTTGACAATCACAGCGTCGTCCACAACCCGTGCCCGGACCACATCGCCTTCACGAGGTTGAATACCGACCGTCCGGGTGTCGAGGTCAACCCCGACGATCACTCCGGCGACATAGACATCGTCACGGTCCACTATCGTCCATGCCCGGACCCTGAGAGCGTTCAGGCGGCCGTCAACCGTCGCCGCAGTGCTCGCAGCCCCGGTCACCTGCACGGCGGCAAACTCCACTTCCACGGCCATCCCGGCTGCAAGCTGCCCGAACCACGCTGGCTCGCCGTCCAGTTCTATAGTTGTCGCCTCCGTGACCTTGGCCGCAACCTTCAAGTCATGCTCGCGGTTTGCGACGACAAGCACACCAATGGCGGCGTCGAGGCCAGGAGCCTCCTCAACAAGAGTGATGAAGCCAGAGACGCTCCGGAGACGCTCGCGCCTGAGAGCGTCCTCGATGGCTTTCGGCAACTCCGGCGGAAGCACGGTCAACAGCGTGGCGAGCACCGGGTCTGTATTAGGGTCGTACTGGACCCTTACCTGCGACCCGGAAGGGATCAGGCTCTTCACATCGTTCAGCGAGACGGCAACGCTCCTGGCCACCGTTGTAATGATCGCAGTGGACGAGGCGTCTGCGGAGCGGACTTCTACCGGCAGGATGGCCAGTGTCTTCTGGCTCCATGAGAATGTGCGGGACACCCCGTCGTCCTGGCTATTGCCGCGCGGCGAAATGGTGAACGTGCCTTCTGGCTCAAGCCATGCGTCGTCGCTGTAGGTCAACGTCCCTGTGATCAGGAGCTCGGGCTGGCGCTCGTTGCGGTCGCTCGCCTCCTGCACGTAGCGCTGACGCAGGTCATCGAACTTCGCCTGCACCTCGGCGAGACGCCGCTCGGCCTCGGCACGCTCCGCAACGGCAGACGCCACAGCCTGCCGCGCCCGTTCCAGCGACTCGCGTGCTCGCTCAAGGGCGCTCAGGTGCTGGTCACGGGCACGCTCAAGCCGCTCCTCCAGCTCCTTGCCAAATTCGGAGCCCTCGTTCCGGTCCCTGGCATCCTGCAACCGCTGCACGGCGTCTTCAACCAGGTCGAACGCCTGGGCGAGGAGCCTGCCGCTGGCACGGTCGAGCTGCGCCACGGCCGTGACCACTGTCCCTGCGGCGGGAACGACCACACCCTCTGGCACATAGATCGTGATCGTGTTGCCGTCCCTGTCCTGCACTGTGACGGCGCCGTCTCGCGAGTCCAGGATGACGCCGAGGATATGCCTTGTCACTGTCTGCGTCAGATCAGGGATCACCAGCAGTCGGTCGACGGTCGTCGTGCCGTCCGTGCCGACGTGCACTGAGGCAATAACGCGGTCTCCCTCAGAGACATCTTCGATTGACGTGACGTCGCCAGTGAACACGTCGCTATCCGGCACGATGAGCCTGACGATGCCGGAGTCTGTGGCGACGGTAATCACGTCCGGGATGGACACCTCGAGGACGGTTCCGAACACAGCCTGCAACGGAGAGTGGTCAGCGCTGGCCCGGCTTGTGGCGGGGACCGCCATCGCGACGATCAATGCCAGCGCTCCCAGCACTGCCGCGGCCTTTGTTGCGTGCCGCCCGGCGCCGGAAAGCCAGCCAGGAGTCCCGATATGGCGAATCGCCGTCATAACCTGTCTTGACATGCTTCTTGCCCCCGAAGTGACGCCGGTAGTTTCCGGATCAAGTCCCTTCAGAGTCGATACTGAGACTGGCGCGGTTACTCCTGTATTACCCGGTTCCGTATCGTGACGCTCTCGGAGAAGCCGGCTTATGAGTGAGATTGGGCTCATCAAGCCAACTCCTGAGGGAGCGAGACGACTGCGAGAACGGTGCTCACCTGGTTCCCGTCCAGGTCGCTCGCAACCACTTCGATCCGGTTCGGTCCGGGGTTGAGCATGAGCGGCACTTCGAAGTACCCGGTCTCGTCAACCGGCACGATTACGCCGTTGATGCTGACGATGGCGCCGGGAGTCGTTTGACCGCGTGCGACGATCGAGCTGCCCCGCACGACGCTCTCATCGCTGAGCCCATCTATCTGGAGAGAGAGTGAATAGGTCTGCACATTGCTGACCGGGATAACCGTTGGCAAGGCAGAAGGGGTAACGGTTGGAGAGGGTGTGGCTTGCGGTGTGGCGGTCGGAGACGGCTCCGGGACTAGCGTGGGCGTGGCGGTCGGGGTCGGCGCCGGCAACGGGGTCTCTGTCGGCTGCGGGGCAGGTGACGTTGGAGTGGGCGTGTTTCGAGGAGCGGTCTGCGCGCACGCCGCAAGAACCGCCGTTCCGCCGATGGCGAGTGCCAGTCCAAGGTTCCTTACCCTGGCATGCTTCAGCAAGTCACAACTCCTGGCAGGCGCAGGCCCGGTCAAGCTCTTTCAGCCTGCCGGCGCGCTCTACCCGCTCCCAAAAGTCCCGTTATCCCCGGCTCAACCGTGGCGAAGTGATCATTACGCCTTAGTTACTGAATACGTTCGTGAGTTCCGCCGGGACTCTATCCAACAGCCCCGCCCGGTCTCTGGCCGTCGCCTCCGCGCTCTCTCAATGGAATCATCACGGTCATGCTGGTGTAATGACCGTCAACCTCAACGCCATCTGAGCCCCTGCCCCCCCTGCCTGTCGCAGACTCCGCCGCCAGGTCCCCACCGGCCCTCATGCACAGCGTCCGCGCTATATACAGCCCCAGGCCGGAGCTGGTCTTCTCCTTGCGGCCAGCCACTTCCGGCGTCCACCCCCTGTCAAAGAGGTGAGGCAGGTAAGAGTCCGGTATGCCCGCGCCGTCGTCCCAGACGCGGATGTAGTAGTGCGTCGGGTTGCGGGTCAGCCGCACCTCGATGTGCTTGCAGGCGAACTTAACGGCGTTGTCGACAAGGTTCGTAATGATGTGGTCGAGCGCCGCCGCGTCGCCGTACACAAGCCCAAACTCCTGTGGCTCAGCCCACCATGAAAGCTCAGTCCCCTGCTCACCGGCCAGTCCGAAGTAGCGGTCGACGATGTTGCGGACAATTCCCGCCGGGTCCACCGGCTCCATCACAGGCGCCGCATCCGGGTCCTCCAACTCAACCAGCACCCGCACGTTCGCCAGCATCAGTCTGAAGCTGGGCGCCTGCTGCTCAATCTCGTCTAGAAGACTGCGCACGGACTCGGGCAGTTCAACTCCGGACTCCTCAACTCTCGCCCTCACCTCACGCTCTTTGCCGAGGATCCGTCTGAACGGCCTGCCCATGTCGTGCGAAAAGGTGTCGAAGTAGTCCTGGGTGATCTTGCTCCAGTTAGCCTTCGCGCTTCCTGAGCCGTGGCCGTTGGACTCTTTGAAGAGCAGGAACGTACCTGTCGCCAGCGCCAGGCCGGCGATCAGTGTGATCGCGCCCGAATAGCTGACCGGCTCCACCGTCAGGACCGTGTCCGGGCTTATCGAACTGCCGATGAACGGCCCGATCACGAGCAACAGCGCGCCGATCCCTGCCGCGGCCAGCCCCAGGTAACGGACGATCTGGCGAGGTGTGAGTCGCATCGGCGGTAGTCCGGCCCTACGCCTGGCCGCGCGGCGGGGAGAGCCGGTAGCCACGGTTGCGGATGTTAATGATCAGCTCGTCTGCCCCGAACTCCCGGCCTGCCGCCTTTCCGAGCGCCACCTTGATCTCGCGGATCCGGACCCTCAGCGACGCCCTGGAGTCCTCACCCTCCGAGAAGCGCTCCAGCCGGGAGAACGGCACAACTTCGCCCTCGCTGCGGAAATACGCGGTCGCCAACTCCTTGAGGATCTCGAACTTCATGCCCTGTATCTCTCGAACATGGACTCGCTCGCCGCTTGCGGTGCAGTAGACGCCGCCGTTGGCTGCGTCCAGCTCGAACAGTCTCCCGATAGACACGTTCTCCGGGGCCGTTCCTATCAGACGGCGCAGCCGCAGCACCACCTCGTCAGGGCTCGCGAGCTTGTCGATGAAGTCGACAGGCGCGTTGACTGAGAGGCTGGCGGCGACCGCTGTGTCCCTGTACGGTCCCTGGGCATACTGCGTAAACATCAGCACCGGCATGCTTGGATCACGCTCGACTATCTTCTTCAGTATGTCCAGACCCATGAAACGGTCTTCGTCGTACTCTCCAAAGCGGACGTCAAGTAAAACGGCAGATGGACGCTCGTCACTCAGCGCAAAAAGCGCCTCGGTCTCGTACTGGCGGCCGTCCACGCGTGGCCCTTTCGGCTGGACAACAACGGTTCTGAACCCTTCTGCCTCCAGCCTGCGCAGGACGGACCGCATGAGATCGGATGAAGACTCGTCGTCCACAACCAGGATCTTCTGGCCCCGGCCCGAGCCGGACGGTTGCTGCTGCCTCATCGATTGACCTCTTCTGAGAAGACGAAGATTGGCTCCGGCACACTTTGCGGGCCACCCGTAGCGCGCTGTGAAACGTATCCTGACTCTAGCACCAGGACCACTTGAAGACGTACAAGTTTCCATCCACGTATGAGCCTGTGCGCTCCGCACAGTGTAGAGTCCTCTCAATAACCAAGACGACTCAGGCGCCAGAATGTTCCCAATGATCCCGATTTACACATGACTGAGCAGCGCGGCGAAGAGAATCTACCCAGGGACGGCGATGGCGGTGACGAGGGTCACGCCGGAGGCCCCGTCAACGGCGAAGCCGGACCAGAGCCGGACTTGCGTTCGATCATGTCAGGCGGGACCCGGCGCGCCACACCATGGCAGGAGCCGCAACGCCCTGCGACGCCTGGCGATACTGCACCGTCAGCGCCAGATGATGACGATGCCCAACGCCAGCCGCGCCTCCGCGTAGAGCGCCCGGGCCGCCCGTTTGAAGAGCAGGTGAAGCCGCCCCCGGTCTGGCCGGGCGACGAAGACCAGCCGTGGTTCCGCAGGGAGCGCGGCCTTCCTCCCGTTAGCGAGGGGTATGAAGCGCCTGCGCTGAACCCGGAGGACTTCCCGACCCCGCTGGCTGACATCCCGACCCGCGGCCGCGCCTACGGAGTCGGGGTCCTCCTGCCCAACATAATCGGTCTGATTCCAACTATCGGCTTTATCGTCGGGACCGTCGTGTTCGTGGCCAACCTCTTCCTCTACCGGCAGGGCCAGGACGTCGGCGCGGCAATCTTCCGTCTACGTGTGGTGCGTGACAACGGAGACGTCGCAGGCTTCTTTCAGATGTGGGTGCGTTCGATGGCATCCATCGTCAGCCTCCTGGCGCTCGGCGCGGGGTTCTGGACCGCCTTCTCAGACCCGTATTTCCGGACATGGCACGATAAGTGGCTCGGCACCTACGTCGTCAAAGACTCGGAGGAGTACAAGACGAGAAAACGGTCGAGCTCCGAGACGGCGCGCAGGTGGTTCTGGATCACGCTGCTGCTCATCATCGCCATATCGGTGCTGCTCACACTTGCCAGTGTGCCGCCCACCGATACCACACCTGCGACCTAGGCTCTCGCCAGAAGCGCCATCTGCCTGCAAGCGTTCAGGTCGGCGACTTCGCAGCAATACCTGTTAGCGGAACGTCACTCCACAACAGCTTGCGGTTTGGAGAGAGAAAATCGCTACATATCGCCCTATAATCTGGCACATTGGCTCGACTCATCCCGCGCTCCGCGCTATATTCAGTCCGTGCCCCAGGCGGCGCCTGCCGCGCTCAGCGCGACCGCGAATCCAAGCCTTAACTTCAGCCCCTTCTCTCTGCTTTGACTGAATTCGTACACCTCCACAACCACTCCGAATACAGCCTCCTCGACGGCCACAGCCGGCTTGGCGACATGACGGCGCGCGCCGCAGAGCTGGGCCAGTCAGCAATCGCCCTGACAGACCACGGCAATGTCCACGGCGCAATCGAGTTCTACCAGGCTGCGCATAAGGTAGGCGTGAAGCCGATCATCGGAGTGGAAGCCTACGTTGCGCCTGGGCCGCGCACAGAGCGCAACTCGCAGGAGCGGTTCCCGTACCACCTGACACTGCTGGCCCAGGACAACACCGGCTACCAGAACATCCTGCGCCTGGTAACCCAGGGCCACCTCGAAGGCTTCTACTACAGGCCGCGGCTCGACCGCGAGATCCTCGAACAGTACAGCGAAGGCGTAATCGTCCTATCCGGCTGCCCGTCAGGTGAACTGGGCCGCAGCCTGAAGAACGGCGCAGTCGAGGCGGCAAACGAGACGCTCGGCTGGTACAGCGAGGTGTTCAAGGACCGCTACTACCTTGAGCTGATGATGCATGAGGGCGTGCCCGGCCAGGCCGACATCAACCGAGCGCTGGTCGAGTTGAGCAAGCAGAGCGGGCTGCCGCTTGTCGCCACGAACGACTCGCACTACGTGCGCCGTGAGGACGGTCCCAAGCAGGACATCCTCACCTGCATCGTCACCAACTCGCAGGTCAACGACCCGAACCGCCTCCACATGGAGGACGACACCTACTTCATCCGCTCAAGCGAAGAGATGGCGGCGCAGTGGGCTGAGGTCCCGGACGCGGTGCGGAACACGCTGGCCATCGCAGAGTCCTGCGAACTTGAGCTCGAGTTCGGCAAGACGCTCGTCCCGAAGTTCGACACGCCGAAGGGCCAGACTTCGATGGAGTACCTACGCAGGCTCTGTGCCGAAGGCGTGGCGCGGCGCTATGAACGCCCTTCCGAAGAGGTCCTTGCCAGGCTCGAGTACGAGCTCGACGTGATCGAAAAGACGAGCTTCGCAGACTACTTCCTCGTCTGCTGGGACATCTTCAACTTCGTCAACAGGCGAGGCATCCTCTCCGCTGTCCGCGGCTCTGCCGCTGCCAGCATCGTCCTCTACTGCCTCGAGATCACGCAGATAGACCCGATTAAGAACGGTCTCATCTTTGAACGCTTCCTCAACGTCGAGCGGCGCGAGATGCCGGACATCGACATGGACTTCGCGGACGACCGCCGTGAAGAGGTGATCCGCTACTGCGTCGACCGCTACGGCCGCGACCACGTTGCGCAGATCATCACGTTCGGCACGCTCGGCGCCAAGGCCGCAATCAGGGACTGCGCGCGGGCGCTCGGCATGAGCATCGGCGTTGGCGACAGGCTCGCCCGCCTGATCCCGAACCGGCTCAACGTCTCGATCCAGAACGCGATAGACGAGATACCGGAACTCCGCTCGCTCATTCAGCAGGACGCAGACAGCCGCAAAGTGATCGAGACCGCCCAGGGTGTCGAAGGCGCTGTCAGACACGCCAGCACGCACGCGGCAGGCGTCGTGATCTCGCAACAGCCGCTGACCGACTACACGGCGCTCCAGCGTTCCACCAGCGGTGACGATGACGCGCCGCCGACCACTCAGTTCGCCATGAAGCCGATCGCTGACGTCGGCCTGCTGAAGATGGACTTTCTTGGCCTGACGAACCTCACCATCCTCGACCGCACGGTCCATCTCATTGAAGAGCACCGCGGCGAAAAGATGGGCGTGTACGACGTGCCGCTGGACAACCAGGCTGCATTCGACCTGCTGGCTGACGCAGACACGTTCGGGGTCTTCCAGTTGGAAAGTCCCGGCATGCGCCGCAACATCAAGGAGTTGAAGCCCGCCAGCGTGGCAGACGTCGCAGCCATGATCGCCCTCTATCGCCCCGGCCCGATGGAGGAGATCGGCACATTCATCGACGCCAAGCACGGCCGCGCCGAGATCCAGTATCCGCATGATGACCTGAAGGGGATCCTGGAAGAGTCATACGGCGTGATCGTCTACCAGGACCAGGTGATGCTGATCGCCCAGCACTTCGGCGGCTACACGCTCGGCGAGGCAGACATCCTGCGCAAGGCAATGGGCAAGAAGATCGCGTCTGTCATGGAGGCCGAGCGGGAGAAGTTCACGAACGGCGCGCTTGCAAAGGGCTACACGCTGGAGGCGGCTGAGAAGGTCTTCCAGCTGATGGAGCCGTTCGCAGGCTACGGCTTTAACAAGTCACACGCCGTCAGCTACGCCATGATCGCCTACTGGACGGCGTACTTTAAGGCCAACTATCCCGTCGAGTACTTCGCGGCGTTCATGGACTCGTTCTCCGGCAGTTCGGAGAAGATCGCAGAGTGCATCCGTGAGGCGCGCCGGGCTAACATCGATGTGCTTCGCCCTGATGTGAACCACTCGACAGTCCGCTTCTCTATCGAGGACGTGAAGGACCGGCGCGGCGGCATCCGCTTCGGGCTATCTGCTGTGAAGAACGTCGGCGCAGGCGCGGTCGAGCCACTTATAGCGGCAAGGGAGTCCGGCGGACCGTTCGAGTCGCTCGAAGACTTCTGCCGCAGGGTCGACGCGCACGGCTTTAACCGCAGGACGCTGGAGAGCCTCGTCAAGGCTGGCGCGTTCGACGATTTCGGCCCCCGCGGAGCGCTGCTCGAGTCCGCCGACCGTATCATCGCCACGATGCAGCGGCAGACTAAGCTGCGAGAGTCCGGCCAGACATCGATGTTCGACATCTTCGGAGAGTCGGTCCCGACACCTGTCGCCGAGATCGAGATTTCGCAGGTGGACGACTCCACGGAGCACGAGCGGCAGTTGTGGGAGCGGGAGCTCCTTGGCATTGAGCTGACGGAGAGCGAGTTCTCCCGCGAGGTGCAGAAGCTGCCGACGACGTACACCGTATTCGCCATTGGCATCACGCCGGAGCGCTCCGGTGAGGAGATCAAGGCGGTCGGCGAGGTCGGCGAGGTGCGGGAGCTGACCACGCGCAAGGGAGATCGCTTCCTATCGATCCAGTTCCGTTTTCTCGACGGCGGCGTCGAAGCGGTGGTGTGGCCGAACGTGCTTGAGAAGACGGAAGGCATGTGGGTCGATGGCAACCGGCTGACGATCAAAGGCAAGATCCGTGACCGGAACGGCCGCCTGTCGATCGCTATCGACGAGGCGAGCCAGTTCGAGATCAGGACAGAGTCGAGCGAGCCACGGGCGGAGCCGGCTCCGCCGCCGCCGGAACAGTTCGCCACCGACGATAGCGAAGAGGACCCGGCAGCGGCAACGGCGCCGTGGTCAGAACAGACGCCTGTGACGCCCGCGAGGTTGCCGGAAACCGTGCAGGACCCGCGCCAGGACCGCGCAGCGGCTGTTCCTGGACCTATCACCGCAAACGGTCACAACAACGTAAAACACGCCGACGGACACACTGGCAACGGACACTCAGAAACCACAGGACCAATTACCACGGTAGACATGCGCCAAAACGAAAACAGCACACAGGTCAGCTCACGAGCCACTAACGGACCAGCCTTTAAGAACGGCCACGCAGCCACGCCGCTGGCAAACTCCCCGGTTTCTGTAAGCGGAAACGGCAACCTGCTCATCAGAGTCACTGAGACAGGCCGCTTAGCAGAGGACCGACACAGGCTTGAGGACGTCGTGAGGGTGCTGCTCGAGTTCAAAGGCAGGTCAGCGGTAACCCTGGAAGTCAAAACGGCCGGTCGCGTCGTAACAATGGACATGCCGTTCGCTTCGGTGGACTGCTGCCCCGAGCTGGAAACACGGCTCGCTGACCTGCTCGGCCCCGGAAACATCTCGATGCCCGTAGCCGCCGGCTAACTCGTCGGCGGGCTGGCGTTGGCGCGAGCGGCTCAGCGACACGTCAAAGGGTGTGCCCTTCCGATGAAGAAGATGTGGAACCGGAAATGGGTCGTGTTCGTCACGGCGCCAGACCAGATCACAGGCGAGATGTGGTGCTCAATGCTCCGCGCTTCAGGGGTGAACTGCCGTCTGCGGGACTCAAACCCCAGCTTCATCGGGCCTTCGCTTTATCCGGTGCGGCTGATGGCGCCGGAGGATGAGAGCGAAGCTGCGCTACAGATGCTTCAGAGCGATGTGACACTGGGCCCGATGAATGCCGTTCACTCACCCGGCGAGGACGAAGGTGAAGACGCGAGAGGAGACGGGGAGCCGAGGCGCGGTCTGCGGGACGAGCCGATCAGCTAAAGCAAGCCGGCCTCACCGTCGCTACACCGGTTAATGGTCTCACCCGGTGATTACCGCCACTAACTAACGGCGGCCGGCGACCGCCTGCTCTCCATATTCAGCAACTGCTCCTTCAATGGCAGGCCAACGCCACCGCCGAAGCCGTGCAGTCCGCCATCAGAGCCGATCACCCTGTGACAGGGCACAAGCAGAGCAACCGGGTTCTTCGCCATCGCCTGCCCCGCGCCGCGGGCGGCACGGGCATTACCTGCCTGGTCAGCCAGCCACGCATACGTCCGGGTCTCACCACTGGGGATCGACCGGCACGCCTCTCTCGCCCGCTTGAAGAACGGCGACATCGATGTCATATCGACCGGGACATTCGTCAGGTCCACATCAGCGCCGGCACAGTACGCCTGGACCTGTTCCCGGACGCTGGTCAACCGCTCAGGATCAAGCTCTGCATGCTCGATCTCCGGCCGGACATGATCGTGTGCCCGCTCGAACACACGCTCCGGCAGGCTCATGCGCAGCACACCGCGCTCGTTAGCCACAGCCGCCACCCAGCCCATCTCCGTCTCGAAAATGTCGTAGAACATCGGAGTCTCCCGCACTATGCCGAACTACGGCCCTCGCCTATCTCTGGCCCCGCTCCGCCGATCACATGGGCGCGGTAGCCCAGCAAACCTCGCAACACGCGACGCCAGTGGCGGCTCAGGCCATCTTCGATTGACTCGGTGTCCGGCGGCGCGTACCTCCGCCGCTCGAACTCGATAGCGATCATCATTGCAGAGTCTGCAACACCGGGCGCCACATCTCCAATCGCCATGGCATACTCCGTCGGCGTCTGCCATCGCCTGCGCCGCACACCCAGCAGTCTGCCCGCCCGGACCATCTTCGTATATGCCCGCTCAGCAGGCGTCATGCCCCGGTGCCAGAACTGCCAGCCGCCGTAAATCAGCAACACAACACCTGCGATGACCAGGGGAACGACGATGTACTGGAACGGGAACGATCTCCCGGCATTCTCGTCAGCTAACTGCCGCTGTAAGGCCTGCTCCCGAGCCAACCGCGCCAGCACCTCAAGGTCCAGCAGGTCTTGCAGGAAAAGGTCGTCCTCCTCTGCAAATGCGCCAAGGTCAGGCAGTCCGCCAGCGCTGGCAGGCTCCACCGAGAACCGCTCGTTGCGCACAGGCTCCGCCCGGCCCGGCGTGACCTCCACATCTACCCAGCCGAAGCCATCGAAGTACGCCTGCGTCCAGCCGTGACGGTCCTTGTCCCGAATCAGGAATTTCCCGGCGCGCGAGACGTACTCGCCGGCCGCCCATCCTGCGACCATCCGGGCAGGTACGCCGGCCGCACGGAGAAGGACGGTCCCGGCAGAGCCGAAGTACTGGCTGTAACCCTTGATGCGGGACTGGTCGCACTCAACATTGTCCGAAGGACAGGGTTCTTCATGCGTCTCGAACAGGAAGTAGTAGACGCCGTCCCGGTTGGCGGCCGGCCCTTGAATCTCGAGCGAATACTCCTGCTGTTGGAGAAAGGTCTGGATGGCACGGGTCTTTTCGTAGGGTGTAACGGCTCCGGCGGCACGAACGATCTGGTTTGCCAGGAGCCGCACTTCCAGTGGGAGCGAACCGGGCAGCGAGAGGTAGCGGTCTTCGACCCAGCCCGGGTAGTCGGCGCCGCTCCCCCGCAGCTCATCATCCTCGGCAATCGACACATAGGTGGTGACCGTGTAGAGACGTTCTGCCTGGATCGCCTCCCGCATCACCACTCCTACCTGTTCCTCGGGGCCGATCCGCTCTACCGTGAGACCCTCGACCAGTCCGTCCCGCCGCATGTTCAGCCGGACTTCAACGTCGCCAGGCAAGCCCGTCTCCAGCGCAGCCAGAACATCCGCCTCGGTCATCAGCGGCTGGTTGTTCAGTGTCACATCTCTGGCGTCAGGTGCCCGTGCCGCTATGTCACGCAGAGCAAATCGAGTATCGAAAGCCAGGTCGCGCACATCGCCGGGCAGCGTGGCCAGAGAGCCGACAGGCCCAGTCAGCGGCACGTTGTAAATGGCTGGCCGCAGGTACTCCACTTCGGCGTCGCGGTCCACCGAGAACACACCTCCGGCGGGCAGCACGAGGCTGGTGTTCACAAGTGGCTGGACCAACTGCTCAATACGCTCCCTGCTCTGGTCAAGTGGAACAGGCACAAGCTCTTCGCGCGCACCCACTGAACGCTTGATCTCAGGAGTGGCAAGCCAGCCCGTCGACGCGTACTGGTCGTACACGCGGCCGGGGAGCATCGTGGCGTAGCGGGAGGTGACCCAGGCCAGCGGCTCGTCAGTCAGCGTGATCGCTCCCCTGAAAGTGAGCACGACTCCCGGCTGATTGAGCCCGCCGGACGCATCCTTCGCCTTCACGCCGGAGAGCAGCCTGGTCGCCGGATCGTGAAGCGCATTGATCGGCGCCCTCAGCACTTCCCACGCCTTGTCGAGAGTGCTTGACCGCGGCTCAACCACCGGCAGGAAGATCACGAACAGCACCACGATGCCACCGAAAAGCAGGCCATCGCTCATGCTCAGCCAGCCTAACGACTTCGGATAGCTCACGCCGTTCGCTGCCCATCGTTCCATTCGCCGGACAGCCGTGATGTGAGCGAACAGCGCGATGGCGGCGATTATGAAGATGAAGAAGGTCTGTTCATGCAGGCCGGGCCTGAAGCTCAGGTTGCTCATCAGACCGACCGACAGGAGCACGACCGGTGTCCACGGGTTCCTGACCCGGAATGTGAGCAACGTGACGGTGTAAGCGGTGATCCACGACGCCGTCATGAACATGAGCGCGAACGGCACCGAGTCGTTGCTCACACCGCCTTCGCGCGCCGCCGCTATCCATATCCAGAACCGCTCCCACGTGTCACGGGCGCGGTCGGCAACGTTCGTGCCCTCAGCGGGTATCGAGCCCTGCCACATGACAATGCCGAAGCCGATCGCAAGCGCTATCACGAGCTTGAGCGCTAACGGGAGACCACTGCGAGAGGCGATGAACCCGCCTGCCCAGCCGAGCAGAAGCGTCGGCAAGATCGAAGGCAGGTCTCCCCATTTGGCGAGCTGTACGGACCAGCCGACCGCGACAAGCATCAGTCCAAGAAGACCGAACGTGATCCAGTCATCGGCCGGCACCCTGCGTAACAAGCGGGCGGCCTCAACCGAAGGCCAGGTCCATGACCTGCCTATGTTGCCAAACGAGCCCGGCGCCTGTCCGCGCGGGCCCCGCGTGCCCAGCGATGGCGCGGCAGTGCTCAATCCGCCACCTCCCTCGAAAACTTCCCATCTGCGCCTGGCTCATCTGGATCACCCGGAACAACCGGCTCTGCATGGCCCGAGATTTCCAACCCAGACCGGGGCCCGGCGCTGGGTCCGGCGGCGATATCCAGGCCATTTGCGCCGGTGAATCCGGCGAGAGCGACAGGGCCGGCTGCGGCCAGTGGAACCGCCGGGCCGGCTATTCCTACCGGGCTGACAAAACTTGCGTAATCTGACGGGTCGGCAGGGCCGACGGGCGAACTGAGGGCGCCAGAGAGTGAGTCACCGCGTCGCACCCGGAAAGTGCGGAGTCCGGCGCCGACCAGCCGCTCGACCGCAGCCGAGTTGTCCACGCCACCGAAAGACGCCCGGTCCAGCATGATTGTGCTGACCTTCACGCCGCGTCGCTGAAAACTGGCCAGCGCCTCAATCCACTCGCCGTCACCGGATGCGGTGATGACGACAAGTGACGTCGCCTGGCTGAAATCACGTTCCAGGTCTCCAAGCACCTGGAGCAACGTCGTATCGCCAACTGGAAGGCTCGCAGCGATGTGGCGCATAACGTTCTCGCGGTGAGCGGCAGACTGGTCAGGGGGCGCAACGAGCGACTCGCTACCGTGCCCCGAGTACCCGACCGGCAGGAAGCCCCGGCTGTACCGGTCCACAACTGAAGCGGCCAGGGTGGCGCCGTACTCGTCCGTTGACTCCTCGCCCTCTCCCGCCTGTGCGTCGCGGTGCTGGTCGAACAGCACCCAGAGATGACTTGAAGAGCCCTGGTCAAACTGCTTCACCATCAGCCTGCCCGTGCGAGCCGTCGTCAGCCAGTGAATACGGCCCATGCTGTCTCCGTCTGCATACTCCCGGACTGATGACACATCGGTGCTGACCATGTTCGCCCGGTGCCTGCGGGAGTGCTCACCGACCAGGTGCGGGTTCGGCGCGGCAAAGTCTGGCAAGGCCTCGATTCGCGGGTAGACGAGGATCTTATCGACGCCACCGAACTCGACCTCCCGCGGGAAGAGGGAGAAAGGGTCAGCGACTCTCACGACCAGCGGACCCAGCACGAACTCGCCTCGTTTCGTGAGAGTCGCCTCCGAGTAAGAGATGTTGAACGGCACCATGATTCCGAGCGGCGTGACATGCCGGAAGCTGACGCCCGGAAGACTCGTCTTGTCTTCCACCTCCACCCAGGCCTTCGGCGTGCGGCCACGGTTGTAGATGGTGATGCGTTCGGAGACGGTGTCGCCGACTGAGAACGGGCCGGACGGCCGCCTGACCTCGGCGTCGAGCTGGCTTGACCCCGCGCGAGACCAGATCCAGGACACGACGATGAGTAGCAGCAGGATGTAGTTGAGCTTGACTGCGAGGTCGAACCCTGTTGCCATGGAGCTGAGAAACAGCAGGACCATGAGCGCCAGGATGGCGTAGAGGACGGGACGCCGCCGCAGGTTCCGCGTTATGCGTCTGCCGCGCCTCTTCCCATCATCTTGCTGATTTCCAGGCAAGCGCGCGTCGCCACGGTCTCCTGTGAATCCCTGTGATCGCTGTCGCAGCATAGGCCTCCGCAGTGCCTCCGCAGTGCCTCCGCAGTGCCTCCGCAGTGGTGGTTGGTACAGGTTGGCCCGGTACCGGCCACTTCGTGGATCAAGCAATTGGATCAGACTGGACGGCGCCCCCCGCCTCCGCCAGGGACCGGCACCGCGGCAAGTATCTCCTCAACAACCGCAGCCTGCGTCACTCCGCGCATCCTTGCCGATGGCGAAAGTAGAACGCGGTGCGCCATTACGGAGACCGCAATGGCCTTCACATCATCAGGTGTCACAAAGTCACGGGACCTGACCATCGCCATCGCCTTCGCGCCCTTCATCAGGCTCAGCGAGGCACGCGGTGAGACGCCAAGCGCAGCCTCGCGATGGTTCCGTGAGGCGTTTGCCAGGTCGACAATGTACTGCTTGACCAGCTCATTTATATAGACGCTGTCGGCATGCCTCTGGAGTCCAATGATATCTGCAGGCCTGCAGGCCGCTTTGAGCGAGTCGATGGGGTCAGACGACTCGCGGCGGTCCATTATCGCAACCTCTTCGTCGCGCGTCGGGTAGCCGAGCGCTATCCGCATGAAGAAGCGGTCAAGCTGCGCTTCGGGCAGCGGGAAGGTGCCTTCGTACTCGATCGGGTTCTGTGTCGCCATCACCATGAACGGCTCAGGCAGCACATGCGTTATGCCTTCGACAGTCACCTGCCGCTCGCCCATCGCCTCAAGCAACGCTGACTGCGTCTTCGGCGTCGCCCGGTTCACCTCGTCTGCAAGTACAACCTGCGCCATGATCGGACCCTGGCGGAACTCGAAGTTCTCCGTCTTCTGGTTGAAGATCGAGGCGCCGGTGACATCGCTCGGGAGCAGGTCTGGCGTGAACTGCATCCTGCGAAACTCACATCCGGTCGTGACCGCGATCGAGCGCGCAAGCATCGTCTTGCCAACACCCGGAACATCCTCGATCAGGATGTGGCCGCGCGAGAACAGCGAGACGAGCGCCAGCTCAATCGCCGGGCGCTTCCCGACGATCACCTTGCTGATGTTGTCAACCAGCTTTTCGGCCAGCTTTGTTGGCTCTGTTGAAAGAGTCAAGTCCTCCCCCTGATCAGGCCACTCATACTGGCCGTGCTGTTTATTTTTTTCCGTACATGGTGGGCGATGGAGGACTCGAACCTCCGACCCCCTGCTTGTAAGGCAGAACCGATCCGTTTAGCACTGTCCGCAGAAGTCCACTTCTAGCTTGGTTTTGGCCTGATCTGCGGTTAGGGCGTCCACCAAAGTTTACTGTCATCCAGCGGCGTTACTGTCAAAACCACTGTCAGGAAGCACGTCAGCGAAGACGTTTGCGACCTGATATTGGGTTGTCGGCAGCACATGCGCATAGGTTCGTAATAACGTGACTGGCGAATTATGGCCCAGAGCCTGCGCCACCAGAGTAACAGGCAGGCCATTCGCAAGCGCAGTGGTTGTGAACTGATGTCTCAGATCGTGCATGACTAGCGTTGTCGGCAGGCCCGCCTTGCGTAACAGTGGCCGGAAATGGTTCCGCAACAGGTTCCTACGATCAACTCTCCCGCCCATTTCCATTGTAAATATCAGGTCTAACGGATTGCTGTAAATCCTGCCCATCTTCAACGCCTGCTCTGCCTGCCCAGCCCGGTGACGCTTCAACGATGCGATTACCTGCGGCGGTAGCGCCACACGCCGCACCGAGCCATGAGTCTTAGGCTCATCCAGCTTCGCACCACCTTTAACCAGGCGCAGGCTGTGTGAGATCGTCAACAGCCTTGTATTCCAATCAACGGACTCCCAACGAAGCGCAAGTAGTTCGGAAACTCTCGCACCCGTAGAGAGTGCCAGTAAGAAGACCGGCTCGAACCGCGTTCCCTCAACCGCATGGCAGAACTCTGTTACCTGTTGAGGACTCAGCATCACAACGTCACGCCTGGCAGCGCGAGGGGCATCTATGTCCGCCGCAGGACTACGCGGGATCATTTTCCGGGCAACAGCGCGCTCGAACAACAGCCGCATCAATTTATAGACATGCCTGGATGTCGTAGGAGAATGACCGCCGCGTCGGCTGGTAGCGATTACCTTCTCTATATGCTCCTCCACGACGTTATTGAGCTGGAGTTGGCCGATCACAGGGAGAATGTGAAGCCGGATGATGAACTCGTACTGCGAATATGTC
>JAQBUH010000059.1 GCA_027624075.1 Chloroflexota bacterium
ACACAGACCGTCCTGACTCTCTCTTATTTAAGCCCCGAAATACTGTCCCATTGTTGCTGACGTCCAACACGTTACAAAGGGCGGAATCCTGCCTTCCGCCGTCGGCGTCGACATCGGCTGCGGCATGATCGCCGTCGAGACCTCTGTCCGCCGGGAGTCGATCAGCGTCAAGACGGCAAGGAAGATGCTTGGCCGGATCAGGGAGCTGGTCCCGGCGGGCGTTGGCCAGGGTCACGAGGGCACGACCACCGACTGGCAGCGGTTTCACGCCGAACACGGAGACGCGCCCGGCGCCGGCGAGCGGATTCTCGAAAGAGCCGGCAGGCAGTTCGGCACCCTCGGGTCCGGAAACCACTTTGCCGAGTTTTCCGAGGACAGGCAGGGCTTCGTGTGGGCCATCGTCCACTCCGGTAGCCGCGGCCCCGGCAACATGCTTGCCCAGCACCACATCGGGCAGGCAAAGGAGTTCGTCGCGCGGCAGGGCATCGAGGTCGAGCACCGTGATCTCTCGTACTTGATCGAGGGCGCTCCCGAGTTCGACGCCTACATAGCGGACATGCTCTGGGCGCAGGTCTACGCATACGAACAGCGTGCAAGCATGATGAGCCGGATGCTGGAGATCCTGGACGAGCAGGTCACGTTCGACGAAGGCCGCCGCATCAACTGCCACCACAACTACTCGGAGCAGAAGGACGGCGCCTGGCTTTCCAGGAAGGGCGCGATCGCGGCCGGCGTTGACGACTGGGGCGTGATCCCGGGGTCGATGGGCGCCGCAACGTACATCGTGCGCGGCAAGGCGAACCCTGACTCGTACTCGAACGCGCCGCACGGAGCGGGGCGTCTGATGGGGCGCGGGGTTGCGAGGCGGCAGTTGAGCCTCGATGAGTTCAAGGCCCAGATGGGAGACCGCGCCTGGCTCGACCGCGATGCGAAGGAGCTGCTGGACGAGGCGCCGGGGGCGTACAAGCCCATCGAGCAGGTGATGAAGGACGCTGAGACGCTGGTCGAGACGATAGAAATCCTGAGCCAGTTCGTCAACTACAAGGGGCTGTGAGGGGCCGTGAGCGGCGGAGCCGGTGTTTCTTGAGAGACACAGGCCCTGCCGCAGCACGCTGCGTCTTCATGTGCGAGCACAGCGCGCCGCCCGGCAAAATCGTGCAAAATGCAGGCTGGCGGTTCCTACAGGGCCGCGAACACTGGCTGGCGCCTGTGTTGTCCGGCGAGTGACGAGCGGCACACCACGACATCCGCAAGCGGAGTAACCAATGACAACAGGACCAAGACTCGCAGGCAAGACAGGAATCGTCACAGGCGGCGCATCCGGCATCGGTGAAGCCTGCTGCAAGCTCTTCGTCGAGCACGGCGCAAAAGTCGTCATCGGCGACATCGACGAGGCGAAAGGCCGGGCGCTCGAAAAAGAGCTCGGCGGCAGCGCGATATTCCGCAGGCTGGACGCCACGAGCGAGGCCAACTGGAAGCAGGTCGTCGACGAGGTCATGTCCAGTTGGGGCAGGCTCGACATCGTCGTCAACAACGCCGGCATGTCAGGGGCGAAGGGCCGGCCGCCGGTCGAAGACACGCTCGTTGAGAACTGGGACGCCGTGTTCGCCGTCAACTCGACAGGAGTCATGCTCGGCACGAAAACGGCGATACCTGCCATGCGCAAGAACGGCGGCGGCTCCGTCGTCAACATCTCCTCCATCTTCGGTATCGTCGGCAGTCCGGCAGGCGCCGCATATCACGCCTCCAAAGGCGCAGCGCGCACCTTCTCCAAGGCGGCCGCCGTGCAGTGTGCGAAGTACAACATACGCGTCAACTCGGTACATCCGGGCTTCACTGACACGCCGATGACGCTGGACATCCACTCCGACCCGGATATTCACCGCAAACGAGTCGAGATGACGCCGCTTGGCCGGCTCGGGAAGCCGAACGACATCGCATACGGCGTGCTGTACCTGGCCTCAGACGAGTCGGCGTGGGTGACAGGCACGGAGCTTGTCATAGACGGCGGGGAGATCGCCTGGTAGGGGCCCACGCCCTGCAGCCCGCTGCACCCCAGCTAAAAATTGTCATGCTGAACTGGGTTGGCTCTGTTGACATCATCCTCCTTGCCACGAAAGGGAGGTAAAAGGTGGATTGATTTTTGTCATTCTGAGCTTGATTCAGGATCTCTCGGCTAACCGTATCCGAACGGTATGGTCCCTCCACCCGCAAGCGGGCACCCATGGCCGGGATGACAAATCCCGGAAGCCCCTCTCACTGATCATCGCCCGGTCCCTCGATCGGGGGAAAGATGACGTCAATAGAGCCAACTCGATTCAGCATTCCTCAGGAAAACGGCCGCCGAGAGACTCTGAATCAAGTTCAGAGTGACATATTCTCCCTCCTCTCGTTGACATCTCCTCCCTGCTTGACTAGGAAGGAGTTTTAGAGGGTGGTTTGCCCGCGCACTTCAGTCACCTGGTAGGCGCCCACGTCCTGCAGCCTGCTGCGCCCGAGCGCTAAGCGCTGGCTGCCTCTTGAGCCGATCTGCCACAGAAAGTGAACATGTCGTTCGGCCCGTCAGGCTGCGGGTGCAGCGATCAGCACCCATGCTAAAAATTGTCATGCTGAACACTGTTGGACGTCAGCAAAATGAGACAGTATTTCGGGGCTGAAATAAGAGAGAGTCAGGACGGTCTGCGCTCCCTGGAGTAGAGTCCAGAACGGGG
>JAQBUH010000009.1 GCA_027624075.1 Chloroflexota bacterium
CGCCGGCCGTCTCCCGGGCGGCGTTCGCCGCATAGTTGACCGCGGTCAGATTGAGCCAGCGAGGGTCGAGCACGAAGTAGTCGAGCCAGCGGAGCGTCTTCTCCACATACTCGATGAACAACTCGCGTAGTTCATCGGCAAGCTCTTCACCGCGTCGTGTCCGGAACCGCGGCCAGGGTTCCGTCCGCTTGACCACGGTTTCCCAGTGCGCGGTCATCAGTCCGGTGATCTTGGCCGCGTGGGCCTGCAGGAGGTCAAGGAGTTCGGGGTCGGTGCCGTTCGCGCTGCCTTCGTGAACGGCCGCGTCGAACTCCGCCCGCAGAGTGGCGAGCCGTCTTGGCTGCGTGAAAAGCCGCCGGTAGATGAGTACTGCCTTAGCCCGCTCGGCGGGATCGACAGTGCGTTTTGCAAAAGGCCAGCTCAGATTGGCGCTCCTCTTCAAGGCGCGGTCTCTCAATTCCACGCTAACAGAAGGAGCGGGCGGCGAACTGACCGTCGCTGGGTGCCCACCGCCAGTGACGCTGGAAGTTCCTGCCAGAGGAGAGCCAGACGTGGGCAAGGGAACGGATGACGCGACCAGCCCGCCGGCAAGGGGGAAAGCGGCGGGCTGGTACCGGCACATCCCACTTGGCGACCGAAGAATGTGGGAGATGAGGTCCGGTGATTTCTGTTTACAGCCGCCCCGGTTGAGGTTGCCACCTCAGATGGCTCAAGCCCGCGCTCCGAACGGTTCGGCCGTTCAGCCATTCGGCCATTTGGGCCGGGAACAAACGCTGGCCGGCCTGGACTCCGCGTAGAGGCACAGTTCAGGCCAGTCAGTGCAGGGGATGAAACGAGTGTGAGATCGACTGTGAGTCCGCTTCGACGAGACGGTATCCGCTTGCGTGGCCGCTCCGTGAGACGCCGATCGCCGATGTTGCGGTCACTCGAAGGGCCTCGTGACGGGTGAGGACGTTGGCATGGGTGTGGCCAGCGAAGTAGTACTCGACTCCGTTGCGCGTAAGTAGATCAACCAGCAGGCGCCGTTGCGGCTGCGGAAGGTTATAAACCCCGTACTCCTCGCCGATATCCCGCAGGAACGGCGGGTGATGGGCGAACACGACGGTATGGTGAACGCCTTCCGGCAGCGGTCTCGCCAACTCCTGTTCGAGCCACTCCAGTTGGGCCTCGTACTCGTGACGGGCGCTATCCGGCCTGTCGAACAGGGCGCTATTGAACGCCACGAAGCGGCACGGACCAGCGGTGAACGCGTAACGGTCAGGCCCGAAGCTCGCACGGTACGCAGCCAGCGACTCGTCTGTCGCTGAGAAGAAGTCGACCCCAACGTCGTGGTTGCCCGGGACCCAGTGCAGGGGAATCGCTGGCGAGAGGCGCCTGGCCGCCTCTTTGACGGACGCGATCTGCAAAGCGTCGTCCCAATGCATCACCATGTCGCCAAGCACAACGATGAAATCAGGCTTCAGTTCGTTGGCGACCTCGATGACGCGGCTGAGGCGTTCCTCCTCGTACGGCCAGCCGTTCTCCTGCGATCCCGCAGGCGCAACCATCTCGCCGTGATGCGAGGGAGTGGTCCTGCCCGCGTGCTTCCGCAGCAGGAAGGCGGCGATACCGAGCTGCGGGTCGGCAAGCAGCATGAACCTGGTCGTCTTGCGCGTTGCTGTTGTCATCGGAGTTCCTGGCTACCAGGGTTGCACGTTGCCGGTGATGATATAGACGAAACTGTGCGAAGGCGGCGGCAAAGCAAAAGGCCGCCTCAGCCGGCGGCCTCCAGTTTTGAGCACAGGCGGAGATCGGAGCCAGTTCTGGCTACCGGCCAGTGGCGGCGGGGCGGCGGCGCTCCTTGATGCGGGCGCTCTTGCCGGTGCGGCCACGGAGGAAGAAGAGACGTGACTGCCTGACAGATCCGAGCCGTGTGACCTTCACCGAGTCCAGGTTTGGCGACCAGTACGGGATGACCCGCTCCACTCCAACGCCGTATGAGAGGCGGCGAACGGTGAAGGTGTCTGTTGGCGCCGGGATATGGTCTTTGTAGTAGTGGCCCGCGATGACGTTGCCCTGGAACGCCTGGATGCGCTGCCGGTCACCCTCGATGATCTTGAGGTTGACGGTCACCGTGTCGCCGGGGCCGAACTCGTCAATGTCCGCTTTAGGCGCGTCGCCGTTCAGTCTGTTCAGGTCGATCATGACGAGCCGTTTCCTGTAGATTCTGGCATACCGAACACCGGTGACGGTACGCGAAAAGACGCCCGAAGGCGCCAGTAGTGTCTGAAGTCCAACCCTATGATTCTATCGCCCGGCAAGGGCCTCCGGCAAGGATGATTCTGCGCTCAGCAGACGCAAAGTCACCCTGGCCAGTCCTCCAGCAGCTCAGGACGCCGCTCCCTTGTGCGTTTCACCGCCTGCTCACGCCGCCACTTTTCGACACGAGCGTGATCGCCAGACAGGAGAACATCCGGCACGGCGCGACCGGCAATCTCCTTCGGCCGGGTATAGACCGGACCCTGCAACAGACCGTCCAGCCCGGGGGAAAACGAGTCCAACTCGGCAGATTGCTCATCACCCAGCGCGCCCGGCAGTAGCCTTGTCATTGCGTCGACCAGGACCATCGCGGGGAGCTCCCCGCCGGTCAGGACGTAGTCGCCGATGCTGATCTCCTCGTCCACGGCGATGTCGATGAAGCGCTGGTCCACGCCTTCGTAATGGCCACAGACCAGTGTCACGCTTTCATGGCCGCTCATCTCCGCCACCTTGCGGTGGGTTAGCGTCCGACCTTGCGGTGAGAGCAGGACCACGTTCGGCCCGTTAACGCCACGGAGGCTCCGCACATGCGCCACCGCCTCCAGCAGAGGTTCCGCCTTCAGGACCATCCCTGGGCCGCCGCCGAACTGTGTGTCGTCAACGGTCCGATGCCGGTCGTGGGCAAAGTCACGGAGTTGGTGGAGTTCGATCTCGACCAGCCTCGCCTCTACCGCGCGGCCAACAATGCTCGCCGAAAACGGTCCGGCAAACATCTCGGGGAACAGGGTGATGATGTCTATCTGGAGCAATCGTTGTTCTCTGTGGGCGGCACAGGCGTACGCGGTCGAACGGGTTACTGCGACGCGTACGTCGCGGCATCACGCAACAATCATATTGGGCGCATAGAGAATATGCTGGAGAGAGTGCGGGACGACAATACGATTCACACCCGGTGCGTGACCATGAGCGGAGTCCATGTTTAGCGGAATCGTCGAAGAGGTCGGCAGAGTCAGGTCCTATGACATGCAACGGCTCGTCATCGAGGCGAAGAATGTCCTCAGCGACCTCCGCGTGTCGGACAGCATCTCAGTCGCCGGTGTCTGCCTCACTGTCATTGAGAAGGATGACAACTCGTTCTCGGTCGACACAGTGCCCGAGACCGTCAACAGATCAAACTTCTCCAGCCTCAAGCCTGGAGACGGTGTCAACCTTGAGCGCGCACTCTCGTATGGCGACCGTGTCGGCGGCCACATGGTCCAGGGACATGTGGACGCGACCGGTACGATCAGATCGATGGAACGCGACGGCAACTCGGTGTGGCTCGAGATCGAATGCCCTGAAGCCATACTCAAGTACATTGTCGAGAAGGGCTTCATATCGGTCGATGGGGCGAGCCTGACCGTCACCAGGGTGACTGCAGACAGTTTTTTTTTGGCTATCATCCCGTTCACGCTCGAAAACACCACTCTGAAAGAGCGAGAAGTTGGCAGCGGAGTGAACATTGAGGTCGATGTGACCGCCAAGTACGTTGAGAAGTTCGTCCAACCACACCTTGGACAGACTGGTGACACCGCTTAGGCGGAGACCGGAAGCGGCAGGCTTCCTGTGCAGAAAGCGCGGACAGAAGTGGCAGACATGCTCGGTTCCCATGACAGGGACGCCTTCAGCGCGGTAGAAAACGCGCTTGCAGCGTATCGCGCCGGGCGCATGGTGATTCTTGTCGATGACGAAGACCGCGAGAACGAGGGCGACTTCGCCATGGCGGCGGAGGACATCACGCCCGAGGCGGTCAACTTCATGGCCCTGGAAGGCCGCGGCCTCATCTGCGTGCCTATGACGAGCAACGACCTGGCGCGGTTCAAGCTGCCGATGATGGTGGAGCACAACACGTCTGCGCATGGCACGGCGTTCACCGTGTCTGTCGATGCCGCAGAGGGCATATCGACCGGGATCTCCGCCGCCGACCGTGCCCGCACGATCCAGCTCCTTGCGAGCCCTGAGGCGGGCGCCGGAAACCTCGTCCAGCCGGGGCATGTCTTTCCGCTCAGATACCAGGATGGCGGCGTGCTTGTGCGGGCTGGCCAGACAGAAGGCTCGGTGGACCTTGCCAGGCTGGCGGGCAAGTCTCCGACCTCTGTGATCTGCGAGATCATGAACCCGGACGGGACGATGGCGCGTCGGCCTCAACTCGAAGTGATTTCACGCAAACACGGCATCCCGGTCGTCTCGATAGCAGACATCATCGCCTACCGGCTATCGCACGAAAAGCTGATCGAGAGGCTTGTGGAGACGCGGTTGCCGACGTTGTGGGGAGAGTTCCGGGCCATCGCTTTCCGGAGCTTCGTCGACCCGGATGAGCACGTCGCGCTGGTGAAGGGCGACATCGACGGCAGCAGGCCAGTCCTCGTCCGCGTCCACTCGGAGTGCCTGACCGGAGACGTGTTCGGCTCCACACGCTGCGACTGCGGTGAGCAGGCGGCCAAAGCGCTCCAGATGATCGAGCAAGAGGGCGAAGGCGTCTTCGTCTACATGCGCCAGGAGGGGCGAGGCATCGGCCTAATCAATAAACTGCGCGCCTACCGTTTGCAGGACGAAGGCCTGGACACTGTCGAGGCAAACGAGAAGCTCGGCTTCCCGATGGACCTGCGGCGTTACGGCGTTGGAGCACAGATCCTGCGCGACCTCGGCGTGCGCAGGTTCCGCTTCCTGACAAACAACCCGAAGAAGATCGTTGGGCTGGAAGGCTTCGGGCTGGAGATGGTGGAGCAGGTGCCTCTGGTGGTCGAGCCAAACCGGGAGAACCACCGCTACCTGCGGACGAAGCAGGAGAAGATGGGCCACATGCTGGACATCATCGGGGAAGGCGACTAGTGGCCCGCGAAATCGTCCCTGCGTTTGAAGGCGCAGGCGTCAGAGTCGGCGTCGCTGTGGCGCGCTTCAACAGCTACGTGACACACCGGATGCTGGAACTCTGTGTTGCCAGGTTAGAGGAGCTCGGGGTCGCCGCCGCCGCCATAACAGTTGTTCATGTGCCGGGCTCGGTTGAGCTTCCTCTTGCGGCGAAGAAGCTGGCGGAGCGGGACGATATCGACGCGGTGATCGCCATTGGCGCCGTGATTAATGGCGAGACGGCGCACTTCGAGCACGTTGCGACGATTGCCTCAGGCGGTGTCGCTCGCGTTGCCGAAGAGACCGGCAAACCGGTGATCTTTGGCGTCCTTACCACATACAGCACCGATCAGGCAGTGGTCCGCATCCAGCACGCCAAAGACTACGCCGACGCCGCTGTCGAGATGGTGAACACGTTCCGGGCGCTGTCTGACCTGTAACTTCGGATTTACGGGCAGATTTCCGGGTGTTCCGCCGCGCTTTGCCGCGCCGGGCCGTGTGTTCGTCTTGACTCAACTCCGGAATCTTCAACGAATCATCAAGACCGTTTCGCGTCGCTTGCCGCTCTCAGGCATCTTATGTTCAGCACAACCCCTGAAGCATGTGGAGCGCGTGACAGAATGCAGACCCAGAAACGCCAGATTGGCCAGCTACTGAACCCGGGAAGGCGTCGGCTGATGCTCGGCGCGCTGACCGCGGCGATGACGATCGCGGTCGCCTGTGGGAGCGGGGACGGCCCGGCTCCGACCGCCACGTCGTCTACTGTTCCTCGCACGAGCCCGCCTTCAACGCTGCTGCCAGACGCCACGCCGGCTGATACGCCGCCCGCTACGCAGGACACTGGCGCCGCGAGTCCGGCCGCAACACCGGACGGCGGCGGCGGCGAGCTCCCGGCAGGTATCGACCCGCTCTTCGTCAGTCCTACGGGGCCGGTGACGTTGACCGGCCTGGACGGTCTGGAAGAGAGTGCGGCGAAGCGCCATCAGCTTAACTACAACTGGTTTACCGATTTCAACAAGCGGACGGTAGATCTCACCGAGATCAGCAACCTGTTGCCGCGAGACCGCATCACGCCTGTCGACGACCCGCTGTTCGCCCTTGCCAGCGAGGCGCCAGGTTACATGCGGGCCCGCGAGCCGGTGATTACTGTGAAGGTCAACGGTGATGCCAGGGCGTATCCGCTGGCGATGCTGATGTGGCAGGAGATCGTGAACGACACGGTTGGCGGTGAGCCGCTAACCATCACGTTCTGCCCGCTTTGCAACACGGCTGTCGCTTTCGAGAGGACGCTTGAAGGGCACGAGCTGACCTTCGGCACGAGCGGAAACCTGCGCAACAGTGACCTCGTGATGTGGGACCGGCAGACGGAGTCCTGGTGGCAGCAGATCACCGGTGAGGCGATAGTCGGTCAACTGGCGGGAAAGACGTTGACGCAGGTGCCCTCGCCGATCATTGCGTGGGAGACCTTCCTGGCAGAGTACCCAGACGGCAAGTTGCTGCTCCGCGTGGTCGACTCGTCGGGCCGGGAGATCCGGTCGTACGACCAGCCGCCATACGCGGGCTACGACAGTGTCGACACGAACCCTTTCGCCTTCGACGGCCCCGTTGACTCTCGTCTGCCGGCGAACGCGCGCGTGCTGACCGTCAAGAGCGGTGAAGAAAGCGTGGCTTATCCGTGGCCATTCTTGAAGGAGGCCCAGGTCATCAACGACACGGTCGGTGGGGTCGACCTCGTGGCGTTCTTCGATGACGGCACGCTTTCGGCCTTCCTTGACGACAGCTTACGTGAACAGACATCAGGGTCGAGCACGGTGTTCAACAGGGAGATGGACGGCCAAACGCTGACGTTTACGCTGGGAGAGCAGGGAATCACCGATGAGGAGACCGGATCGGTGTGGAGCCAGACCGGAAAGGCCATTTCCGGCCCGCTCGCAGGCAAGTCCATGGAGCAGGTGATCCACCAGAACCACTTCTGGTTCGCGTGGGCGGTGTTCATGCCTGAGACGGAGATACGCGACTCTGCAGGCAAGGTGACAGGGCCGGTCGGCGGCCCGCCGCTGAGCTAGCCGCCTGCCGCCTGTGCCTGGGCCTCGATGTCGTCGACGAACGCCAGCAGCTCCTCGGCCCGCGCAATCACCGCTGGCAGCCGCGGATCCTGTGAGAGCGAGATCGCCTCGTCGAGGTCGGCGCGAATCAGGTCGAGGTCGACCCTTCCCTGGATAAGTAAAATCGCCCGGTCCAGGTAGATCGTGGCAATTGCCGGGTCTAGCTCTATCGCCCGGTTGAAGTCGCTGAGCGCAAGTTGAAAGTCCTGTACAACATCGCGCCAGAACCTGCCGCGCCACCAGTAGACGCCGCCGTCGTCAGGAGCAATCTCGACCGCCCTGTCGAAGCTTGCCAGCGCCTCCGCCGCGTCACCGTTGGAGGCGCTAACCCGGCCGATAACGATGTACGGGTCAACCAGTCCGTCATCAAGCCTGAGCGCCTGTCTCGCGTCGCGTAGCGCTCCGTCGGGGTCCTGCAGGCTCACCCTGACGAGCGCGCGGTGCGAGTATGCGGTGGCGAGTGTCGGCCGGAGCTCGATCGCCTTGTCCAGGTAGTACATCGCCTCTTCAAACTCGCCCTGGAACATCAGAGCCTGGCCGATGCCGTCCCAGCCGTGAGCAAAGCCCGGCTCAAGCTGGACGACGGTGGTGAACTGGCGCTGCGCCTCATCGTAGTCACCGGAGGCAAGGAGACTGTATGCGCGCGTGTACTGGTTCACGCTCTCGGTGTCCGAAACCGGCTCAGCAGGCGGCGTTGGCGTTGGCAGCGGAAGCTGGGTTGCCGTGGGCGCCGGGGTTGGAGTCGACCCGGTCGTAGCCGTCTCGGTTGGAGCAGGTGCGGTTGTACTGCCATCAGGCGTGGGCTCGCCTGAGTTTTCACCGCTACAAGCCACTGCCAGTAGCGCCAGCGATGTTGCCAGTATCGGAACAATCAGTCTCATTCGCTCAATTTGTCCCGTGTCCCGGCACACATTCGTTGATGTTCCTGGCTTGACCGGCCGATTTGATCTTCCTGGCCCCGGCGCCCACTGCCTCTTCATTACGCACGCGAGAACGCTCAGGGTTTGCGGACAACCGGTCAGGTGATTGGGTCAGACTCATGATCCTGACAGCCGTCCGACCAGTATCTCAAGCGCCAGGCGCTCATCCAGCTTACCTGTCTTGATGTCCAGGTCGGCGTCCAGGAGCCTTCGGTGGACCTGCGCCAGGTAGTCTTTGCCAAAGCGAGATGTCTGCCCCAGCGTCTTCTCCAGCGCGTACCGGTTCGTGACCCCGATACGAGTGCCGATCTCCTGCTGGGGAACATTGCCTGCCCGGAGGGTGCCTGCAAGAAGCACAAGCCGGACCTGCCTGGCGAGCATAGCGATGATTGAGGAGACTGAGGTCCCGCCCTCAAGCAGGCTGTACATCAGGCGCATGGCGACGCCGGGTCTCCGTTCCAGGACGGCATCGACCGCCGCGAAGATGCTCGCCTCCCTGGCCTCGCCCACCATCTCGTCGACATCGGCCTGCGTCACCTCGCGCTCGCCCGCATAGAGCGCGAGCTTGCCGATCTCGCTGTCCAGAAGCCGCAGGTCGCCGCCTGCCAGCCAGACGAGCCTCGCTATTGCATCGCGTGTCGCCGTTGCCTCGTAGCGCGTGAAGCGGTCACGCGCCCATGCCTCAAGCGCCGGGCCGCGAGGTGCGCTGAACTCCCTGACCTCGGCGCCGGGTCCCGCAGCCTTGACGCCGCGGGCGTTGGCGCGCAGCGGTTTCGACTCAACGAACACTACGTCGCTGGTCCCTGGCAGGTCTGCGAGCATGGCGGGCAACTTGTCCCATTCGGCGCCGCGCTTGTTGTCCCGGCCATCCATCGACCCGAGCAGTCCGTAGACCAGTACAAGCCTGCGGTCAGCTATAAACGGCAGCGTGCTGGCCGCGGCGATGATGTCGAACGGCTTGAACGAATTGCCTTCGAGGAGCGTCGTGTTCGAGTCGCGCAGCTCTTCCGCGCCGACAGACAGGCGTGTCCGCCGGACAACTTCGCTAATTGAGAAACCGTCGTCGCCGTGAAAGACTCTGATCAAGTGGATGCTCCGTTGAGTCCATTCTGGCAGCTAACCTGCTGGTGACGTGCAGGCGCCGGCGCCCTGGCGAGCATACCAAGGCGGAGCGGCAGAGGAGCGGGTTTTGGACCGCGGGCGGCGCGGCCGGCCAACCCGGCCAAACAGGTTAAGCTTGTAGCCTGAAAGGGTGATAGCGCAATGCTGGTGAGACTGCTGCTGATGGTGCCTTTCGTCGGGCAGTTGCTGCGCGTCTCATGGCTACTGTTCTGGGACAGACGCGTGTTCCCTCTCCTGAAGGTCATGCCGCTGGCGGCCGTAATCTATGTGCTCTCGCCCGTTGATCTTCTACGAGACTATAAACTGGGGTTTGGCCAGATCGACGATGTGATCGTCTCCGCGGTGTTGCTCACGCTGTTCGTCATGCTCTCACCAAGGAAGATTGTGTCAGAGCTTATTCACGGCCGGGACCCGGATGGCGACGACGGGCCGGACGCCATCGACGGCAAGTACCGTTACGTCGACCGCGAGTAGCCCCGCGCTCAGGGCTGGCATATCCTTTTAGTCTGACCTCTGCCTGAGCGCGCACGTTTGATATGACCAGCGTGCCCTGGCGCCACCCCGGACTGACCGCGGACCTGAAAACAGACGCATGAGAATCGGAATTATCGGCCTGCCCGGAAGTGGTAAGACAACCGTCTTTAACGCGCTGACACGCGGAAAAGCGGCGTCCGGGAGCTTCGGCGGGAAACGCTCGGCCAACATCGGTGTTGCGCATGTGCCGGACGAGCGGCTCGATAAGTTGACCGTTATCTTCAAGCCGAAGCGGACGGTGCCAGCCGAGGTCACATATGTCGACCTGCCCGGATCACACACAGATGGTGGCGCAGACCTGTTCACCGGCGAGGCGCTGGGCCAACTGCAGCGTGTTGACGCGCTTCTGCACGTTGTTCGAGCCTTCGAAGATCCATCCGTTCCGCACGTCCTCGGGTCTATCGACCACAGGCGCGATGTCGAAAAGGTGAACTTCGACGTGCTGTTTGCAGACATCTCGCTCCTTGACCGCCGCATCGAGCGCGTCAAGGAGAGCATGAAGGGGATGAAGTCGCAGGAGCGTGTGCAGGCGGAGAAGAACATCGAGGTGCTCCGCGCTATCCAGCAAGAGATGGAGAGCGGCACTGCGGCGCGGGACCGCTCATACACAGACGAACAGTTGAGCGCGATATCTGACACATTCCTGATCAGCAGACTGCCGCTGCTGGTGGCGCTGAACGTTGGCGAGGCGGACCTGGGGCGGACGGACGAGCTGGAACGGGAACTGGAAGGGCTTCTGTCAGGCAATAAGTCCGGCGGAGCGGCGTTGTGCGGCAAGCTCGAAGAGGAGCTGGCGCAGATGAGCCCCGAAGAAGAGGCTGAGATGCGCTCAGGGCTGGATGCGGGCGAGTCAGGCCTCCGGCGAATGATCAGGTTGTCTTACCGCGTGCTCGGGCTGATATCGTTCTTGACAGTGGGTGAAGACGAGGTGAGAGCGTGGACAATTGCGGAGTCGACGATTGCGCCTCGCGCTGCGGCCGCGGTCCACTCGGACATCGAACGCGGGTTTATCCGCGCCGAGACCGTCGGTTACGATGACTTCATTGCGGCGGGGAGCATGGCGCAGGCCAGGACGAAGGGCTCGCTGCGGCAGGAGGGCCGTGAATACGTTGTGCAGGACGGGGACATCATCAACTTCCTGTTCTCGGTGTGAGGCGATAGGCTGATTCCCGGCAATTTTCAGACTGACACCTGGACCTCGCTTAAAAGAGCCAGCCCTTGAGTGTGCTAAAACCGGGCCAAAACCGGGCAATAAACCAGAGTGAGAAGGACGGAGTGTATTGTCTGATTCAGACAAGGGCGACCTGCTAACACGGCGCAAGGTCTACATTGTTCCGTTCATCCAGCCGTCGCCACAGGCGCCGGAAGGTTTCACGAAGCTATTCGACGCCTACTGGACCGCGGTCGACAGGCAGATATCGGGACTTGAGGCGAAGGCCGGAGTCGTCAAGCGGATCTTTGCTGAGGGCGTCCTCGGCAAGGGTGCTGACGCGCTGCTGATGCTTGAGCAGACCAACACGCAGGCGTGGCGAATGGTCAAAACGCGAGTCGACGCCGGAGCACGGTTTGATGAGTACGAGGACGCTGAACTTTTCAGCGAAGTGATCGACTGGGGTCGCTGCCTGTCTGTCGGCTTCATCAGCCAGGGCGTCGCAAACGCCGTTTCCGCCTCATACCAGGATGCCGCGATGCGACGTCAGCGCCAGCTGGACGAACGGCTTGAGAAAGCCTTACAGGAGGGTGAGGCTGCGCTGATCCTGAGCGGCTCCACGGACCTGAAACTCCCCGACGGCGTGGAGCGGTTCCTGGTCTCGCCACCTGAGCTGGACGCGCTGGAGCGGTGGATTCGACAGGTCAACGATGCGGCCAGGCGTGCCGCCGAAGAGGGTGACGCCAGGGGCCGGAGGCCGGGCCAGGCACCGCCGGAACCGCCAAAACAGGACGGCTCAACAAGCAAGCTGTGGACTCCGGGCAGCTAACCAAGGCGGGTGATGTTTGACGCGCCCGTCTGAACTCCCTTCTGGATTAGCTCGACCGGCCCGGCTGGCCCGGCCAGAGCACGCTCCGTTGGGACTGTACGTGCACATCCCATTTTGCGAGACAAAGTGTCCGTACTGCGATTTCAACACGTACTCGGGGATAGAGGCGCTCATTCCCGTTTACGTTGACGCACTTTGCGAAGAGGCGCGCAGGTGGGCGGCACTGATACCCGGTCGAGAGGCGGCAACCGTCTTCTTCGGAGGCGGAACACCTTCCTACATACCTGCGGGCGATCTCCGGCGAGTGATGGAAGCACTGTCAGACGGTTTTCCCCTGGTGGACGGCGCTGAGGTCACCATGGAAGTGAATCCCGGGGACGCGACGCCGGAGCGGGCGGAGACCTGGCTATCGGCGGGGTTCAACCGCGTCTCGATGGGTGTCCAGAGCTTCGACGACAGGCTGTTGACCCTGCTTGGCCGGAGGCACAACGCGGCACAGGCCGTGGAGTCGTTCCGGCTGCTGGGCGGCGCCGGGTTCGAAAACCGCTCGCTCGACCTGATGTTCGGTCTGCCAGAGCAGTCACTTGCGCAGTGGCAGGACTCGCTCAACCAGGCGATGGCGCTGGAGCCTGACCATGTGTCGCTCTACGGACTGCAGCTTGAGGGTGGGACGCCGCTAGAGGCGGATGTGCGGCTCGGCAGGACGGCGCGTCCGGACGACGATCTTGCTGCCGACATGTACCTCGCGGCAGAGGAGACGCTGTCGGCAGCCGGGTTCAGGCACTACGAGATATCAAACTGGGCGCTGCCGGGCCGGGAGAGCCGCCACAACCTGATCTACTGGGAGAACGGCCCGTACCTTGGCCTGGGTCCGGGCGCTCACTCGTCGCTGTTCGGCTACCGCTTTGCGGACATGCGCTCCCCTCGCTGGTATATCAGGTCGCTGGGCATCGACCCCGGCGTGGCAGGTGTCACCGGCGCCGCCAGTAAGCTGGCGCTTGCCGGCTCGCCTCCGCGCCGGGCGGAGCTCCCCGAAGTGCTTCCCGACGTGCTGCGGAATATGGTCAATGACGGCCCTGTGGACTTTGTCGAGGAGACGACGCCTCAACTTGAGCTGGCAGAGACGATGATGATGGGTCTCAGGTTGGACGTTGGCGTGAGCGAGAAGGCGTTCCGTGAGCGGTTCGGAAGGTCGCTGCGGGACGTGTTCGCAACCGAGATCGACGCCCTGTCCAACGAGGGACTGCTGGAGGCAGACAAGACCGGGATCCGCCTCTCGCCAGCGGGCAGACTGCTGGGCAACGAGGTGTTCGGCAGGTTCGTGGCGGCGGCTGAAGACTCTTAGTAACTATCTCAAAATTGCGAGCCGGTGATAGCGGCGGTACCAGATGAGGGCGCAGGCCAGTTGGAGCAGACCGAGATAGTTAGAGGCTTTCTTCTCGTAGCGGACGAGGATGGCGCGGCACTTTGAGAGCCATACGAATGTGCGCTCCACAACCCAGCGCCGAGCTTTCCTGGTCTTCTTGCCTCTGGCATCCAGCTTCTCATCCCCGATCCTCCTGATACGTGGGACGTAGCCGTTGATCAGGGCTCCGATCTCTCCCCGTGCGTGGAGGCTTCGCCAACTTGCAGTGGTCATACCCCTTGTCCAGGCAGAGGTGCTGACGGGACGAAGGCCGCTCTAAGACCACCTGCTCTATAGTGCTGCACAGGAGCATGTGGTCATTCACGTTGGCCCCTGCCAACACAACGCTCAGCGGCCCGCCATCGCCGTCAACAAGGATGCTCGACCCGCTGCCGCGGGTGCCCCGCGTCCCGCTCTTGCCCCTGTCCGTGGGGTTCGGCCCAACAAGCCCCCCCTTGACGGGCCTTACCCAGAGAGCCGTCCGCAGATTGCCATTTCCAGACCACACCGCCCAACTCGTCGCAGTTCCCTGCGAGCACCGCCCACACCTTTACGAACACACCCTTCTCTATCCACCTCTGAAAAGTGCGATGGACTGACGAGTCGTCCCCGAACTCCTTCGGCAGGTGGTTGATTCAACTGAAGGAACTGGCGGAGCCGGTGGCAACTGCTCCGCAGGCGGTAGATGATCCCATTCAGCGCACGCCTTGCGTCGACTCGTGGCCGTCCACGCCTCCCCGGCGGGTCCAGCTCATTTTAGAAGCTGTTCTACCTCAGCCCACAACTCGTCCGGGACTTCCCATATTGTGTCAAGGCGATCCTTCTCACCCATGTGTGACCTCCTTTGCTGGAAGTCACGCTCGGATACCCCTGTTCAATAGGCCAAGAGATTTCGTTACGGGTTTTTGAGATAGTTACTTAGTGAGTGACGTCAACAGTCGGAAGGCTGACTCGGTTCTCCGCAGGAACCACTGGCACTTCACTTAGATCATAAAAAACCTGCTTGCCGAGCTCGATCGCTCGAGCCAGTTCAATATCTGCTCCCTTTGAGTGCCCAAGTAGGAGTAAAGCATCGGAAGCTTCCAGCCATGGCATATCCCAGCGTATGAAATCTTCCCATTCCAGCCTGTCCCCGGTTTTCTCTCCCCTCAAGTCGATCATATGTGTGAGATGTGGCACGTATGGTAAATGCCCCAAGCGATACAGTTTAATTCCAACATCAATAGCTTGATCAACATTAGCTTCTATCAGATCCAATGTTGGCGCTGAATACGGCCCGGCAACATATATTTTTAGTGCATTAACGTTCATATATTCTTATTTCCCATTTTTCTACAACGCGCGATTTTACAAATACACCCTAGTGTCATAAACTGCGATCCAGCGTATCGTCATGATTGACCATCATTAGATGGCTCCGGTTGCTTACTTGATAGTTCTGTAATCGCGGAATTAATGTCTTTGATTAGGTCCTCGATATTTTGCTTGCCATTACTCAAAGCAGTTTTAATCGTAGTAGGTTGTGATGGCGGTTGTTAATCGTTCTATTTCGATATCAATCCGTGTACGAGTGGTCGCAGTAGCTGCATGCCTTGCTTATCCGGTTGCTTGCTGCATGCTCACCCGGCGTAGCCCAAGATGTACAATAATATTTACTGATTCTGTACCCTGCAATAATGACGAACAATATAGCTATGAGCGAGTAATCGTTCCAAGGGTCATATGAGCCGACAGGTATTACAAAGAATCTTAATGCCCAAAATATCGATACCAATATGGTAGTTATAGCAGATATCGAGATCGCTTTACCAAAATCAGATGTACTCCATGATCGGTAATTGTAGCTTCGCCGTTCCAAATATGCGAAAACATCCCAAACAGTGTACATCGCAAGCACAATCAAACTTGCGGTGCCGACAAACAATATACTATCAAACCTTGCAAACATTATCGCATAAACTAATAATACGATAACATCTACGAAAAATCGAGTCATGCTTAGATACCCGTTAAGTATTAACTGATTTTATTTTACTGAAATATTGTAACCAATCCAGCTTAATATAATAAGAGTACCGGTGTAGGATGCGACTAGTATTTCTAGTAAGTAACGATGTTGAAAGGATGAATCTGCGGAAGGCTTCAACCAGACACCGCCATTGACTACTGAACTAAGACCTATGGACATTGCAGCTGCAAACAACAGGTTAATAAATGTGGTCAGTATTTCATTTTTGCCGTCAGTACCGTCGTTTGCCATTGAAACGGGTCTCCCACCGTACTTTTTCTGGATTGTAGCGCGACACTGACTGCCATGTTCGTCATCACCACCGCAGGCCACGTAGACCACGGCAAGTCCACCCTCATCCAGGCTATGAGCGGCATCCACCCGGACCGCCTCAAGGAGGAGAAGGCGCGCGGGATGACCATCGAACTCGGGTTTGCGTGGGTGACGCTGCCTTCCGGGCGTGAGATCAGCATCGTCGATGTGCCTGGCCACGAGCGGTTCGTGCGCAACATGCTGATGGGCGTCGGCGGCGTCGACCTTGCGCTGTTGATCGTCGCCGCGGGCGAGGGCGTGATGCCGCAGACCCGAGAGCACCTCGCCATCCTAGACCTGCTGAACGTCGAGCGGGGAATCGCTGTCATCACGAAGGCCGATCTCGTTGACGACGACTGGCTGGAGCTTGTGTCAACGGATGCCGAAGAGCTGCTCGAAGGCACGACGCTGGAAGGCTCTCCGCTCGTCGCAGTGTCAGCGGAGACCGGCAAAGGCATCCCTGAGTTGCTGCTCGCCATCGATGAGCAACTGGACCGTCTCAACGCTCACGCCGACCTTGGCCGTCCTCGTCTTCCGGTCGATCGCGCCTTCACCATGTCAGGGTTCGGCGCTGTGGTGACGGGGACGCTGAACGGCGGAAGGCTGCGGACAGGGCAGGAGGTGGAACTGCTGCCGGGCGGCAGGCGGGCACGCATCCGCGGGCTGCAGTCGCATCAGACAACTCTCGACGAGGCGCTGCCGGGGACCCGGGTCGCTGTGAACCTGAGCGGCATCGAGCATCACGAGATAGAGCGCGGCGATCTGCTGACACTCCCCGGCTGGCTCAAGCCGTCGAACGCATTCGACGCGTCACTGCGCGTCATCGGCGCAGCGCCACGCCCCGTCCGGCACAACCACAGGCTGCTGCTGTTCGCCGGAAGCAGCGAGGCGGCGGTCACAGTGAGGCTGTTGCAGGGAGATGAGATCGCGCCGGGAGAGTCGGGCTGGGTGCAACTGCGGACAACAGGCACTCTCCCGATGCTGCGGGGCGACCGGTTCATTCTGCGGGATACACAGGACACCATGGCCGGTGGGGTTGTGCTGGCGCCGGGAGCGGCACGCCACCGCAGGAACGACCCGGCAGTGATTGCGGAACTGGAGACGCTTGCAAGCGGCTCTGGCGAGAGTGCGGCTCTTCAGACCCTGCGATCGGTCGAGCCGGCAACAGTTGCAGAGCTGGGCCGGCAAACCAACATGTCAGAGAGCGAAGCCGGAGATCTGCTGAAACAGCTTGTCGAATCTAAGGACGCTGTCGATATCGGCACGGACGATGCCCCGCTGTTCTACTCGGCCACCGGTTGGGCGGCCGTGAGGTCGGCCGCGGAGAACGCACTGTCCGGCTATCACTCTTCGTTCCCGCTGCGTGTGGGGATGCCACGGGAAGAGCTCCGCAACAGGCTCAAGCTCAAGGCCGGGCCTTTCCTGCGCGTTGTCAACACGCTTTCGCAGGAGGGCGTGCTCATACACGACGGCGCATTGCTCTGGCTTCCATCTCACACGGTCAACCTGAGCTCAGAGCAGCAGGCGCGAGTCGAAGCGTACCTGGCGTCACTGGCGGCCGACCCGTACTCGCCGCCAACCGGCTCACCTCTCGACCCGGAACTGCTCGCCGGACTGGAAAGCCAGGGCAAGGTGGTCAGGGCGGGTGAGGTCGTCTTCCTGGGCTCGGCGTTCAGCGATATGCAGAAGCGTGTCGCTGAACACGCCGGGACCGGCGGCCAGATCAACATCAACGAGGTGCGAGAGCTATTCGGGTCGAGCCGAAAGTACGTGCTGGCGTTCCTGGAAGAGCTGGATCGCCGGGGCGTAACGATCAGGCGCGGGGACGACCGGATACTTCGGGGTCGGTAACGGCGCTGGTCCCGGCCTCTCAGCCTCCGTTTTGCACACCTTGAACGAATGGTTGGCGCCAACCATTTGCCAATCTCCGCGTCGTAATCCATCTCGGAGCAACCGGGGTGTATTCGGGTATTCCACGATACCGGCTGTGCTATTCCCTGACGCCGTTAGGCGAATCCGCTCTATTGAGGAAGGTGTGCCTGCGGTTTACTGCAACAAAGGTCACATGCTAGGCCACGCTGGCCCAGGCCGGCAAACGGCCTCCCTGTGAGTGTTTTCAGGACGGGTCACTAGACGAGGACGAAGGTAAAATATGTTTATCTGGACAAAGTGGCGGAACCCGATCGCCGTTTTTGCTGTCACAGGGATGCTGGCGGCTGCGGCCATCGTTTCGATGATTGCCGCAGGCGACCTTAACGAGGCCTCTGACGCCCAGGTTACGGTCGGCGCGTTGTCGAAAGCGGCCGCCGACTTTGAGCTCGCGTGGTTCCAGGCGATGGGCGCCGACGCTCTTGCGGCAACCGGGCAGGCGCCTGACGAGTCACAGGGCTTCTACGACGGCTCGATCAACCTGTACAACTCCAGCAAGGCTGTGCTGTCTGCCGCCGGGATTTCACAGATCAACCAGGCGCTTGCCGCCTCTGACCAGGGCCTGGCGGTGATGAACGCCGCTTTCGCCGAGACGATGAGGCTTGCTGCCTCCGGGGATGTTGCCGCGGCCACGGATAACCACATGGACGGCACCGTCGCCCTGTATGGACGTGTCGACCCGGCGGTTAAGGGCCTGGCGCTGGTTGCGCAGGCCGCTGACGCACGCCTTGAGGCCAAGATGAACTCAGGCGCGGCGAAACTCCGGCTCATGTCAGGCCTGAGCCTGGCAATAGCGGCCATGGGCGCCCTGTTCGCAGGCTGGACCGCATGGTCCATGTACCGCCGCGAAGACGATGCCGCTACCGTTGGCGAGGCTTCACCTCAGCCGGTATCGTTTGAGAAGGCCGCTTAACGGTCAGCCAAACCGATCACCTAAACGGGCGTGCTCATTACAGGGCACGCCCGTTTTTTTGTTTCGGCAGGTGATCCAGCCGGCCACTTACCAGTCGGCTACCGAGTTATCGTTCTCATGGTAGTACTCGCCGCCGAGCTCTCTGTGATATCCGTACTGCTCGCCCGCGTAGGGCTTGGTCGCCTCTGCCTCGTCCACCTCGACGCCAAGTCCCGGCGTTGTCCAGAGCGGGATGTGTCCATCGATCACCTCCCACTCCTTCTTCAGGAGGCCGTTTCCGAGCCCGGCGTCCACCTGCTCCTGGATCAGGAAGTTCGGCACGACGGCGTCGACCAGCATGCAGGCGGCGAGCGCGAGCGGGCCGATGGCGCAGTGCGGCATGATGTGCTGATAGTAGGTCTCAGCGTAGTTGGCGATGCGCTTGAGTTCTGACGGACCGCCACAGTGGGCGACGTCAGGCTGGAGCAGCGCCGCCGCCTGCTTCTCAATCACCTCACGGAACTCCCAGCGAGACAGGAGCCGCTCACCTGTCGCAATCGGGAATGGCACATGGTCCGACACAAACTTGAGCGCGTCAGGGTTCTCCTGCGGCACGGGCTCCTCGACGAACATCGGCCGCATGCCCTTGATCTCGTGGCACACCTCGACCGCCAGCGCAGGCGTCATCTTGCCGTGGAAGTCGAAGCACAGCTCAACGTCCGGACCGACCCACTCACGCATCGTGAACGCCATCTCTACGAACTCGTCAATGCGGGATGGCGGCTCATGCGCCCGCCAGGTCCCCGGAGGGCCGGCCTTGTAACCGGTGTAGCCCTTCTTCTGCAACATTTCAAGCCGCTTTTTCGATGCTGCTTTACCCTCGTCTGAGAGGTCTCGGATTCCCCAGTGGGCGTAGACGCGAATCCTGTCCCTGACGTTGCCGCCCATGAGCATGTAGCTGGGGACGCCGAAATGCTTGCCGGCGATGTCCCAGAGAGCGGCGTCAATGCCGGCGATAGCGCTCATGTTGTGTGCGCCGCCGCGGAAGAACGAAGACCGGTACATCTGCTGCCAGTGGTGCTCGATGCGCAGCGGGTCCTTGCCGATCAGGTAGCCGGCGAACTCGTCTATCGTGGCGGGGACAGACAGCGGCTTGCCTTCGAGAGTGCTCTCTGACCAGCCTTCGATCCCTGTGTCTGTTGTGATGCGGAGCAGGCGTGTGCGCGGGCGTGGTGAGAACTGGTCAATGCGGGCGATTTTCATACGGTTATGTCCGTTCGATAGTGGACTCGGTGGTTTGGTCATCCCGGCCAGGCCGGCCAGGCCAGCCGGGATGGATGGAGGGATCTTACCGTTCAAGAACGGTTTGCTGTGGCGGCGTGCCAGGGCTGAGTTCGAGCTGGATACAGGGCATACGACTGAAACTGCCACTCCTAATAAGAACCCAGCGCTCCGGCCATGGCTCCGGACGACGTAACCGGTGGCCTGGCGCCAGTAACCGGGCAATAGTAGCGCAGCGCGCGTCGGCCTGGCGTCCGGGTCTGGGCTCGAACGGGCTGGTGTGCGGGTCTTCTGAGAAGTGACACCGATTCCGGTCTCTATCCCTGTCCTGTCGTTTAGCGGCCTTCACCGGATGAGGTTGGCGACGATCAGAAATGTGACGACGATCACCACGGTTACGATGAACATGAAAGCGATGAACTTGAGGAGGTTACGGCTTACAAAGCCGGGCTGCTGCCCGTATGGGCGGTCCTTGTCGAACGGGACCTGCGGGCCGGGAGGGATCGCCATGCTCGATCTCCTGTTTTTCCGCCCTGGACCGGCCGTATCACAGGCTCCCACATCGATACCGTCGTAATATTGTGATAGCGTCGAGCAGAACATGTTCTACTAACGGGTGTCGCCAAATGGCATTCAGCGGGAGCAGTTAAGGCCATGATATCCGCCACGGGAATTCCGCAGACCGGAGGTGAAGTACGGCGCCTCATACGTGCTGGCGGCTTCAGGCAACCCACGTCCGGCGTGGCGCCCGACCATGTGCAGGCGAATGTCGCAATCCTGCCGAGGGACGTGGCGTTCGAGTTCCTGCTGTTTTGCCAGCGCAACCCGAAGCCGTGCCCTGTGATCGAGGTCATCGAGGCGGGACAGGTGGAGGCGAAGATCTCGGCGCCAGGCTCTGACATCCGCACCGATGTCCCGCTCTACCGGATATACAAGGGCGGCGACCTTGTGGACGAGCCTGACACGCTCAGCGAGTGGTGGCGGGACGACCTCGTCACATTTCTGCTCGGCTGCAGCTTCTCCTTCGAGCACGCGCTGATGCGCAACGGCATCGACCTCCCCTACTACGGCACAGAGCGCAACGTGCCGATGTTCACGACGTCTGTGCAGACCGTTCCGGCCGGGCCGTTCGCTGGTCCGCTGGTGGTTAGCCAGCGCTGGGTGCCAGAGAACAAGGTGGTGCGTGCGGTGCAGGCGACCTCTCGCTTCCCGGCGGTCCACGGCGCGCCGGTCCACATCGGCGACGGGGCCGCGCTGGGGATCAGAGACCCGTTTAAGCCCGACTTTGGTGATCCGTGGGTCCCTGAGGATAAGTCGTTTGTGCCCGTCTACTGGGCATGCGGCGTCACTCCACAGGCTGTCGCAATGGCATCGAAGTCGGAGCTGATGATCACGCACTCGCCGGGCCATATGTTCGTAACCGACTTGAAAGACGAAGACCTGGCGGTGATTTAGAGACGGGGACTGCGTTCGCCGCTCCGAGCCAGAGCGAGGAGGCGCTGGCTCCTGACAGCGACGTGCGGTACGCCTGGAGGTCGCCGGGCCGCTTATCCAGCGCTAACATTCCCTCACCATGACACACGCATCAATCGAAGACATCGTCCTGAATCACGACACACGCGGCATCTCTGCGCTGCGTGGGCACCTGCCTGCCAATTTCGTCGAAGAGGCCGCTCAACAGGTGCTCGACCGGCCTGGCAAGGCGCTCATTGCGACCGGGTTTTATATCGTCTACGCGGATGCGCCAGAGACCGATGGCCCGCCCGGCGCCGTGGCGATAGGTGAGGCGCTCAAGAAGCTCGGCTACGAGGTCGCATATGTGACGGATAAGTGGTCGAAGCTGGTTGTGGAGACTGTTGCGGGCGACACAGAGGTGATCGAGTTTCCGGTTGCGACGCACTTCGAGTCCTCGCAGTTCGCCAACGCGATAACAGCCGCCCACAGTCCGTCAGTGCTCATCTCGATAGAGCGCGCCGGTCTCGTTGGCGATGGTACGTTCCGGAACTGGAAAGGCGAGGACATATCAAAGTTCAACGCCAAAATTGACCACCTGTTCGATCAGCACCCACACTCTGTGGGCATCGGCGACGGCGGCAACGAGATTGGGATGGGGAACCTGAGGCATGTCATCCCCGGAACGCCCAAGCTGCCGGACAACCCGTGCGTCACGACCACCACGAAGCTTGTGATCGCCAGCACTTCCAACTGGGGAGGCTACGGGCTGGTGGCGCAGCTTGGACTGATGACCGGCAGGGACCTTCTGCCGTCCGTCGAGCAGGGGTACGAGTGGGTGAGGCAGACCGTGGCCGCCGGCGCTGTCGAGGGGCTGTCAGGCGCGCGCAAGGACTGGGTCGATGGCAGAGACCCGGAGGCGGACTCCGTTTGCCTGCGAGACCTCCACGATTTTGTAAAGTCGGCCAGCGCCTGAGACGGTCCTGAAGCCAACGGAAAAAACAACGCTCCGCCCGCGTCTCAGGCTCTGCTCGGGCAGGGGAGAACGGTCTCAGCTGAGGCGATCGAGTTCAGGATTACAGTTCTCCGCTGTTCGCTTGACCTGACGCCGGCGTCGCTCCCCTAAGCGAAAAACCCCGGCAGCATGTCCGCTTTCTGGAAGAGGAACAGCGAGCCGATCACCAGGCTGAACGCCGCTATGGAAACCCCGAACACTGTCGTCACCAGCCTGCTCGACCGCACTCCGGCTGCGAAGCCAAACGTCGACGCCACAGTGATGAGCAGGTTCGACGCCACGAGGCCGATTGCGAACGCCACCAGCAGGAAGCTGCCCGCGGCGGCAGAAGTTGCGCCCGCTGCCGAAGCCAGCAGCAGCGCCTGCGTGCCGGTCTCCGCGCCGATCCCATGGATCACGCCGACAGTTGTTGAAGCCGTCGCTCCGTATCTGCGCTGCCGGGGACCTTCCACCGCTTCGGCCACCGCTCCGGCCGGAACCTCCGCTCGGACTGGCCGTGGCCGCAGCCTCCTGTATCCGCTTCGAACGGAGTCGGCAAGCAGCATCCACCTGCTGCGTAGGACCAGCCGGCCGCGGTTTTTGACAAGCGACCACAGGATCCAAACTCCAAGCAGGACCAGCGTCAGCCCAACCAGTGCGTCCATGAGGGGGTCGAGCGAATCGGGGAGCGTGCTTCCCGCCCAGATCGCAAGCAGGCCGAGCGCTATTACGACCGCGGCGTGCCCGGCGGCGTAGAGAGTGCCCATTGCCACGCTGCGGACGCGGTTCTGCTGCGACGCCGTGACGTCTGATATGGCCGCTATGTGGTCCCAGTCGATGCCGTGCCACAGCCCGAGGCCGATGCCCATGCCGGCCAGCGCCAGACCTATCTCACCCGCCATGCCGTCTCCATGTCTCTATCGTTGGGGACCCAAAGCATCTGTCACGCCGAACTTGATTGGCTCTCTTGACATCATTCTCCCGGCCAGGCGAGAGAGCTAGAAGGTGGATTGTTGTTGTCATTCTGAGCTTGACTCAGAATCTCTCGGATAACTGTGTGTTTGAGCGGTAAGCTCCCTCGACCCGCGAGCGGGTGCCAGTTGGGCGCGGGACGACAAATCCCGGAAGCTCCTCCGCAACAAGATCACCCGCGACACCGCTCACACGCGCCCGTCAGCACCATGTGCGTCGCATCCGCCTCGAACCCGTGCCGCTCCCTCACCGACTCCACGAAGCCGTCTACCAGCCCGTGGTGCAGAGGCGTCGTCTCGCCGCACTCCGTGCAGTGCAGGTGATGGTGGTTCGCACCAGCCAGCCACTCGTAGCTCGCCTCACCGGACCCGAACCTCGACTCGGCGACAAGCCCTGAGTCCCGCAGGTCCGCCAGCACCCGGTAAACCGTCGACTGGTCGATGTGCGTCCCCGCCGCCTCGACAGCCGAAAGCACCTCGGTCGCGCTCATGTGCTCAACGCCGTGCTGCAACACCGATGCCACAGTCAGCCGGGCATTCGTTACTCTTCGCCCTGCGGAACGCAGCAGCGACGCTGGATCATGATGTGCGGCCATAGCCATAGCTCGTTCCTGCAATAATTCGCAAGTGAGAAGCGCTGCCAAAAGATGCCACCGGACAGCCAGCGTGTCAAGATGTGGTGCAGTCAACATGAACCCGTTCAGACTCGAACTCTCGTCATCAGTCCGCATCAACGCTCCCCGCGAGCGCGTCTGGCAGGTGTTCGCCGACATCGCCCGCTGGACCGAGTGGTGCGGCGTCTGCCTGCGTGCCGACCCTGAAGTCCTGATCAGCGAAGACTTCGACTGGCAACCGGGTCAGCGCATCAACCTCAAGTTCCGCATGTCGGGCGTGGGCGTGCCGTTCAACGTGGCCATCACAGACACTCAGCCAGAACGCAGCGTCGCGTGGGCGTCGACAAAGCTCAGCGTCACCGCCGTCCGCACCTTCACCTTCACAGAAGAACTGGCGGAGGAACTGGCCAAAGAATCGGCTGGTGACCCGGCCGGCGCCTCGGTCACCGTCGTCACCGATCACAAGCTCTTCACAAGCCCGATCCTGCCGCTCCGGCTCTTCTACCCGCGGCCTCTCATCCGCAGCATGACAGAACGGATGCTCGCCGACTTAAAGACCGAGTGCGAACGGCCGCCTGCATGACCGGACAGACTGGCGCCGCGCTCTCCGGTACGGCGCTGATGGTGTTCGCACACGCCGACGACGAGACGCTGCTGGCCGGCGCGCTCATAGCGAAGCTGGTCGCCGATGGCTGGCGCGTCCACCTGCTTTGCGTCGCTCCGGGCGACGACGCCGACCGCTATGCGCGCATGGAGTTGGCGGCGGCTGAACTCGGCGTCGAATCGATCAGCTCACTGCGCTTCTCGCCGGCCCCTGACCGGGGCGAGCCGCAGCTTGAGCCTGCCTCACCGGCGCTCCTGTCAGCCCCGGAGAGCGCGGTCGTCAACCTGATCGAAGGCAAGCTCGCAGAGATAGCGCCTTCGATGATCGTGACGCACTCGCCGGACGGCGACTACGGCCATCCGGACCACGCGCTGTGTCACCGGCTCACCGTCGCCGCAGCCGCAGCCGCCGCGCCATCGGCCGCCGTCTACGCGCTCGCCTGGCCTCGCGCCATGCTGTGGCTGAACTCTCTCGCAGAGAGGCTGCTAAGCCTGCCGGCCAAAAAACCGGACGTAAAAGCCCGGGAACGGCGAGTGGCCGAAGGCGGGGAGGGCAGAGGCGCGACACTCTCGTCCCGGCTTCCCGTCACCGGCTCTCACGATGTGCGACGCTTCTTGTCCGTCCGTAAGCGCGCTGTCCGCCACTACAACAAAGAGATTTCACAGGGGCCGCTGCCGCTTCGACTTCTCGAAGCTGCGCCCACCTGGCTACAGCGGCCGGTCCTCGGCAAAGCCCGCCTCAGCCGCGTGCGCTGACTCGGTGCGACGCCGTCCCTGCCACATTCAGGCTGCTTCCGCGTCAGCCGCCACTGCCGCTCATATCCGCCACCGCCACAGTCCACTCCAGGGCGCGCAACTCCTCGTACGTGTAGCGCTGAATGAAGATCAGCCTCTCCGTATCCGCCGCACGCGCCGCCAGCACAACCGATTGCCTCTGCGACAGCGGAGTGTCCAGTGTGTAGACCTCGCCCGGACCGACATTGCACTCCGTACAGCCCGCGTATGTGTCAGTATCGCCCACGCGCAGCGAGCCGTAGTCACGCCCGAACTCGCGGAGGTCGATGAAGTCCTCGGCGTACACGAGGTCGATGTCGATGCCAGACTCGTTCGACACTGTGAGCACCACGCTCGTCGGCTGGCAAGCCGTATTCAGCGCCACCACCGCGGCAAGAGTCAACAGGGCGGATGTGCGCCACCTCGTGCTCATCTAAAACGCCGCAGGTCCGGCAGCAATCTCTTCCAGCTCCGCCCGCGTGTACGTCCCGAGGCTCCGGAAGTCCAGGTCGACGTAGTTTTTAATCCATCTGAGCGCGATCTTCTCCGCTTTCCGGTACCGCCGCGCCTGCGCCGGGTCAGCGTCCTCTCCAAGGAGACGCACGATGTCATCGCCCTCTGACGACACCATCCGCCTCACAAGCGCCAGGTCGTGCCTGCGCTCCGTGTCCTCGGCCACCGACTCGTGGATCACCCGCTGAGCTATCTGTGCGACCGAAATCCGGGCCGTCGCTAAATCCTCCATAAGCGCCGGCCTCGTCCCCGGCCTGCCGGCCAGGCGATCGATCCCCTTAGCTCCGCGGCCGGTCAACCAGCCCTCGACATACTCGATCAGCACCCGCACGTTCTGGCGCGTCCCCTCTTCGGTCAGCGTGCCCTGCGGCGTCTCGATCCTCACCGGGAAGTTCGCCGGGTCCGCCATGCCCGCAGTGTAGTTCAGTCCGCCCGCGTGCAGCTTCTTGAACGGGGCTGCCGCCGGAGTCATGTGGTAGATGTGCGCCACCCATGCCCGGATGAAGCCCTGCTCAGCCTCCCACTGCTTATCCGCCATGATCGCCTCGGCCGCATCGCGGTTCACCTCCTCGTCCCTGGAAGGCAGTGCAGTCGCCATCCCGCCAATAGGCACGGCGCCGTGTTTGACACAGATTGCGACGAGCCGGCGGAAGATGTTTGCGATGAACGGCGTTGTAGGCACAGCCACATCGAAGCGGTCTGGCCAGACCGAGGCCGCATCCGTCATCACATACTCGAGAATGCTCGCCTTGAGGTCCCAGCGAGCGGCGTTAAGGCCTGCGGCGTATGGGCCGAGCGCGTACAGCATCTCCTCCATTCTGTAGACCGCGGGCAGCGACTCAACGAGGATGATGCCGCGAATTGTGGCGTCCTCCAGGTGCGGCATGAGCTCACGGCAAGCGTCGAAAACGTCACGGTACAGCGCCGTCTCAGCCGGCGACTCCGTCTTCGGGAGGTAGAAGTAGATTCCCTGGCCACGATCGACGTGCGCTTTACCTGCGTGGAACAGCGTCAGTGCGGTACCGAGCAACGTGGCCGAGACCGGCTCGCCGTCGATCTCGAACGCCGTCTCATCCAGGTGCCATCCCCGCTCCCGGTGCATGAAAAACGGGATCTCGCCGGGCGCGATCTCGTAGTGACGGCCGGTCTCAGGATTGTCGAAAGCCAGCGTGTGATCGACCGCCGCCGCACGGTTGCGGGCCGCCGTGACGGTGTCCTCGAGCGTGTGTCCCGCCGAGTCCTCGTCGTCATCGAGATCGCCCTCGGCGCGCTCCCCGTCAGGGCCGGGGTTTAGCGCGTTGATGAACATTGAGGTCACATGCGCAGGGCCGGAGATCTCGATGCCGGGCCTGAGCAGCTCTTCCGGCACAGTCGGGACCTTCCAGTCCGTGGTTGTGGCCTCAGACGGCGGAGGCGGCTTGAGAGGCTCGCCACTCTGAGTCCTGCGCAGCATGTCCGCACGTGCCGCACGCACACCATCGACTCGTGCGTCGAAGCGGTCGTGCAGCGCGCAGATGACCGCCGCGAACTCTGGCGTAAATAGGTCGTCCGCATCGATATTTGACACGTACGAGATGCGCTGCGTCGCTTCGGTAGCTGATGTCTTAGACGTCATGTGTTGCCGCTCCGCTGTGCGATTCGCCTGCCGTGACGGCGCCGCAAGCGCCGTCTGCGTAGTCTGGGCCGTTCATGTCAGATACTTCGGCCCGCATCTTAGCAGCGCCGGGGCAGCACACGGACAGCGGTCTCAACGTGCCGGATAGATGATCGCCCAGAAAGTCCATACGTGAAAGTGGTATCAATCTTCACGTTTAATAGCTTATCCGCTATTATTTCAGTACAAACGCTGTAAGAGAGGGAGAAATGCAACACGTAGAGACGATTGCCATAGATCGGTCAGTGGCCGACGTTTGGGCGCTTGTCGGTGATCCGTCGAACTGGAGCCGGTGGATGCCTGATCTCACGGACGTCAAGCTAGACGGCGAGGTGCGGACTGGCGCCAGGCTCTCCTGCACCTGGAGAGGCAAGAAACGGGAGACAACCATCACCCGGTTCATCCAGGGCCAGGAGATTGCGGTCCGCGGCGAGGAGCCGACCTACGACTTCGCAGAGTCGATAACGGTTCGAGGCATGGGGACGATGACGAACGTCTCGTTGTCGATGGGGTTCGAGCCGAAGGTCTGGTGGGGCACTGCGCTGACGCCGTTTCTAATTGCGGTCAAGAAGGTTGGCATGGGCAGGCCGATGCGCAAGAGCCTGAACGCGCTATCCAGGGAGGCGGCGGCGGCGAAGCGGCAGGTTGCGGCATAGTCGCTAAGCCCCGTTGCGTCAGCGCTGCGCGGTCGCTCCGGGTATGATTTCGCTGGCTATCGAGTCCCGACCAGGTGCGGCAGGCTATTTGGACCAGCGATGATTATCGACGCGAGCGCCTTTATCCGCAGGCCACCAGACGATATCTACCGGATCGTCTCCGACATGAAGTATGTTCTGGAGGCCATCGACCCCGATGTGGTTTCGGTAGAGAAGACGAGCGATGGGCCGATCGGCATCGGCACGACCTGGACCGAGACGCTCCGTGCACCGTTGATGACGATGCTGGGCCATCTGGAGTTGACCGGATTCGACCCCGGAAGGTCGATCATCTTTAGCTTTACCGCTTCGCACGGAGTGAGCGGGACCGGCACTATTACGTGCGCGCCAAACGGCGACGGCGCCAACTTTTCGATCCGCATTCACGCCACGACTCACGGCATCGGCTGTCTGCTCTATCCGATGATTCGCATCGACTTCATCCGACGGGAGCGCAAGCGCGTGAAAAACCTCAAGCGCCTCGCCGAGTCTGGCGAGCTTGACCCGAAAACGGCGGAGGCGGCGCCGGGTCTTGCCAGCACCGGAAGCGTCAGGTCGCCTTCCTTGCAAAACAACTGACTCGAAGCGCCAGAAGCAGTTCGACGTGCCTGAATCCGCGTTCCCAGGGCCGCCGCAGAACACGCGCCTGCGACGGCTATCCAATCTCCGGCCAGATTCTTACTTCGTACCGTAGATCAGGTTGTGCACAGGCGTAATGTCCAGGGCGCCGACATCACTGAAACCGTTTCGGTTCAGCAGGTCAACAAAATCCGCCGTCGGCATCAGCTGGTCGTCGATCTGCGCCTCGAAATACTGGATTCCGGACATCACCCGTGCGGGAACCGTACGAAGATCCTCAAGATTCTCCGGGAACGGAAAATCTGAAATGACGAAATGTCCGCCCGGCTTCAGCGCCTGTCTCACGTTCTGTGTCACTTTCTCAATGTCCCGGCACTCGTGCATGGATATGTTGATGAACACCATGTCGAACTGCGGGTTCGGCGCTCAATTCTCCAGAGTGGATTGCTGAAGCGTAACCCGATCGGCAATCCCGTGATCGGCAATCCGCTGCCTGGTTGTTTCGACCGAGTAGCGGTCGCCATCCACTCCGACAATCGTGCACCTGGTGTAGGTGTGAGCCATTCTCACCAGCCCAACACCAGCGCCGCACGCGAGTTCAGCGACGGATGCGCCACGCTCCAGCTTTTCCGTCAGACCCGGAACCTGGCTGAGCCCGTTTGGAATTAGCCTCGTGTAGAAGGGCCTGCCGGTACCGCTGACCGCCTGGATGAATTCGTGGCTGCACTCGTCCCACCAGATTCTCTGACCCGTGGGTAAGCGCTCCGCCATGCCATCAAAGACCTCAGGCGAGTCGAGAACGATGGGAATTCCACCTATGTATCCCGGAAAATCGCGATTCAGTAGAAGGTCCGACATGTGTGGCGCCAGCGTGAACGTCTCGTCCGCTCCGACTTCTAGAAGTTCGCTTGCGTACGCCGCTCTGCTCCAGACCTGGACGTACAGATGGTCGAAACCGGTGACACGTGCCAGGGATTCGGCAGTGATTCCGGCCGCGTGCCTCCCGATCTCCTCGAGAAGCCCGGACTGAATGCCGATCTGGATGGTCCTCACCCCGACGTACCCTGCGATCTGGGTGAGTACTTTCCCTGCCTGTGCCAGCACACTGGACGCTTGTTCATTCGATTGAGTCATGGTGTCCCTTTGAGATTGCGATCCGGCCGTGTCGGCGAGTTTACTCTAGCCGGGATAGTTGGCTCGGTTCGCAAAATGGTTCAGAGCCGACGGACGATATCCGAATGGAACAGTGTTCGGTGGGCGTACTGGGGGGCGTACTGGACTGCTGTTGCCTGTCTGAGTCATCGCGGCTGTACTCATACCTGCGTTCGCCGCACCTCAGCCAGCGTCACCTCGCCGTTCTCCACCGCGTAAACGTGCGTCGCAATCTCATCCACAATCGCCGGGTCGTGGCTCGCGCAGATGATCGTACCGTCGTACTCATCCAGCGCAGACAGCAGCTCATCCCGCGTCACCGCGTCAAGGTGGTTCGTCGGCTCATCCAGCAATAGCACGTTATTCGGCTCGATCAGGAACTTCGCCAGTGCCAGCCTGCTCTTCTCGCCACCTGACAGCATCGAGACAGACTTGAAAACATCGTCATTGCTGAACAGGAAACGGCCCAGCACTCCACGCAGCGTCCCGTCCGGCTGATCGCCCGCCGCCTTCCGCACCTCGCCAAGCACCGTCTCACGCCTATCCAGCGACTCATCCTGGTGCTGCGCGTAGTAGCCGACCCTGGCTCGCTCGGCCCAAACGACCTCACCCTCAGTCCGCGGCACCTCGCCCGCCAGGATCCTCAGCAGCGTCGACTTCCCGCCGCCGTTCGGCCCTACCAGCGCCACCTTCTGCCCGCGCTCAACCTCCAGCCCAACGTCCACCAGCACCGGCGCGCCCTCCCACTCGTGACCGAGCGACCGCACGTTCAGCACGACTCGCTCGACGCGGCCGGAAGACCTGATGCGGAACTTCGCCGCGCTCGTCGTCTCCGGCTTCTCGATGCGCTCGATCTTCTCCAGCATCTTGATGCGGCTCTGAACCTGCCGCGCCTTCGTCGCCTTCGAGCGGAACCTCTCGATGAACCGCTCTTTCTGGGCGATCTGCCTCTGCTGCCGGTCAGCCGCGGTCGACTGCTGCTCTGCGCGGACGCCTCGCTCCTCAAGGAACTGCGAGTAGTTGCCCGCGTACGGCACCACGCGGCCGTGCTCGATGCTCAGGATGCGGTTCACCACGTGGTCGAGAAAATCCCCGTCGTGGGTCACGATCAGCACAGTGCCCGGATACTCGGCAAGCTCTTCCCGCAGCCACTCCCGTGCCGCCCTGTCCAGGTGGTTCGTCGGCTCGTCCAGCATCAGGTGCTGAGGCTGTCTGACCAGGATCTTTGCCAGCGATATGCGCATCCGCCATCCACCGGAAAAATCGCCGCACAGCTTGTCCATATTCTGTGCCGTAAAGCCCAGCCCCTTCGTGACGCGCATGATGTCCGGCTCGACCCGGCTGCCGCCAAGCATCCGGAAGCGGTCGTGCTGCAGGTCCAGCTCGTTGGAGAGCTCTATTGCCCGCTCCGGCTCCGTGGTCATTGCCGATTCGATCTCGTCGATCCGGTGGCGGACCGCGTTAACCTCGGGGAGAGAGTTCCACATCTCCTCTCGAAGCGGCACATCGAGGCCGATGTCGGCTTCCTGTTTCAAGTACGCGACTTCGCCACCGGTGATGGCCGCACGGCCTGAGGTAGGCTTCATTTCGCCTGCGATTAGCCGGAGCAGCGTGGATTTACCCGCGCCGTTGGGGCCGACGAGGCCGGCGCGCTGGCCGCTTGAGATGGTGAAGGTGGCAGGCGCGAAGAGCTGGCGCGAGCCGAAAGACATTTCGAGGTTTTCTGCGGAGATCATGCTGACTCGGTTCCGGGCCAATAGTGGCGATGGGCGTGGTTGGTGACAGAGATAGTGCGGCGCGGGGACGTTCTGTGTGCCTGCGCTTGATGGCGGACCCGCCGGTTGGCGAATAGGCCGCCGTTTGTCACCTACTCAAGAAGCAGCATCGTTGTCCGGTCCCTCGCCCAATCTCTGGCCCAGCTTGTGGCCCAGTTTTTAGAAGGGAGGCGCTGTGCGTGGAAATACATTCGTGACCACCGGTTTTCTCGGCTGAGGAGCCGCCGGTCCGCTCACAGATTGATGTTCGCTATTTCGCTATAAGGATAACCGCATATTCGCGTTATTTCTTGTGCCAAATTCCCGGCTTTTCGGCCTCGCCCGCTCAGGGAGGCGGCGGCAGACCACTCTCTTTCACAAGCGTCTCTCGCACGAACACGATCAGGATGAGTGCGCCGACCGCGCCGAGACCAGCGGTCAGCACCGAAGCCGTTCCCAGCGCGAAGACAGACGCCACACCGCCGATGACCACAGGGCCGGACGCTCCGCCGCTGTCTGAGATGAGCCGCCAGACACCGAGAAACTCACCCGGATTATCCTTCGGCGCGAAGTCAACGCCCATCGTCAACACCAGGCCGCTCGACAGCCCGTTGCCCAGGCCGACCAGCACACCGACGGCCATGAGGAGCGCGAAAGTGTCTGCGAACGGGATGAACGCGAACCCGGAAGCCAGGATCAGGTATGCCGGGACGCCGACGTGCTTCCTGCCCCATCGGTCCATGACATAGCCGACAACCGGGAACATCACGGAGTCGATCGTTGAAGAGACACCGAAGATGAAGCCGATCTGCGAGCCGCTGAGCCCATTCTCGGTCGCCCAGAGCGGGATGATGTACTCGCGTGCGGCTCTCAAGAACTGGAGAACAATTGCGGCCGTTCCCGCAGTGGCAAATATCCGCCTGTTATCGCTGAGCGTGTGACCCAGAACCGGGAAGATGTTGTGCCCGGCTTTTCGGGCGCTGGACTCTATGGTTCCCTTGAACGTCACGAGGACGAGTCCGCCGGTCAAGAGCGCGACGAATGCCTGCGCGAAAAATGGCGCTCGGATGTCCACGTAGTCGAAGAGGAGGCCGCCCATGATCGGGCCGGCGACAGCCGCGAGCCGGCTGATCCCACCGAACATCGAAAGCGCCTTGCCGCGGCTGGCAACGGGCACGGTCTGAGCGATGTATACGTGACGCGAGATGCTCCAGAGAGCGAAGCTGAAGCCGGCCAGCAGCCGGCCGATCATGAGGATGCTGAAGTTCGGACTGAGCCCGCCAATGACCGCCCCGATTGCAAACAGCAGGATGCCTGCCATCATGGTGCGCCGCAGGCCGAACATGCTGACGAGGACGCCGGCCGGCACATCGAAGAGCATGGTCCCCAGCGGGCGCGCCGTGATCAACAGGGCGATCAGGACATCGGACGAACCGAACTGCTCGCGCGCGAAACCGGGCAGTATTGGGATTAGCAGGCCCTGTCCAAGGGTCAGGAGGAAGGATGGCGCATAGACGGACCAGATGAGTGACCTGATCTGGAACGGTTTTTTCGTGGTGGGGCTGGTCGGCCGCGGACCCGTTGACATAGGCGTGTCATGCTACGCCTGACCCCGCGCCGACGCCGGAGTTGCCAGAGTTGCCAGAGTTGTCGGAGTTGGTAGCCCGTTAACCCGGCGACCATGTGCCGAAGATGCCCGCGCCAAGAGAGAGAGGCGGACGCGCCCCGGACGGGTCGAACACCCACACGCCCGGCTCGCCGTCGCTGAGCTGCACAGGCGTGCCCGCCTGATCGTCAATGAGGCCGTCCTTCAAGAGCCCACTGAACACGAACCGGGACGAGTCCGGGGACCACAGTTGCAGGTCAGCGGCGTACTGGTCGAAAAAGCTGATGACGAAGCCCATCTCAGGCGAGGGCTCGATGAGACCGAGCAGGTTGACATCTCCGGTGCGGGAGTCGACCACCGCCAGCGCCGTGTTCTCCAGCTCTCCGCCAGGCAGCGCGACCAGCAGGCGCTCGCCGTCCGGAGACCACCAGAACGCCAGGACCGGAGTATCGAGCGTCACCTCGGCGGTTACGCCGGTCAGGTCGATCAAGCGCAGGGACTCGTAGAAGCCGGCGCGACTGCCATCTGCAAACGCCACCCGGTCGCCGTCCGGCGCCCAGCTGATCGCGCTATTCGCCCTGGCCTCGGTGATGAGCTCAGCGTCCGGTACGCCGGGAGACCCCTTGAACAGGCCGCGGATATCTCCTGCGAAGTCCACATAAAGATAGTCGTCTGAGACAGGAGAGAACTTCGGGACCCGGTAGGAGACGGACCCGACACCGATACGTTCAGCCGCCGTGCGGCTGCCTGTTGAGTCGAATTCGTACAGCACGAGACGCTCGGCCGTGTGGACCAGCAGGCGGGCGCCATCGCTCGACCAGTCGAGGTACACAGGCGCGCCGTTGGAGATCCCCGTCGCGATGCCTTTCTCGACATCAATCAGGAAGGTGGAGAGGCCATCTCCGACGTTGGCGATGAGTGCCACGGACTTGCTGTCTGGCCGCCATATCGGGAAGTGCGCGACACCGCCGATGCCGGTGGAGCCTGGAATGTCCCTGAACAGCAGCGAAGACGCTGCGCCCGGAGGATCGACCGCCGTGCGGAGCAGAGAGGTTTCGTAGCCGCCAGATATGTCTGAGGTGAACGCCGTTGTGAGCAGATAGCGGCCGTCAGGCGACCACGAGGGCCATGTGAAGTAGGCGCCGAAGGGGCTGTCTGAAAGGCCTGGATCACTGTTTGAGATGCGTCGCCTGCCGGAGCCATCCGAGTTGATCGTGTAGACGGCGCCATCAACCGACGCGAATGCAATGCGGTTGGAGGCGGCTGCCGGCTGGAAAATCGCGCCAGAAGTTGCTTCGCTGATGGCTGGCGGCGTCTGCGTTGCGAGGACGCCAGGCTCACCAGGTCCGGCAGGCTCACCAGGGGTTAGAGCACTGGCGCCCGCGTCCGTAGGGGTAGAAGAGGGCGGTGCCGTGCCAGTTGTGCCAGTTGAGTCTGCCGCGCTGTCCACTCCTCCTGTTCCGGAAGACGAGCATGCGGCAACCGCAATCAGCACCGCAACGAGAGCGGCGGCGAGCGGCCATCTGTCAGCGGGTAAGAGAAAGTTCATTCAGCCGGTATTTCGATCAGAAGGGCATTCCAGATCATTGAGCAGGCCAGGAACGGACTCGTCGCAACAGGTGAGATGCCGCCGGCCGCCCAACGGCACGCTCCTCCGGTTGCGCCCGGATTCTTACAGCAAGCGAGCTAGTCAAAGTCGAGCCCAATGTCGAGAGCCTTCACGCTGTGGGTGAGCGCGCCGATCGAGATCATGTCAACGCCGGTCCCCGCGATCTCTCTTACGGTCTCCAGCGAAACCATTCCGGACGCCTCTGTCAGGCACTTCCCGCGGCACATCTCGACTGCAGACCGCATCGCTTCCAGCGTCATGTTATCCAGCATGATGATGTCCGCGCCGCCTTCGATTGCCGCCGGGACCTCGTCAAGCGACTCCACCTCGACCTCGATCTTGACCGTATGCGGCGCCTGCGCCCGGGCGCGCCGGATTATCTGCTGCAGGCTCATGCCTTCGGCTTGCAGGGCGGCGACGTGGTTGTCTTTGATGAGCACGCCGTCCGAGAGGCTGCGCCTGTGGTTCCTGCCGCCGCCTGCGACCACCGCCGCTTTATCCAGCGACCGCAGGCCAGGCGCTGTCTTGCGAGTGTCTACGATGATGGCGCCGGTTCCGCTGACCGCCTCAACGAACTTTGCCGTCAGGGAGGCGATGCCGCTCATGCGTTGCATGAAGTTCAGCGCGACCCGCTCAGCGCGCAGGATGGAGGCAAGGTTGCCGGAGACGATGGCGACCGTCTCCCCGCCCTCGACCACGTCGCCATCGACAAGATGTGGCGTGAAACGGAGGCTTGCGTCGACCCGTGCAAACACGGCTCGTGCGACGTCCAGTCCGGCAATGACGCCGATTGCGCGCGGTACGAAGCGGGCAGACGCCTCCATGTGACGCGGGATGAGCGCGTCCGTCGTGACGTCACCGCCGAAGAGGTCTTCTGCGAGCGCCGCGTCGACGACTCGATCAAGTTCCACCGGGTCGAGGTTTGGCATTGCAATATCCGCTTCTTCGTAGAGCCGAAATGCTGGTCTGGGTCCCGGTCAGGGTCCCGGTCTGGGCCCCGGTCTGGGTCAAGGTAAGTGAGCAGGTTCGCTAATGATCTTAGCCACTTGAGCTACCGGACTTCAAATACCAGGTCCGCCGCACACGCAGGCCTGTCTCGCTCCATGTGGTATTCATGCGCGGGAACAAACGTGCTCAAGTAGAGGTCTCTCGCGTTCCCGGAAGATCCGAAAAGGTTGGCATCCCGCGCAGCGCCGCGCTCTGCCGAAAGTTCACCGGTCATCTCCAGCCACACCCGTTTGTGCCAGAGACCCGCCATTTCCCGCCTGAACAGGAAAATGCCTTCTCCAATCACCAGTCGCACAGCCGGGTCAGACGCAAGCTGTCTGACGCTGCCAGCAAACGCCTCGTGGTCGAAAGTATTCTCGAAGTAGTCGATGTGTGCCGTTCCCTCGCTCTTTCGCCGGGCAGGCGGGATGATGAAGTCATCAACATGCGCCAGTTCAGACCGTATTCCCGCGTTCCTGGCGTGCTTCACCACCGCATCGGCGAGAGTCGATTTCCCGGAGCAGTCGATGCCAGAGATCCCAAGTAAAACAGGTGCGGCAGAATCCTGCCGCACCTGTTTCCCACTGGTCAGTTCCATAATGAGTTGAACAGCCTCTGGTAGAGCGTAAGGCTGGCTTGCACTTTTCATGGCCTGGTCACGAACTGGCCAAGTTCTGGCTACTCGCTAATCTCAAGCATCCGGTCGAGGGCGATCCGCGCGTCAGCCTTCGTTCCGGCAGGCACCTCAATACGGTTGATCACCAGGCCGGCCACGAGCCCCTCAAGCACCCACAGCACGTATGCGGGGTGAATGCGGTACATCGTGGCGCACGGGCAGACCACGGGGTCCAGGCAGAAAACCGTCTTGTCAGGGTTCTCCCTTGCCAGGCGGCTCACCATGTTGATCTCGGTGCCAACTCCCCAGACAGAGCCCGCCGGCGCGGCGTTTACGGTCTTCTGGATGTATTCGGTAGACCCTACGTAGTCAGCGGCTGCGACGGTCTCCCTCGTACACTCCGGGTGGACGATGACTTTGACATCCGGGTACTTTTTGCGGGCATCCTCGATCTGCCTCGTGGTGAAGCGGGTGTGTACTGAGCAGTGGCCCTGCCACAGGATGACTCGTGCGCGCCTGATCTGTTCTGGCGTCAGACCGCCCATCTGCTTGAACGGGTTCCAGACCACCATGTCGGTCTCTGGGATCCCCATTTTGAGCGCGGTGTTGCGGCCAAGGTGCTGGTCCGGGAGGAAGAGCACGCGTTCGCCCCGCTCGTAAGCCCACTTGAATGCCCGGTCTGCGTTCGATGAGGTACAGACGATGCCGTTATTTCTTCCACAGAGCGCCTTAATCGCCGCGGTGGAGTTCATGTAGGTGATTGGGATCACCTGGCCGGTTTCGCCGAGGACGGAGCCAAGGTCGTCCCAGCAGTCCTCCACCTGTTCAATGTTGGCCATGTCTGCCATTGAGCAGCCGGCCGCCATGTTCGGGAGGATCACGGACTGCCGGTCGGAGCTGAGAATGTCTGCGGTCTCGGCCATGAAGTGGACGCCGCAAAACACGATCGCCCTTGCTTCCTTGACCGCCGCCGCCTGCTTGGAAAGCAGGTACGAGTCGCCCCGGAAGTCGGCGTACTTGATCACATCTTCACGCTGATAGTGATGGCCGAGTAGGACCACCTGGTTGCCGAGGGCTTTTCGGGCCTCGGCGATCCCTGAGTCGATCTCTTCAGGAGAGAGCTTCAGGTACCTTGTTGGGATCTTCTGCCAGCGTACGCCAGCCTTGAACTCCTCTTCGAGCGTCTGCGTTCGAAGGTTTCCGTCTGACCGGCAGAATGCAGACTGTTCCAGTTCGGTGATTGGAATCACGGTCTGCCGGCTAATCGTCATCGTCATTATGTACTGACCAGCTCTTTCTGAGACTGGGTGGCCCGTAAGTCCCCAACCAGGGACCATGGCGAAGCCCCAGTGATTCCTATCATCACCGTTTCGCCCAGGGCGGGCCCACCGCCTGTCACGTAAACAAGTTTGTCGCCTCTCGTCCTCCCGCGAAGGCGTCCTCGGGTTTCTCCATCTACTAGGATATCGAATTCTAGACCTACGAGATCGGCATTTAGCTCAGTCTGTATGAGGGCTTGCAGGTCATTGGCTGCACCGAGGCGCCGTTTCTTCTCCTCGCGGGGAACCGTTTCCGGCATCCGGCGGGACGCATACGTGCCCTCGCGCTCTGAGTAGGCGGCAGAGTGTACCTTGTCGAACCGCACCTCTTCCAGCATCAGCAGCGACTGCTCGAACTCGGCGTCCGTCTCGCCAGGGAAGCCGACTATCAGGTCGGTCGTGAGGGTCACGCCGGGAACGGTCTCCCGTATCTCGTGGACGCGCTCCATGAACTGGGCCCGGGTGTAACCGCGGCGCATCTCGGCGAGTATGCGGTCATCGCCTGCCTGGAACGGCAGGTTGACGTTCTCGCAGACCTTCGGGAGTTCGGCGATCGCCCGGATGATGCGGCGCGACATGTCGTTCGGGTGCGAGGTCAGGAAGCGGATGCGCTTGAGGCCGCTGATCTCGTGCAGTTCCTCCATCAGGTCCGCAAGGTCGACGCGCGGACGCAGGTCGTGGCCGTACGAGTCGACGTTCTGGCCCAGGAGCGTCACCTCTTTGACGCCGCGGCCGATTAGCCTCGTGACTTCATCGACAAGCTCCGCAACGGGGCGGCTCATCTCGCGTCCCCTGCGGTACGGGATGATGCAGAAGGTGCAGAACTTGTCGCATCCGTGGACGATCGGGACGAAGGTGGAGACGTCTGGCAGGTGAGGCGTGAGGTTGGCGAGGCAGCCCTCAGTGCTCAGGCCGGTGCGGGCGCCGACGATATCGACTATCGGCTGGAACTCCTGTGGCCGCGCCCAGACGTCTACCTGCGGGAACCTGCGCTTGAGATCGGCCTGGTCCGGGCCGACCATACAGCCCATAACGGCGATGACGCGGCCCGGGTGGTTTGCCCTGTCTTTCCCTAGCCTGCCGAGTAGCCCTGTGGCCGTGTCTTCAGCTGACTGGCGCACTACGCAGGTGTTTACGACGACCACGTCTGCCTCGTCGATCTGGCCGACGCGCTCAAGCCCCATTCGCTCGAGGCTCAGGTCAAGCCTCTGGGAGTCTGCGACATTCATCTGGCACCCAACGGTCCAGACATGGTAAGTGGGCATAGTGGAGGGTCACGATTAGTTCGTTACGGATGTCACAATCGTTAACATCTTAGGATAGACCACGTGCGAGTGTGGTCAAGGTGACGTTTGGTCCAGATTTTTGGGTGGCTCTGTTGACAACATTGTCGAACGTCTCCCTCAATCGGGCGCCAGTTTGCGGGAGAGGGTCAGGTAGAGGCTTGTTTGTCATTCTGAGCTTGACTCAGAATCTCTCGGTTAACCGTATTCGAACGGTAAGATCCCTTGACCCACGAGCGGGTACCCCGCTGCCCACCGGGCGCTTGATGACAAACGGGCCAGCCCACTGTCACCGCACTCTCCGCCTATCTCCAGATGAGCGACAGAGGATGATGTCGGCAGAGCCATTTTGGGTTGAAATGTGTCCCGCGCGCTGGTTTCTCTTCTCACTGACTGGAACACATGTTGCGCATGATGGAGTTTCCTGGACAGCGAGACGCTCCGCCCGCCCGCGGCACAGTCCTGCGGCTGTTTCGGCGTATATGCTAATTGGACGGGCTGGCGAAGGTGATGTCTCGGGAATTGTGAGGGACCGTGCCGGTATCTACAGGTGCTGCAACGCTGAAGATTGGCGTCATTGGCTGCGGGTCGATGGGCGCAGAGTTGGCGCATGCGATTGGGCCAGGCGGCATATCAGGAGCGACAGTGGCCGCACTGCTGGACAAGGACCCGGAGCAGGGCAGGGCGCTGGCCGATAGCCTGGACCCGCGGCCGGTGAGCTTCACTGACCCATCGGAGTTCCTGGCGCACGAAGGACTCGACATCGTCGTCGAGTGCGCTTCCCAGGTTGTCGTCAGGGAACTTGGAGTCGCCATCCTCAACTCCGGCAGGTCGCTGCTGCTGATGAGTTCGGGCGCGCTGCTGGACCAGGAGCTTTTCGATGCGCTCAAGGCCGCGTCTGTCCAGTTCGGGGGGCAGATAATCGTGCCGTCCGGCGCAGTTGGCGGCATCGACGCCCTGCGGGCGGTACAGGCCGATCTCGAGTCTGTGACGATCGTCTCTACGAAGCGTCCCGAGGCCCTGAGAGGCGCTCCGGGGTTCGCCGAATACGAAGACCGTGAGATCGTCGAGCCGGTGACCCTGTTCGAGGGTTCCGCCGCCGATGCGGTGAAGCTGTTTCCGGCCAACGTGAATGTGGCAGCAACCGTAAGCCTAGCCGGAATCGGCCCTCACCGGACAATTGTGCGCGTGGTTGCGGACCCGGCGGCGCCAGGGAATGTGCATGACATCAGGGCCACCGGCGGCTTCGGTGAGTTCCGGTTCAGGCTTGTGAACAGGCCTCACCCGAAAAACCCGAGGACGTCTCATCTTGCGGTGCTCGCCGCGATAGAGTCGCTGCGGGCGCTGGTGAACCCCGGATTGCGAGTGGGGACGTAGCCGCACGCATGTGGCGGCTGTTTCGGGAAGGCCTGGCGAGGCGACGATGCCACGGCAGAGCCAGACCATCTGCGGATGCGATCAAGGTCCAGCTAATAATGTCCGGCTGACAAAAAGTGGCGGAGGGTGCGGGATTCGAACCCGCGTGGGATTATCTCCCTCCCGCTTAGCAGGCGGGTGCACTAGGCCACTATGCGAACCCCCCGCGAGTGACCAAAACCTACTCACATACTATAGCTGTCAGCGGCGTGAGACCGCAAAGCAGGCCGGCGCTGAATGGGCGATGATTCTGCTGGCCTGCCAGAGGTGCCCGCGCCTACTTGATCAGCCGCCTGCGCATCAGCCATACGGCTATGGGCCAGAACACCAGGATCATTCCCACCATGTATAGCCCTGACCACAGGTGCGAGAACTCGAGCGAGTTTGTCGCGAATCCGCGCGCCATATGCACCGCAGGCGTCAGCGGCATCGCCCACGCCACCGGCTCAACCCAGTCCGGCAGCACAGATATTGGGAAAAACGATCCGCTGAAGAAATAGAGCGGAGTCGCAACCAGCGTGAACACAAGCGACAGAAACACCGTGTACGGCGCCGTCGCCGCAAAGAAGAAGCCCATCGTGCCGAACACCATCCCGCTCAGCACTGCGGGGATGAGGATGCCGACTGCGGACCACTGGTCTATCCAGCCGAGCGCCACGGCGAACGCGGCTACTGAGACGGTCGTCATCAGCGATCTCGTAACCGCCCATGCCACATCGCCTAGGGTCAACTCGAACACCGTAATCGGCGTTGTTAACTGCGTCTCGTAGATCTGGTTGTCGATGCGGTGATACGCGTTCCACGATGTCTCGAATAGCGCGTGGAACATGGCCGATCCCATGATGATGCCTGGCGTCACGAACTCGGCGTACGAGTTGGCCCCTTCGACCTCCACGACAAGCTGGCCGATGCCGAAGCCGACCGCGACCAGCGCAACAGCCGGCTCAATCAGCACCCATGTGATGGTGATCTTCCAGTACCGGATGTACGAGGTCCAGTGGCGGAGCCAGATGCCGGTCACGCTCCGCCACCTGATTGCGCTCGTCCAGCTGGATCTGTTATCTGCCGCCGCGAGCGTCATTCGTCTCTTAGCTCCCTGCCAGTCAGCGCAAGGAAGACATCCTCCAGGTTGCCCTGCCTGTACGTCACGCGTACACCAGTGAGGCCCGTCAGGTCCGGCCTCTTGCCGTTTTCTGAGGTGACCGTTGCCATCGCTCCAACCTCATGCAGCCTGTAGGGCGTGTCGGCCAGCCGCTCACGGAGCGCGGCCAGCGCCGTCTCCGACTCCGTCCTCACCTGTGCGACCTCTTCCCCCGCGTGTTGATCGACCAGTGCGTCGGGCGCGCCTTCATCCAGGATCCTGCCGTGGTCCATGATCGCAAGCCGGTCACAGAGCGTCGCCGCCTCTTCCATGTAATGGGTAGACATCAGCACCGTCACGCCAGCGCGCTTCATCACGGCCAGCTGCTCCCAGACGCGGTTGCGGCTCTGCGGGTCGAGCCCTGTGGTCGGCTCGTCCAGCACGACCACAGGTGGCTGAGTGAGCAGCGCTCGAGAAATTGCCAGCCGCCGCTTCATGCCGCCGGAAAGCTCGTAGACGTTGGCGCCGGCGCGGTCTTCCAGGCCGAAGAACGTGAGCACTTCGACAGCACGCACCTTCGCCTGCTTGAGCGAAAGGCCTTCGAGGTAGCCGTGAAGCGACAGGTTCTGCAGGACCGTGAGGCCGCTGTCGTGGCCGTCGTGCTGCGTGACGACGCCCAGGATCTTTCGCACTTCACGTCCGTGTTTGGTTACGTCTATCCCGCCGACCGTGATGCTGCCTGAGGTGAGCGGTGACAGCGCGCTGAGCATGCGCATCGTCGTGGTTTTGCCTGCGCCGTTCGGCCCGAGGAGGCCATAGGTTTCGCCCTTTTTCACCTCGAACGAGATGCCGTTGACCGCGTGAATATCTCCGAACCGCTTGTAAAGGTTGGTCACGCGGATCATTGGCCGGTCAGGGGATTGGCCAGCAGAGCCATTATGTTGCGGTGTCGTCGTTAGCGTCATGGCCCAGGGTCATAGCCGAAGTTGGGCGCGTCGGTCCGGGTGTTAGAGAAGGCGAATGCTGGATCTCAGGATTTGCCGGACTCGCCACCTTTAAAGCCGCGCGGCGCTCCACTCTATCCCGGTTCTTGCCCCTGCCGGACGGCTGCGAATGGCAAATGTGAGTGACTACGTGTGGTCGGCAGTGGTGCGAGACCTGTGCTGACGTGAATGACAACCGAGTAGTTGACAGACGTTGGCCGGCGCATTATTATCAACCGTATGGTTGACAAAAACACCGAAGGAAACGCGGCGCTCGACAGCGTGTTCCATGCCCTCGCCGATCCGACACGGCGCTCGATCCTGCGGCGGCTTGCCGGTGAAAGCATGCTTGTGAAGGACCTGGCAGAGCCTTTCGACATGTCGAAACAGGCGGTTTCGAAGCACCTGCATGTGCTGGAAGAGGCAGGGCTTGTGGTGCGGATTGTCGAGGGCAGGACGACGCGTGTCCAACTGCTAACGGACAGGTTGCGGCAGGTTGAGGATTGGGTTGAGTTCTACCGCGGTTTCTGGACGGACGGCATTGAGGCGCTCGCCCGGATGGTGGACGGAGCGATAGGCGATTTCGAAGAGCCGGAGAGCCCGGAACACCAGGAAAACGAACAGGAGTCTGATGAATGACAACATCCCGCGCGCTTACGGTGACCCGACTTTTCAAGTCGCCGCCTGAGGTCGTATACGCAGCGTTTGAAGACCCGGCGAAATGCGCCATGTGGATGGGTCCCGTGGGCAGCAAGACGGAAGTGCAGAAGCTGGATGTCCGGGAGGGCGGCGCTCTGCTGTTGCTGGTCAGTTTCGACAACGGGATGTCGGTCCGTCTCTATGGAACCTTCCGGCGGGTCGAGCCGGCGAAGCTCCTTGAGTTCACCTGGGCGATGGAGGGTGATCCAGAGGAAACGGTGGTGACAGTTGAGTTCGAGCCGCACGGGACAGGCACTGAGCTGGTGCTGACTCATGAGGGGTTGCGCACGACCGAGGAGCGCACTCAGAACGAGGCGGGTTGGAGCGAGTTCTTCAACAGGCTCGAAGCGGTTCTTTAGTCCATGGCCGGCTGGCGGTCAGCCAGTCCGCCGCCCGGATGCCACCTGATAAGCCAGATATTTTCCTGCAATAAGCAGGGCAGACCAGGCGCGTGCCTGGAGCAAGGAGTGATGCAAGAGATGGCAACGAACGGCAAGGTGTTCCACGTTGAGGTAAAAAGCGGAGACACAGCGGCGACGAGCGACTTCTTCAAGTCAGCATTCGGCTGGCCGATGATGTCGCCGGGCGGAGGGTTCTTCATGTTCGATACACCGGGCAACTTCGAGGGTCACATCGGCCCGCTCGGAGAAGACCCGGTCGCGTCTACGGTCGCATATATCGAGGTAGATGATGTTGAGGCGGCCGAGATGACGGTTAAGGCGAGCGGTGGCAAGACGCTTTCACCCATCAGCGAGGCGCCGGGACAGGGCAGGTTCTTCTACTTCAAAGAGCCGGGCGGGTCGGTCTGGGTGGCGTGGGAGCACGCTAAGACAGGCGGGCAAGACGGCTGACCGCGAGCATCGCGTTCAATGACGGCGACGGTCAGCCTGAACAAGGCTGGCTCGTCGCGCTTTGTGCGTTCACCGGGCCGTTAGCCTGTGTTCTTCAGTCCTGCGGCTATTCCGTTGATGGTCAGCAGCAACGCGCGCTCACGCAGCGGGTCCGGGTCCTGGCCGCTCCGTTGCCGGGCAAGCAGCGAAATCTGCAGGTAGTTCAGCGGGTCGATATATGGAGCGCGTACGCTGAGAGTCCGTTGCAGGACTGGGCTGCGGTCAAGCAGACGTTGCTGCCGGGTAACCGTCAGCACCTCACGCATCGTCCTGTCGAACTCCGCCCTGACCAGCTCGAACACGTGATGGAGGCCCGGATCGACCAGCGCCTGCACATAGCGCTCGGCGATCTCCATGTCCGTCTTGGCGAGCGCCATCTCGACATTTGAAACCAGCGTCTGGAAGAAACTCCAGTCTGCGTACATCTGGTCGACAGACGGGCCGTAGCCGCCCTCACGGGCACGCTCAAGAGCGCTGCCGACTCCGAACCAGCCGGGAACGATTTGGCGGGACTGCGTCCAGCCGAAGACCCACGGGATCGCCCGCAGGCTGGAAAGCCCCGTGACCTGGCCGCCGCGCCGGGCCGGACGCGATCCGATATTCATCGACCCAAGCTCTTCGACAGGAGTGCTCGACATGAAGTACTCGACGAAGCCGTCCGTCTCGACAAGGCCGCGATACGCCGCATAGGCGTCGGCCGAGATGCGGTCCATCGTCGCAGTCCACTCATCCAGCTCGGCCACGGAGTGGCGCGGCTCTGTGTGGAGCAGGGAAGCCTCGGTCACGGACGAGATCATGAGGTCAAGCTGCGACTGCGCGATGCGGCGGTTTCCGAAGTGGTCCGAGATCACTTCTCCCTGCTCGGTGATCTTTATCACTCCATTCACGGTGCCTGCCGGCTGGGCGAGGATGGCCTCACGCGTCGGCCCGCCCCCGCGGCCAACGGAGCCTCCGCGGCCGTGGAACAGGAATAGCTTGATGCCGTGCCTCGCGGCGCAGCCACGGAGCTCTCGCTGCGCCTTGTACAGCTCCCACTGGGACGTGGTGATGCCGCCGTCCTTGTTCGAGTCTGAGTAGCCGACCATCACCTCGGCCGAGTCGCCCTGCAGCGCAATGATCTTCCGCACCTCAGGGTCTGACCAGTAGTCATCCATCACGGTTGCGGCGTTGCGCAGGTCGTCGATCGTCTCAAAGAGCGGGGCCACCCGCAACCGCGCCACGCCCTCAGAGGGAAGCGTCAGGCCTGCGTCGCGGGAGAGGACGAGCACCGCCTTCATGTCCGCCGCCGAGCGCGTCATCGAGATGATCCATGTGTCCAAGGAGTCAGCGCCGAAGCGGTCCTGCGCGTCCCGCACCGTCTCCATCACGTCGAGCACCTCGCTGGTGCTCTCAGAGAGTCTCGCCGCGGCGCTGTGGAGCGGTCTCCGGCTGGAGAGCTCGCGAGAAAGTGCTTTGGAACGCTCATTGGCCGGCAGTTTGCCGAACGAGGCGTCGGTCGAGCCCGACTGGGTCATCAACTCGTCCACCGCCGCGTTCGTCTGCTCCGAATCCTCTCGCACGTCCATCTGGGCCATCGTGAAGCCGAATGTCTGTACCGCTGTGATGACTCGGCGGAGCGGCCCGCGGGCTACGTTGACGCTGTGGTTCTGCTCCAGAGAGCGCCGCATGATGTGCAGGTCGTCCAGTAGCTCGCCCGGGTTGGCGTACGCAGAGCCATGCGGCTGCTCCCAGCCACCCGCCACCTCCAGCATATTCACCACCCGCTGGAACATGTACGCGCACTTCAGGCGGTAAGGCTCCTCCTCGTCCAGCCGGATGTACTCCTGGTAGACCTCCGGCATCTTCTCACGGTCGCGCTCAAGCGACGCCCGCAGCTCGTCAGATATCTTGACGATGCGCGTGGACTGGCTCAACTCTGTGGCAAGCGTTCTGATCTTCTCGCGCAGTCTTCGCAGCGCACGCTGGTTATAGAGGGCGAGCGCTTCCCGGGTCACCTTTGCGGTCACGTTCGGGTTGCCGTCGCGGTCACCGCCTACCCACGTTCCGAAGCGGAGCGGACTGACAATGTCGCCGGTGTCGATGCCGTGCTCGCGCAACGCCTCGAAGAAGTTCTCAACCGCATTGGCCGTCGTGCCGTCTGAGAGTAGCTCGAGGTAGAACAGCACGTTGCGGGCCTCATCGACGGGGCCGGGACGGACCTGCCTGAGCTCATCCGTCTGGACTATTCCCTCGATCAGTTCCGTCATTCGCCTTCGCCAGTGCGAATCCCGTTCTCCCGGACCCGCGCCCGGACTGGCGCCCGACCCGGCTGGCCGCGCAAGCTGGCTCTCCATGCCCTGGAGCTTGCTCAAGATGGAGCGGCGCGCCGATTCAGTTGGGTGCGCGGTAAACACAGGACGGATATGGACGTCGCTCGCGAACTCTTTAATCTGCTGCAGAGTCACGCCAGACGCAAGGGCGCGTTTGATGACTGCGGAGACCTGGAACTCAGGCTGGGTCAGGCCGAGCGGAACGCGGTAGTGCTGCTCAGCGGTGTTGGCGATGTGGAAGTAGGTAGTGAAAGCGCGCACGAGCCGGACGATTTCCCATGCAGAGGCGCGGCCGAGCCGGTCCAGCAGCGCTGTTCTGTCTGGCGAGCCGCCGCCAGTGCCGGCGCTGGATTCGCGGACGAGGCGGGAGTCGAGCCTGACGCTTTCGACCAGCTCGAAAAACTCGTCGCCCCACTGCTCGCGGATCACCTCACCCAGGATCTGTCCGAGTTCCCTAATATCCTGGCGCAGCGCCGCGTCATTCGTTTCCCCGCCTGTTTCAGCCTGCGTCATGCAACAATCTGCCTCGTGCTGTCAGCCAGCTTTGCCAGCGTTAATTGGACGGTTTACCTCGGTCAGAACCGGTACACGCGCCCAGATCGGTCAAGGCGGCCAAAGCGGCCAACATGGCACGCACGCGGCCACAATCTCAAGGCTGCCTCACCTGCCGGGGCCGCCGCCGGGTGTCTCGCCGATCCATACGTCACCGCCCTCGAAGAACTCCTTCTTCCAGATGGGGACGATCTCCTTCAAGCGGTCGACGAAGTAAAGAGCGGCCTCGAAGGCCGGCTTGCGGTGCGGCGCGCCGACCGCCACCACCATGCTCGTCTCCCCGATATCCACCCTGCCGGTGCGGTGAGCGACAGCCACTCTGCCAATCTCCCACCGCTCCTTCATCTCTGCGATGATCGTGTTGATCTGCTCGTCCGCCATCGGGCGGAAAGCCTCGTACTCCAGGTAATCGACCCTGCGCCCATCGTTGTGGTCGCGGGTGACTCCGAGGAAGGTGACCACCGCGCCGTCACGGTCGGTTGTGACGTGCCGTGTGAGCGGCTCAGGGTCGAGCGGATCGCTGGTGATGATGACGCTCTGAAACTGCTCAGGGAGGCCGTTCTGGCCAGTGTGGCCGGGTTTTTCACCCGCGCCGCCACTAACGGGCGGGATCATGGCAAGCTCGTCGCCGTCCGAGATGGCGTGGTCAGCATCGACGTACTCACGGTTGAGGGCGAGCATGATGTGCCCGCGGCTCTGGAGGCCGCCTTCGACGGTCCTGGAAGCGGCGTCGATGGCGTCCTGGACGGTTGCGCCCGTGCCGCCCGGGTTATCGGGGAGCGTGACGACTATTGAGTTGGTCCTGGCCCGTTCGCGCAGGCCGGCGAAGAGGCGGACGGTGACTTGCATTCGGGTGAGCCGGGTTTATTGGAGATGGCGAGACCGTGTGAGACGTTCATCGCCTCCAATATACGATGCAGAGGCGAGCGACGCGCAGGGGTGCGCTGTTTGGGCGGCCGCGCACTCAGGAAAACAGCGGTCTTCGGCACGGTTGAGCGCGGCGGTGACATTCGCACGATGGCGGTAGAGCAGAGCGATGAGAAAGCGAAGGAACTCAAGCACATCACGCTCAGCAATCTTGAGTTGAGCAAGACTCACTTGATGACAGACGTACACAGTGCGACCCGCACCATCAAGGGTGTCGTGAGGCATGACGTGATTAACCACGAGATTGCCTACGTAGAGGGCAACGTACACACACAGAACATCGAATCGTTCTGGTCACTGCTCAAGCGTGGCATGTTCGGCACGTTCCACCACGTCAGCCGTCACAGACTACCGATGTACCTGAGCGAGTTTGAGTACAGGTTCAATCAGCGGAAGGTTTCGGACGGCGAGCGGTTTGATGCTCTGATCAGCCGGACATGTGGCCGTCTTCGCTGGAACTTTCGTCGACATTAGGGATAGGCTGGGATAAAGCGTCCATTGCCTCATCGAAGGAGAGGGGATGTAGCGATGTAGAGTCGCTACGGCGACCAAGATGTTTTAGTCTCTTAAAGGCCAAGTATCTGCCTCAACGACTGTTTTACAGCGTCAAAATCATGGGCGGACAGTGTTCCATAACGGCGTTCGACAGCACTCTGAGGTATCGTCTGAATCACACCCTTGGCGACTGTCGCCATGTTCAATCCTGCCGCGCTCCAGTCCACCAACGGGTAGTCACCATAGTATCCGCCAGCGCGTGTAGACAAAGGCATCATGACAGCATCAGCGCGGGAAGTATGGTAGTTGCTGTCTGTGAGGATGACTGCCGGTCGGCGTTTGGTTCCAGTCTGTGACGTAAATACGAATCTGACGGATACAACCGCGCCAGGTTCACATAGTGTCGAAGATGGCGTCGTCATCATTGTCCCAAATACGCGCTAGAACAGGGTATTCTTCTTCCGTCAACGCTACTTCCGGTTGGATCAACGTCATGATCATGAATCCCTGCCCGACCACAGTTTCATATGGGTCGTTAGCAGCCATATTAGCGACACTCACATCGAAACTCTGTAAATACGGAAATTCTACAGGGGGCTGCTGTTCTCGATTTTCCTTCGAGTGTTCAATTGGTGCTAGAGTCATCGGGACGTACCTCTGCTTGAGTAACTAGATTCACTCTCAATGAAATATCTCGCTTGTGGTCGGTGTCGATGGAGATGGCAAATTTATATAGACCGGGCTGTGGGAACTGGAGTGCCGGAAATCTAGAGATCACATTGAAGCTAGGTGTCACACCGGCCTCGGTCGGCCGGTTGATAGTGATCTGTTGCTCCCCCGCAAGTAGTTGCCGACCATCGGCATCGACCAACTGAATACGGAGTAAGCGCGGCTGCTCGACCTCAGTAATGTTCGCTTCGAGATGCATGACCAAGTAGGGTGATAGAACCTGCGCGGGCATCTGCCGCGTCTTGACTTGGTCCCAAATACCCATCACGTTCAGCTTCCCTTCAGCCGAAACGCTAGCGAAGTCCGCCAAGACAGCCAGTGTGATCTCCATGTCAATCGGCATTGTGGTAGCGACTTTCCTCAGAGTCAAGTGTACGACCCTCACGTTGTCTGCACATTACCGGCTTGGCCGATGTGCTCATGGTATGCCCACCACCCAAACCCCCCATCTTTGACATGCGCTCTGGCGCACAACTAGAATTAGGGGTCGAGATTTGACGACCGTGGGCAGATGCCGCTCAAACCTGTCTGCCCTGTCTAAAGGTAGACTGACAGATAGACGATAGCGGCGCCCCAACACGCCCCCGAACCCGCTCGATGGAGCTTCCCAACTTATGGTCCGTATCCGACTTCGCAGAATCGGCGCCCGCCACCGCCCGTTCTACCGCATTGTGGTGGCAGACCAGCGCTCTGCCCGCAACGGCAAGGTGATCGAGCAGATCGGCACCTACGACCCGATGGCAGACCCGCCGGTCATTACGATCAATGAAGACTCTGCGGTGAAGTGGGTGCGCCAGGGAGCACAGCCGTCCGAGGCGGTCGCGCACATGCTGAAGACCCGCGGCATCCTTGACAAGGCAAAGGCCCCGGCAATTGCCTGAGACCTCTGACAGGGATGAGTTCGAACAGCAGCAGGCGCCATTCGCTGGACCTGGCGGTGACTCAGACGAGGACTTTGGTGACGCGGACTCAGGCAAATCTGCCGTGACGCATCTCCAGGTGCCGGAGATCTCCGGGTCTGACGACCACTCTCCGCTCAAAGACATGGTGGAGTACGTGGCTCGGGCGTTAACGTCGAACCCGGACGCTGTGAAGGTCACCGAAGAGGACGACGGCAACCGGACGGTGTTTCGCCTGAGCGTCGATGAGAAGGACAAGGGCAAGGTCATCGGCCGTGACGGCAGAGTCGCCCAGTCCATCCGTGCGCTGCTGCGCGTCGCCGCAACCAAGGCCGGCACACGGATCACGCTCGAGATCGACTAGCGGCCGGCGAAGTCCACTCGTCATCGGCCAACGCTGGCATAGTCGCTGCTATGGCGCCGGCTACTTCCGGGCAGCCACCATCTGCTTCTCAACGTTCTGGACGAACTGCTTCATCAGCGAGTTCGCAACGTTGTGCACCATTCGCTGCCCGACCCGTGCCAGGAGACCGCCAACTGAGGCTTCGCCATCGACGTTGACGACGGTCACGCCGTCTCCCGCCTCAGAGAGCTTGAGCTTTCCATCACCCTTCAGCCAGCCTGCGGCGCCTTTGCCGTCGACCAGCATGCGGTAGCTCTCCGGCTCAACCTTGTCTTCGACCGCAACAGAGCCGCTGAACTTGCCGCGGATCATGCCGAAGCCCACGCTCATCTCCGCGCGGTAACGGTCAGGTCCCTCGACTATCAGCCGGTCTGTGCCGGGAATCGCCTTTTCAAGCGTGCCAGGGTCGTTCAGGACGTTCCAGACCTCCTGTCTCGTGCCCTTTAGCCTGTACTCTCCGGTGATCTCCAACCTTGTTCTCCTTGGTTAACTCGGGGCATCTTGGCCCGACTGGCGCCAGATCATACGTTTTGACGCGTCTTAACCTGGTTCTGTTGCAGTATTCGTAGCCAGGCTTCTAAACCGTGTCTTCTCCGGCCCTGAATGAGGCGGGACAGCGGCCGTCAATCTTATTGCCAAGCTGTTTGTCTCGTGGTAAACGTAGGCCGGATGCTACAACACCTCTGCTCTTTTTTGCCGGAACTGGCACTGGCGCCACGGGAGTATCACCTATGCCTACAACGATCACTGTAACCGTGAACGGCACCACGCGGACAAACGAAGTCGATGAGCGGCTTCTTCTCGTCCAGTACCTGCGTGAGGTCCAGAATCTGACAGGCACTCACATCGGGTGCGACACAAGCAATTGCGGAGCGTGCACGGTCCATCTCAATGGCAAGGCCGTCAAGTCTTGCACCGTATTCGCCGTGCAGGCAGACGGCGGCACGGTGAAAACAGTGGAGGGACTGGCGTCGAACGGCGTCATGCACCCGATGCAAGCGGCGTTCAAGGAGAAGCACGGGCTGCAGTGCGGCTTCTGCACGCCGGGCATGATCATGACGTCAATAGAGCTGCTCGAGCGGAACCCGAATCCGTCCGAGGCCGAGATCAGGCGAGGCATTCGCGGCAACCTGTGCCGCTGCACCGGCTACCACAACATTGTTGAGGCGGTGAAGTTCGCAGCCGCTGGCACCGGGGGGAAGAAGTAATGGTCATGGCAAAGCTAGGGGATTCTGTCCGGCGGGTAGAGGACGACAGGTTGATCACCGGCAGAGGCCGGTACGTCGACGACATAAAGCTGAACGGCATGCTTTACGTCTCACTGGTGCGCAGTCCGCACGCGCATGCGCTCATCAAGAACGTGGACGTGTCCGCCGCGGCCGCTTTACCGGGTGTCGAGACCGTGTTCACCGGCGCCGACCTGCAGGAACAGCTCGGATCTTTGCCTGCTGGCTGGACTATCAAAGACATGGTCGCTCCACCGCACCCGCCGATGGCGTTCGAGAAGGTGCGAGTTGTCGGGGACGCTGTTGCGGCCGTGGTGGCGATTGACCCGGCGATAGCCGCAGACGCCGCCCAGTTGGTTGATGTGACATACGAAGTGCTGCCTGCGATCGTTGACGCCGAAAAGGCGACGAAGCCCGGCGCGCCGCAGCTGCACGAAGAGTCTTCCGACAACGTCGCGTTCAACTGGGAAGTACACGGCGGCGACTACGCGACAGCGGCGAAATCGGCAGAGGTTGTGGTCAAGCAGAGGATCATCAACCAGCGGCTGATTCCGAACTCGATGGAGACCCGCGGAGTAGTTGCCGACTACGACCCAGGGAACGATCACCTGACGATCTACACATCAACGCAGATCCCGCACCTGATGCGCCTGCTGTTCTCGCTGATCACCGGCCATCCTGAGCACAAGCTCCGCGTCGTAGCGCCGGACGTTGGCGGCGCCTTCGGGTGCAAGCTCTACCTGTACGCGGAAGAGGTTATCTGCGGCATCATCGCCAAGAACCTGGGCCGCCCGGTGAAGTGGACCGAGGGCCGGCAGGAGAACTACGTCGCGACGACGCATGGCCGTGATCACATTGCGGACGTTGAGATCTGCGGCAATAAGGACGGGACGATAACGGGGCTGAACGCGCACATCTACGCCAACCTCGGCGCGTACCTCTCCACGTTTGCGCCCGGCATACCGACGGTGCTGTTCGGCCTGATGCTGTCCGGCCAGTACAAGATCCCGAGCATCTCCTGCAAAGTAACAGGCGTCTTTACCAACACCACGCCTGTCGACGCGTACCGTGGCGCTGGACGGCCCGAGGCGACCCATCTTGTCGAACGCATGGTGGACATGTTTGCGCAGGAGATCGGCAGAGACCCGTTGGTCGTCAGGCGCAAGAACTTCCTGGCGCCGTTCAAGAACGGCAAGGAGGTTGCGACAGGCGTCAAGTACGACAGCGGCAACTACCAGGGCGCGCTCAACAGGGCGCTTGAGATCTTCGATGTCAAGGCGTTCAGAGAGGAGCAGCGTGCGGCGCGTAAAGAAGGCAAGCTGCTGGGCGTTGGGTTCTCCACATACATCGAGATCTGTGGCATGGCGCCGTCAGCGGTCGCCGGGGCGCTTGGCGCCGGAGCAGGGCTGTGGGAGAGCAGCACGGTGCGCGTGCATCCCACAGGGAAGGTAACCGTGCTCACCGGGACGTCGCCGCATGGCCAGGGCCATGAGACCTCATTCGCCCAGATCGTCTCTGCGGAGCTTGGCGTGCCGATGGAGGATGTTGACGTCCTGCATGGCGACACGGACCGGCAGCAGTTCGGGACAGGGACCTTCGGCTCCCGGTCTCTTGCCGTTGGCGGACAGGCGCTGATGATGAGCCTGAAGAAGGTGAAGGACAAGGCGCTGAAGATCGCTGCCCGCGAGCTGGACGCTGACCCGAAGATGGTCAGGTTCGAGGACGGCGTCTACTCGCTCGAAGACATCGCAGAGAAGCAGCTTCCGTTCGCCAGTGTCGCACTTGCGGCGCACAGCGCGCTGAACCTGCCGCCAAGGATGGAGCCGGGACTTGAGGAGACGAGCTTCTTCGACCCGGAGAACTTCACCTGGCCTTTCGGCGCACACATCTGCGTTGTCGAGATCGATGAGGCAACTGGTGAGACGAAGATCGCAAAGTACGTTGCGGTAGACGACATTGGCAACGTGATCAACCCGATGATCGTAGATGGCATGGTGCACGGCGGCATTGCGCAGGGGATCGGCCAGGCGCTGCAGGAAGGCGCGGTCTACTCCTCAGACGGGCAGCTGCTCACGGGGTCGATGCTTGACTACGCCGTTCCGACCGCCGAGGACCTGCCGTCTTTCATCACAGACCGGACCGTGACGCCGACGAATGTGAACGATCTTGGCGCGAAGGGCGCTGGAGAGGCAGGCACGATAGCCGCCAGCCCGGCAGTGATCAACGCAGTCGTTGACGCGCTCAAGCACCTCGGTGTGAAGCACATCGACATGCCGCTTCGCTCCGAGCACGTGTGGCGGACCATCAACGACGCAAAAGTTGCGCAGCGGGCGAATCGGTCCGTCAGCGCGGTAAAGGGCAGCTAGCAACATGGTCACAATGACATCTGCGCCATTCGAGTACATGCGGCCAAAGACGGTTGCTGAGGCGTCACGTCTCCTCAGCAAGTACGGCGGAGGCGCAAAGCTGCTGGCCGGAGGCCACAGCCTCGTGCCGCTGATGAAGCTGAGGCTCGCCAGCCCGCAGGCGCTGATCGACCTCTCGGGCGTCGGCGAGTTGAAAGGCATCAATAGCTCGGCGAGTGGACTGAGCATCGGCGCGATGACCACGTATCACGAGCTTGAGAGCTCTGTTGAGGTCCAGAGAGCGGCGCCGCTGCTGGCTGACGCGGCCTCACAGGTTGCAGACGCACAGGTGCGGAACTTCGGGACCATTGGCGGCGCGGTATCGCACTCCGACCCGTCGGCGGACCTGCCAGCGGTTGTTCTGGCGCTCGACGCCGTCATGAAGACTGCGACCCAGCGTGCCGGGCGAGACATTCCGGTCGAGCGGTTCTTCAAGGATTTCCTGACGACGGCGCTCCGGCAGAACGAGGTGCTTACGCGTATCGAGGTCCCGAAGCTTCCTGCGAACACCGGCACCTCATACATCAAGCAATCGAACAAGGCTTCTCACTACGCAGTCGTAGGCGTCGCCGCGGTCATAACCCTGGGAGCTGACGGCGTGTGTGAGAGGGCGCGGGTTGCGATCACAGGCGCGGGACCGTACGCGGTGAGGGCGAAGCGCACAGAGCGGATGCTGGTGGGCAAGAAGCTGGCCCCGAACGTGATCCGGAATGCCGCGAAGCGCGCTGGCGCGGAGATCAGCGGATCGTTCAACGAGGACGTGCATGCCTCTGCGGGATACCGGGAGGCGATGACGCAGGTGTTCGCAGAGCGGGCGATAACCGCGGCCGTGGCAAACGCGAGGTAGCGCTCTACACGCCCGGGAAAGAGGTCAGCGGGTGATGAGAAGGTTGCCGTAAGGGTCGACCTGCGCCCTCCAACCCGGCAGCACGACTGTCGTCGAGTCCTTCTCCTCGACTATCGCGGGGCCGTTGAACTTGGCGCCTGCGGGTAGCCTTACGCGGTCGAAAACGGGCGTTTCGACGAAGCCTGTCTGCGGGTTGAAGTAGACCGGGCGCCTCGACTTCAGCGCCGCGTTCAGATCACCACCAACATTTGCCAGCGGCTTAAGACCAGGCTTGCGAATCTCGCCGACAGCGGTCGACCGCAGGTTGACGACCTCGACCGGCTCTGCGTCAACGCGGAAACCGTACGCCCGCTCGTGCGAGGCGTGGAATTTCTCAAGAATAGCGCTCATCCAGGTTGCGTCCGCCTCGCCCTCCGGAGCGTCTACCGTCAGCTCGAAGCTCTGGCCGTAGTACCTCATCTCGATAGCGCGCTCAAAGCGCGTTCCGGTATGCGCAGACGCCGCCTCCCGCAGGGTTGCGGCGCCCTTTGACTCCATCGACGAAAAGGCGTCCTGGAGCTCTCCCGGGTTGAGCGAGTCAGCGCGGGATATGACGGTCGTTGTGCTCTCCATCCGGATATCCGTCGAAAGCAGTCCCATTGCGGATGCGGTGCCGGGCTCGAGCGGGATCAGCGCACGGCTCACGCCGACCTCTTCGGCGATTCGCACGGCGTGAGCGGGGCCAGCGCCGCCGAAGGCTACGAGCATGAAGTCCCGAGGGTCGTGGCCGCGTTGGACGGAGACCAGGCGCAGCGCGTTGACCATTGCGGTCGTCGCGATCTCTATGATGCCGTGCGCCGTCTCCTCCACGCTCAGGCCGAGTTTCTGCGCGCAGTGTTGATCGATGGCGCGTGCCGCACGTTCGCGGTCCAGCGGGATCTCACCGCCGGCGAAGTACATGGGATCGAGCCGGCCAAGCACCAGGTTCGCGTCTGTAATGGTCGGCTCTTCACCGCCGTTTCCATAGCAGGCCGGACCGGGGCTGGCGCCCGCGCTGTGCGGCCCGACCCGGAGCGCGCCGCCTGAGTCGACCCAGCCTATTGATCCGCCGCCTGCGCCCACCTCGACCAGGTCGACGACCGGCGTCCTCACCGGGTAGCCGCTCGCCCCACCGAACGCTCCAGCGCCGCTCTGCGCTGCCGCGCCGACCGTGTAGTCCTTGGTCACAGACGGCCTGCCGTCGCGGATGAGAGACGCCTTTGCGGTCGTGCCGCCCATGTCGAAGGAGATCACGTCCGGGTAGCCGAGCGCTGTGCCGATAGCCGCGGCCGCGACGGAGCCCGCGGCGGGGCCGGACTCCACCATGAAGACTGGCTTTTCGATCGCCGCGGCAGACGAGTACACCCCGCCGTTGGACTGCATCACTAGCAGGTCGCAGTCGAAACCGTCTGCGTCAAGCCGCTTTTCGATAGTGGTGAGATAGCGTCCGACTATCGGCCTGACACCGGCGTTGATGACAGTGGTGCTGGCGCGGAAGTACTCACGGAACTCTGGGACGACGGCAGAGGAGAGAGAGACCGAGACGCCGGGTATCTCTTCGGCGAGTATCTTGCCGACGGCCTGCTCATGCGCCGGGTTCCGGTACGAGTGGAGCAGGCAGACGGCGACCGACTCGATACCGGTAGCCGCGATGGCCCTGGCGACCTGGCGGGTCGCCTCTTCGTCCAGTGCCGTGATGACCTCGCCCTTTGCGCCAAGTCGCTCCGGCACCTCGAAGCAGAGCCTGCGCGGAACGAGAGGCGGCGGCTTCTCGAACTGCAGATCGTAGAGTGAAGGGCGGATCTGGCGAGCGATCTCCAGCATGTCCCGGAAGCCCTTTGTGGTGACGAACGCGGTCGGCGCGGTCTTTCGCTCGATGATGGCGTTGGTGGCGACGGTGGTCGCATGCACCACATGGTCAACTAGCTCCGGGGACACGGGGCGCGCGCCCCGTGCGTCCGGCGAGTCCGGCGGTGTGCCGCTGGAGCCCGGACTCAGCAGCCTGCGGATAGCGGAGATGAAGCCGAGCGACGGGTCGTCGGGGGTCGTCAGGACCTTCGACGTCGTGATGTCACCGGTGTCTGTGTCTACCAGGGTGCCGTCGGTGAAGGTGCCGCCGATGTCGACCCCGATCCTGAAACGCTTTGTGCTCATCGGGCGCTCCGTAGCTTCGCCGTCTCTGCCTCGTCCACCAGACCTGACCTCCCGTCGATTGCCACGCGATAGACCTCACTCGCACGCTCTGCGGTGATCTTGCCGTTAACTACGTCGTCCAGCACCCGCGCCGGGTCTCGACGCTCTGGCGGGCCGTAGCCTCCGCCGCCCGGAGTCTGGAAGCTGACAGTGTCGCCAGGAAGCAGGTCAACGACGCACTTCGAGGTCAACTCCCGGCGCCCGTTCAGACCTCCATCCGGGTTCAGGATGTAATACGCCTTCCTCCCGGTCTCACCGCCGAACAGGCCGTGTGGACCCTCGTGGTCGCGGTCAGAGAGCACGGTGAAGGTTGCCTCGGTCTCAGGAAAGTGATAGTCGCGCCTCATGCCGAGCCCGCCCCGGAACTCGCCGGGGCCTTCTGAGTTCTCGATAAGCGAAAGCTGTGAGATGCGCATCGGGAAGTGTGTCTCGATCTCTTCGACGGGCGCGTTCTCCGTGTTCTGGCCGTGCTGCTGAACCGCGTCTGGGCCGTCTTTATCTGAGCGCGCCCCGTAGCCGCCGGCCAGCGCCTCGTAGTTGCAGTGATACTCGCCGCTCTGCGGGTCGATCAGACCGAACCCGGCCTGCGCCATCATCGCCTTGCAGCCTGCGGCGATCTCAGACGGCATGCTCACGGAGAGCGCCTTGAACATCAGGTCATTCAGACGTACCTGTGTCTCCCATCCTCCAACGATCGGCGCAGGATGGCGTGCGTTGACCACGGTGCCCTCGGGCGCAATGAGCTTGATGTGCCGGTAGAACCCGTCGTTCACCGGCAGGTCAGGGTCCATCAGCGCCCGCAACGTGTACGCGCAGGCGGCGAACGTCATGGCGTAAGAGCTGTTTATCGGCGCGCGCCGCTGCGGGTCGCAGCCGGTCATGTCGAACAGCACCTCGCCGTCGCTGACCGTGATCGCCACCTGGAGGTTAACGACCTTGTCGGAGAAACCATCGAAGTCGACGAAGCCTTTTGCGGTGAAAGTGCCGCGTGGCAGTTCTGCGATGCCTGCCTCTGTCCGGCGCGACGTGTACTCAATAAGTTCGTCGATGTATGAGTCGAGCTCATCGACGCCGTGGCGGTCGTACAGCTCGGCCAGCCGTTTCGCCCCGATTGCGTTGGCGGCCACCTGGGCCCGGAAGTCGCCCGATGTGACGCGCTTTGAGCGGATCTGGGCAAGTATCAGCCGGAAGATGTCGTCTTCGATCACGCCGCCGCGGACGAGCTTCACAGGCGGGATGATGATGCCTTCCTGGAAGATCTCGCGGAACGGGCCGATGCTTGCAGGCGCGCCGCCGCCCACGTCAACGTGGTGCGCCAGCGAAGCCACATAGCCTACCAGCGCACCGCGATAGTGGACGGGCCCGAGGACCGTGGTGTCGTTGAGGTGACTGCCGCCGCTGTAAGGGTCGTTCACGACGAGCATGTCGCCGGGTCCGAGGTTCTCCGGGCCGTAAGTGGAGACGGCCATCGGGATGAGCCGGACGAAGGAGCCGAGGTGGACCGGCTGCGTGAAGGCCTGCGCGACGGGCCGCAGGTTGCGGTCGAAGAAGGCGCATGAGAAGTCCTGGCGCGTCTTCACGTTGGTGGAGTAGGCGCTGCGGCGGAGCGTGGCCGCCATCTCCTCCGCAACCTGCACCATGCCGCTGCGGAGCACCTCGAAGCGAATCGGGTCAATGCGGCTCACTGGGCGTCACCACCTCTTAGCTGACCGGTCTTGACGGTATCGACGGCCAGGGTCGCAGGGTCGATCACAACGCGATACACGTTGAGCGCCCTCTCGATGCTCACCTTGCCGTCACGCACGTCGTTCGCCACCCTTTCGGGGTCTCGCCTGCCAGGCGGCCCGTAACCGCCACCGCCCGATGTGCGGTAGCTGATAACCCGGCCAGGCGCGAGGTCGATGGTAGTCTTTGAGCTCAGCACGGTCTCTTTATCATCGTCGATCACTGCGTACACGGACTTACAGCCGGTCTCGCCTCCGAAGAGGCCGTGTGGTCCGGCGCGGTCACGGTCGGCCAACACTGTGAACGTCACTTGCTGTGGGAACTGGTAGTCGCGCCGCAGGCCCAGCCCGCCCCTGAAACGTCCCGCGCCTTCCGAGTCTGGCACTAGCTCATAGCGTGTGATCCGCACAGGGTAGTTCGACTCGGTCTCCTCGATCGGCGCGTTTTCGGTGTTCTGGCCGTGCGTCTGGACCGCGTCCGGGCCGTCTGAGGCGTGGCGTCCCCCGTAGCCGCCCGCAAGCGTCTCAAGGAAACAGAAATATTCGGCTCTCGCGCCCGGCGCGCCCGTTACTGGATTTAGCGGATCAGGCTCAACCTCGCCGCCAAACCCGGAGTGGCACTGCATCGCCTTTGTGCCCGCACAGACCGCCTCGGGCAATGCGTCTGAGAGTGCCAGGAAGATCAGGTCGTTGAGGCGGACGTGCGTCTCCCAGCCGCCGACAACAGGCGCAGGGTGGACGCAGTTTGTGACGGTGCCCTCAGGCGCCTCCACATGGACGTAGCGATAGAAGCCGTCATTGACCGGCAGGTCCTTGTCGATGAGCGCACGCAGCGCGTAGGCGCAGGCTGAGTAGGTCTGGGCGAAAGTGGAGTTAACAGGCGCCCGGCGCTGCCGGGCCGAGCCTGTTGTGTCGAACCGGACGCCTGAGCCGTTGATGGTCACCTTGACCGCCAGCTTCACCACATCGTCTGTGAATCCGTCATTATCGACGAAGCCCTCTGCGGAGAACTCGCCGTGCGGGAGCTTTTGGAGTTCGGCCGCCGTGCGGCGGGCGGTGTATTCGATCAGCTCATCGACGTAGCGGTTGAACTCGTCGAGACCGTAGCGGTCGACGATCTCGCTTATGCGGGCTGCGCCGGTGCGGTTGGCCGCGATCTGGGCCCTGAAGTCGCCCGCCGTCTCTCGCTTGGAGCGGATCTGGGCGAGGACGAGGTTAAAGATGTCACGGACGATCTCACCGCCTTTGACGAGCTTGACCCGCGGGATGATGACGCCTTCCTGGAACACCTCGCGGAACGCCCCGACAGACGCTGGCGCGCCGCCACCGACGTCTACGTGGTGGGCCAGGCAGGCTGTGTAGCCGATGACCTGCCCACCGTAGTGGACCGGGCCAATGAGAGCGATGTCATTGAGGTGGACGCCGCCGCCGTAAGGGTCGTTGGAGAGGATCATGTCGCCGGGGCCGAGCTTGTCTGCGCCATATTCGCCGATCGCGTACGGGACGTGGCGCACAAATGAGCCGAGATGGACCGGTTGCGTGAACGCCTGGGCGACGGCCCGGAGGTTGCGGTCGAAGAAGGCGCAGGAGAAGTCCTGGCGCGTCTTGACGTTCGTTGAGTACGCGCTGCGCCGCAGGGCGACGGCCATCTCTTCGGTGGCCTGAGTGAGCGCGCTCCGGATCACCTCAAACCTGATGGGATCGACTGAGGTTGGAGGTTGTGAGGCGGTCATAGCCGGAGATTCTAATCCTGGCGCCGGGAATGTGGGGAGTGAGGAGTGGCGGAGACCGGAAATAGAAAACAGAGCGGAGTGCCGCCGGTTACTCCCGCGCCGTCGCAGGCAGGTCTTTGATGGCATTGGTAATTCCCGGAGAGTTACGTTAGGCACTTTCAGTCATGTTCGCCACGGACCAGAATCGCTTTTGGATGCGGCGATCTCTGCGATGTCGGGTTTCCTGGCAGGCCACACGGTCATTCCTGCGTCGAAACCGCCCGCAAGTGGGCGGTTTCGACGCAGGATCACTGGTCCACCTCCTCCTCAGACGCCCGGGCGGGCTCCCATGCAAGCATCCGCCCGGGCCGTTGAAGGTTCATGCGTTGATTATCGTCGCCAAAGATTAGCCATTAGATCGGAATCGTCAGGAGTTTCATTTAATCCGTTTTTTTTAATATCGGAATTTGAGCAACATGTTTCGTTGTGCTAGATTAACGTGGGATCGTTGGCTTGGCTCCGCCCGGAATTGCGGACTACACAACTAACCTAGGCAGCTCAACCATGCTCGAAGCAGCGAAGCTGCCTTCCTCTTCCGCAATCCGCGGAGGCATTGGCTCAAATCCGTACAAGCACGGCTACGAGGGAGCGTCCCGCTTCCAGGACGCCGTAGCGGACCTCGGCCAGATTGCCCTCGAAGACTCCTCACTGGACTCCTTGTTCCGGGTCGTCTTGTCAACGGTGGCGCAACTGATGTCGATGGACCTCGTTGCGGTCATGGAGGTCGAAGACGACAGGCTCCTGCGCCTAACATCCGGGGTTGGCTGGCCTGCGGACTGCCTCGGAACGGTGATCGCCGAATGGGAGACTGGTAACTCATCGGCATACCCCTCGATCCTCCGGGGGCCGGTGGCAGACGGATTCCGCGGCATATCTCCTCAGGCGTCCGGGATGCTTCCCGGTGGCGCATCCGGCATTTCCACTACACAGACCGTGCCGGTTGGTAAAAGTGACTCGCCCCTCGGGGCCCTGGGAGTCTTCACGTACTCGCCGCGCGAGTTTAATTCGCGTGAGGTGACGTTCCTCAGGTCCGTTGCCCAGATACTCGCAGGCGCCATAGAACGTTCACGAATCGAGGAGAAACTCAGGGGAGAGGCTGAGGAGCGTACGATCCTCAGCGAGATCGCGCGAATAATCGGCTCTTCGCTTGAAATCGAAGAGGTCTATTCGCTCTTTGCCCAGCAGGTAAGGCGGCTGATCGCGTTCGACCGCATCACTATCAACCTGATTGACCAGGAGACTGACACGTACTCCTCCGCTTACATCACCGGCATGCCGGTCGAGGGGTGGAAGCAGGGCGTGCCAGGGCCGATCACCGGCAAGGGTGTGGAGGCGGTCACCCGGACGCGGGCCGGGATCATTGTCCAGGGGGACAAGACCGCGGAATTTCTAAAAAGGTACCCGAGGACACTGATTGGACAGGAATGCGGACTGCATTCGTTGCTCAGCGTCCCGGTTTTCTGGCAGGGCGACGTGATAGGCGTCCTGGCGCTCCGTGCGATGGCGCAAGACGCGTATTCGAACAGAGACCTGCAAGTGGCTGAGAGGATTGCGGCGCAGATTGCAGGGTCGCTGGCAAACTCGGCTCTGCACGCCAGCCAGAAGGCTTATGCCCGTGAACAGTCCACGCTGGCGGAGATCAGCCGCGTCATTGCGTCTTCGGCTCGGCTCAACGAAATCTTTCCCAGGTTTGCGGACGCCGTCCGAAAACTGATCCCGTTCGACCGGATTTCCATCAACACGGTAGATGAAGACAAAGGCACGACCGTCGCCAGGTACGTGTGGGGCGTTGACTATCCCGGATCAGGCGTCGTCGCAAACCGCCCGTTGAAAGGCTCAGCAACGGGAGCGGTGACAGAGGCGCGCACGGGGATGATCATCTCGGCAGACAGCATCCTGGCGAGACCCGATCGCTTCGCCTATCTGAAAACCGGGCTTGAGGCCGGACTGAACTCTACTATCGCGGTGCCTGTGATGTACCGCGGGCGTGTGGTCGGGTCGCTCATGTTGAGGAGCCTTCAGGCGGACGCGTACTCGCTCAAGGAACTGACATTTGCTGAGCGAGTGGCGGCGCAGATCAGCGGCGCCGTCCGGAACATCTATCTGAACGAACAGTTAGAGCGCGCTGCGCTTGAACATTCGCTGCTTGCCGAGTTAGGCCGTGGAACCATTCAGGCGCGGGACCTGACCACTGTTTTCGATCAGCTGCACAGCGCCCTGACCCGTTGCTTTGAGTTCGACCGCATCGAAGTGGGGATCCATGACGCGGACCGTTCGAGCCTGCGCTTCGACTACGTCCGCGGCTTGCCGGTCCTCACAATGAGCGAGGGTTATGAGTTGCAGCGGCCCGCCAACGAGGCGTCCAACGTCACGTGGGCCGACATTTTAGCGACGCACAACGGGAAAAGCTCCCGCGATGGCGTCGACGGTCTTGAAGGCGCGTGCGCCATCCGCTCGGCAGGTCTTCAGAGCTGGCTTCATGTCCCACTAAAGTCTCGAGACCGCGTGATCGGCGTTATCTCCTTGAGAAGCAAGCGCGAGAACGCTTATACCTCAACCGATTTGCACCTGCTTGAGCGCGTCGCCGCTCAGATCTCGCCAGCCGTAGACAACGTGCGTTTCTATTGCCAGGCGCAGCAGGACGCACAGCAACGGACCGTCCTCGAAGAGATGATCCGGGCATTCGGACAGGTGCGCAACCGTAATGAACTGCTGGCCAACTTCAAATCGCAGATACGAGACTCGATACCTGCGGACTGCGTGACTGTCAGCTCTAGTTCACCTGCGTTTGATCAACTGGCGGACGAGTTCAACCTCTCCTTGCACGGCGATGACAGGATGCGGCCCGAGTTGGCCGCGCTGAATGGAGCGCTTACTGAGTCGGTCGTCCAATCAAGGTGTTCTGTGACTGTTGACTGCGAGTTCAGTGAGCAAGGCCGTGCGGAGACGCAGCCCGAATTGGCAGACAGCCTTGCACGGGCCGGTTTCCGCTCCAGCCTTTCGGTGCCGTTGTTGTCAGCCGGTGTCACCGTCGCAGTGCTGCATTTCCACTCGGTAGAAATTTGCGCCTACTCTCAGCGGTACCGGATGCTTGCGGAGCAGGCCGGGATGTTACTGATGAACGCCCTGGCGCCGTTGCACCTTCCCGTCACCGGCCCCGCCACAGGCAACGAGTCCCACGGCTCTCGATCTGCGTTGCACGGTGATGTGAATCGCCATGGCCACACGCCGATCGTCCTACCTGTTGTCTTGATAGACAGCCAGGGGATGTGCCGTCAGATGATGCGTACTGCGCTTCATCCTGCAGGAATCTCGATAGCCGCTGAGTCATATTCACCGGCCGACTCCGTGAAACTCATGCGGTCATCCGGGGGGCGTATCTTGCTCTGGGAGATCCATGAAGAGGACGCGGTGGACTTCACAGTTGTCTCATCGCTTCTCGAAATCTATCCAGACGCCGGAGTCGTCCTTGTCGACAACGGATGTGGCCCTGGAGTCCTCAGCGACGCAATGCGCTCAGGCGTCCGAGGTTTCTTGCTCAAGGACACGCCACCGGCCCGAATGAGCGAAGTATTGAGAGAGATCGCAGCCGGCGGGTCTGTGTTTGACCCACGAGTTCTAAAGAGCTACTTCGAGCGGTTTCCGGTCTATCACACCGGGAATAACGGCGACGCCACAGCCGCGCTGCAGCAGCTTGGCGAGAGAGACCTTGCCATCTTGCAGGCGGTGGCAAACGGCCAGAGCAACGCGGAGATCGCCGCCGCATTGAGCTTTGCCGTCGGCACGATCAAGAACCGTCTTGCGAGGATCTACAAGGTGCTCGGCGTCTCCGACCGTGCCGGCGCAATGGCGTTCGTTATCAGGGCAGGCATAGTGGCGTAGTTCGCCAGTCGTCCCCTTCGCAGCTCGTCTTCCTCGACTTCACTGTTTGTCCTTACGCGTCGCACACTCACGCGGAAGTCAGTGACTCCGGTAACACACGAGTGGTTACCTGAGGCGACGGCCGGCGCATGTTTCAACACGCATACTGCGGGCTGGCATACGAGGCCCGCTGGAGGCCCGCAGGAATGTTTCCCGCCACAGTTCCCGCCGGACTCACCGGGATTTGCCGCAACAGGACAGCCTTCGGCAACTCGGTAAGGCTCCGACTTCACGAATACAGCAGCATAGTGGACTGGTGGGCCAGATCAGACTCGCGTTTTCTGAATCCGGCCGGGCCGGTCTAACAACGGCACACAGACCCGCCGCAGTGCGGGCTTTGGAGGCCAATCATGTCCCTTAGCCTGGCTCTCGTCGGTTGTGGTGGCATGGGTCTCCGGCACGCCTACGGATACGGAGAGCTGAAGAAACGGTTCAGCGGAGTCAGGCTGGAAGCTGTTTGCGACCTGCATGCCAGTTCGGCGGGCCACGTGGCGTCCGAAGTTGAGTTGCTCACGGGTGAGAGACCCAGGGTTTACACAAGTTTCGACGAGATGCTGGCCGAAGAGCCGGGGCTGGACGCGCTTGATATCGCGACGGACCCGCGCACACACCACACACTGGCGGTCTCCGCCATGGAGGCCGGACTGCATGTGCTTGTTGAAAAACCGATGGCCGTGACGGTGAAAGCGTGCCGCCTGATGGCGGAAGCGAGCCGGAAGCACAGGCGAGTGCTGTCCGTCGCTGAGAACTACCGGCGAGACCCCATGAACCGGCTGGCGAAGGCATTGCTGGAGTCGGGCGTGATCGGAACGCCGCACTTCATGCTGAAAATCGGCGTCGGCGGCGGATCGTCGCTGGCGTGCAGCGTCGGATGGCATACGCGCAAGGAGTACGGCGGCGGTGTGCTGGTCGAACAGGGAGCGCATGAGGCGGACCTCGTGTTGTATTTCATGGGTGAGGTCAGGAGCGTCTCGGCAGAGGCTGCGCTATTCACACCGGACCGCACATTCGTTGCCAGCAAAGAGCGACTTTCGCAATACTCCGAATACCGCGTCGAGTCCGTCTCCTCAAACAGTCCAACCTTCACGCTGGGGCAAGAAGACACCGCGTTCGCCCTGCTCAGGTTTCAGTCAGGGGCAATAGGGCAGTACACCCTGACCAACGCATCACACGGCTTTGGCATCTCACTTGAAACGGTGCATGGGAGCCTGGGGACCCTGATGTTGCCGGCCAGCCGCACCGGAAAGGGTCCTGAGGTGAGGCTTGAGGCGGGAGGAAGGCGCTATGAAGGCGCCACTCTCCTGGACCTCGTGCCTGAGTGGGAACTCGACGACGTTACAGCCGGTATTTGGGACGGTCAGCGTCGGATGAGCTCATACGACCTTTCATTCGAGGAGGCCGACAGGAAGCTGATCGCGGTCGAGTTGCAGGAGTTCATTTATGCGATCGAGAATGGAACGAAGCCAGAGATTGACGAGGTAGTTGGCGCCATGGTGGTGGCACTGGCCTACGCTCCGTTGGAGTCGAATTGCGCCGGCCGTCCAGTCCAGATGTCAGAGGTAATCAGCGGGGCAGAGTCTGGCTATCAGCGGAGCATCGATGAGGGGCTCGGACTATAGGCCAGCCTGGCCTGAACGTTGGGCCACTGCCTCGATTCTCCGCCGCTGGCTGGCGTCACAGCCTCTTTATACTCAAGGGAAGCAAGTTACCTGTGGCACATGCAAGTGTGACCCGCGGCACACGTCGCCAGTAGAAATGTCTGGCTAAACTGCCGGTCAAGCGGCGAGGGCAGTTAATCAGTCCCGCTGAATCTGGCAGCTTCGCACTAGAAGGAAGAGCCGGGTCCGTGGCTGACCGCGACCCGCCGAACGCAAACTGATAACTGTGACGCTGAACGGCTTCATCGTGATCATTTTCCCTCCCTTTGGTGTCGTCACGGTATTCTCTGGGTGCGAGGGAGTTCGAGAGGGGCTTTCGGGATTTGCCGTCCCGCGCTCATGTTGGCAAGTGGGCGCGGGTGCGCGCAGACCGGGTGAGGGTGTGGACGGGTCTTCGCCATATCCTCTGTGGGTGGTTTGTCATTCTGAGCTTGACTCTTCGACAGGCCGTTCGATAAGCCCAGGACGCAGCCCAGGGTGTGGCGGTCTGGAATGACAAACAAACAGCCCTCTCCCGGCCTGGGAGAAGGCAGTCCGGAATGACGCCAGCAGTGCCACGTCGACTCTGCTTCTGAGGTTCAGCGTTCTGCTCATAATCGCCCGGCAGGCTCGTTGCGGTGTGGCGAGCCGAAACGGCCTGGCGCAGGCATGGAGAAACCAATGGCCCGACTCAAGATTGCTCAACCTTCCCGGGAGAACCGGAGGTGTCCTAATTGAGTGGGCCACTTGAGGGTCTGAGGGTCCTTGACTGCACCATCGCCCTGGCAGGACCGTTTGCCTCGTTGATTCTCGCTGACCTCGGCGCAGACGTAATCAAAATAGAAAACCCGAGTCCGATGTCTCGCGAAGCCAGCGGACTTGGAGCGTACAAGGGCGAAAGCGGTCACTTTCTGATTGCCAACCGCAACAAGCGCGGGCTGGCAGTTGACCTGAAAAGCCCTGCGGGCAAGGAGATCTTCTACAAGCTTGTGAAGACCGCCGACATGCTGGTGCAGAACTTCCGGCCGGGTGTGATGGACAGGCTGGGCTGCGGCTGGGAAAAGCTGCACGAGATCAATCCCCGCCTGATCTACTGTTCGATCTCCGGTTTCGGACAGGGCTCCCCGTACTCGGAGCTTGCCGGGTTCGACCTCATTGCGCAGGGCATGAGCGGCCTGATGAGCGTCACAGGCTCACCGGAAGATGGCGAGCCGGTGAAAGTCGGGACACCTGTGTGTGACATGGGCACGGGAATGTACGGCGTGATCGGCCTGCTTGCCGCACTCCGGCACAGAGAAATGACCGGGATTGGACAGCACGTCGAAGCCACCCTGCTGGACACTCCGATCTCCTGGCTGACATGGCGGGCAGCAGAGTACTGGGGCACGGGAGAGATACCTGAGCCGCAGGGAAGCGGACGTGCCGTTTACCGCGCGTTTAAGTGCTCCGATGGCCACTGGGTGAACATCGGACCCTCGAACAAGCTGTGGCCAAAGGCATGCGAGACTGTGGGCCTGCCAGGACTCATCAGCGATGAGCGGTTCCTGACGCCGGCGCTTCGGCTGGCAAACCACAGGGAAGTGACGGCGCTATTCCAGGAGGCGTTCCTGAAGCGTCCATCTGCCGAATGGATAATGGCGTTCCAGGAGGCCGGAGTGCCGGTGGGGCCGATCTACAACGTGGCTGACGTGCTGAACGGCCCGCATGTGACCGCCAGAGAGATGGTTGTTGAGGTCGACCACCCGATCGTCGGGAAGATGAAAACGCTCGGCGTGCCGGTGAAACTGTCCGAGACGCCCGGCACTGTGACCCGTGCTGCGCCAATGCTTGGCCAGCACACACGGGAAATCCTGGCGGAACTCGAATACTCCGAAGCAGAAATGAACGCTCTTGCGGAGCAAAAGGTTATCTGACGGCGGGACAGCCAACAGAAAGGGAGTGACTTACAGATGGCAACAGAGACAGAGAAACGCTGGGAATGGGAGTCCGTCGAGCCAGGCCCGAGCGGCGAACCTTTTGTGTCGCACGTCACGCCGGATTCAATCGCCGCGTACGCCCGTCGCGTCCGCAACTTCAATCCGGCCTACACCGAAAGCGGTCCCGGCGATCTGGCGATGCCAACCGGGGTTTTCAATGACGCCCCGCTCCGGCGTAACTCGGTGGCAAAGGCCAGCGGATACGTGGCGCTGGAATGGGTGAAGGAGAACTCCCGCCAGACGCCGTTCGCAAAATGCGAAGTACGATGGTTTGCGCCGGTCCGAGCAGGCGACACGATCACAAGTTCAGCGAGAGTGCTGGAAAAGTACGAGCGACGCGGGAACAAGTTCGTCACGTTCCGGGTTGAGGCACTCAATCAGGACGGCGTGAAGGTTTCCGAATACGACTACACGTGCATTTTCGAGTATGCGAAGGGTCAAAAGACAGCATAGGACCGCCGGCAGTCACACCTGTTCGTGGAGGAAAACAAGATGATCAGCGCGAATAAGAAGATCACATTCGCATCACTCAAAGTGGGAGATGAGCTCCCCGAGTTCGAGATAAGCGAGACGCAGGAGAGCATCGACGGCGCACGAAACCCGGACCGCGCCGAGGACAGTCCGCCGAGGAACATCCACAACGACCCTGACTTCGCCAAAGAGGGTCTATTTGCAGGGACAGTCAATGCCGGAGTGACAACTATGGCGTACATCAGCCAGATGCTGGAAAAATGGTTCCCTGCAGAGGCCTTCTACAACGGCGGCAGCCTGACATATAAAGGCGTCGGTCCGTTTCGTCCCGGAGACAACGTGGTATTTACCGGCACAGTCACGGCCAAGCGGACCGAGAACGGCAAGAACTTCGTGGACCTGGAGATTAAAGGCGTAGACCAGACCGGCCGGCTGGTCGGAGTCGCCGAGGCGACGGTTGTGCCGGATGCCTAACGGGGAGTCGGCGCCGCTCGACACGCTCTATCACGCCGCCAGAGAGCGAGGTGTGCAGTTTGTTGAGGAGTTCACGCCGCACAGTGGCGAGGTGCAGGCGGGTGAGGTAACGCTTCGTTACACAGAGTGGGGAAACCCGGAAGCTCCCAGCCTCCTTCTGCTCCACGGCTTCGCTCAGACCGCCCACGCATGGGACCTCGTTGCCCTCGGACTTGCGGACCGCTTCCACATCATCAGCCTCGACCAACGCGGGCACGGCGATAGCGACTGGTCTCCCTCCGGCGACTATTCGCCAGAGGCGCAGCAGCGGGACCTTGACGCGGTGGCGGACCACCTTGGCGGCGGACCAGTGATCCCGATTGGCCTTTCCATGGGCGGAAGAAACGCCTATTCGTTTGCGTCGCGCCGGCCGGAGAGCGTGCGTGCTCTCGTGGTCGTCGACACGGGCCCGCGGACCATGCGATCCGGCCGATCGCGCATCAGGAACTTCGTCACAATGCCCGACGTCCTGGACTCGTTTGAAGAGTTCGTCGAGAGGGTCCACGCATACGTGCCGCACCGGTCTATGGAGCAGATAAGGCTCTCGCTGCTGAACAACATCAGACAGACAGAAGACGGCAAATGGACCTGGAAATACGACCGGCTGCTCCGTGATCCCGGCTACCGCCGGCCTGCCATTGACGAAGAAAAGGCATGGAGCATGTGGAGTTCGATCAAGTGCCCGACGCTGATAGTGCGCGGCTCCGAAAGCGATGTCCTGGACGCAGAAAGCGTTCGTGAGATGGTTGACCGGCTACGTGGGACGACGAGCGTCGATGTGCCTGAGGCCGGCCATCTTGTTCCGGGTGACAACCCCGCCGGTTTTGTAAGCATGGTGCGGCCGTGGCTTGAGGCACTCGACGCCCCACGGAACGATTCGTAGCAAGGCGCCTCAGTCTGTGCCGTGCGTTCAGTGACTGCGGTCATCGGTAAGTCGTTACGCTCGTCACTTCAATATCTGGCCGGCCCGCCTACTCTGTGTGCCAGGTGGCGGGGCTCCCCGAGGGGAAACCTGTAACCGGATGATATCGTGCACGTAAATTGGATGCCGGAACGGACTGCACTGGCGATCTGCCAGGGAATACAGCAGGCGGTTCGGCATTCTTGAAAAAAGAGGATGTTTATGCTGAGACGATATGTGCCGTCATTTGCCGGCCGCCTGGCGCTGGTAGCGTCCGGGGTCGTGCTCCTGGCGATGGTCGGTTGTGGAGGGGACGATGAGGTGGCGCCCACCAATGTTGCCGCGGTCTCGACCACGGCGCCAACCGCCACCACGCGTCCTGCGAGCACGCTAACGCCCGGTCAGAACCCGATTGCGGCGACCGCCACGGCGGCAGTCACCGCCACCGCCGCGCCCAGGGCAACGGGCACAACGCCGCCGGCCCCGAGTGGCGCAAAGCGCGGTGGTGTCCTCAAGTACGGAATGTCGCCAAACAACAACCACGTCTTCTTCCAGCAGTACACACCCGGCGCTGGCGCTGCCTGGGCGATGACGGTTGGCGACCCACTGATGGCGTACGGGCCGGACTCTGAATGGCTGCAGGAAAAATCCATGGCAGAGTCGTTCGATGTGTCCGCAGACGGACAGACGCTCACATTCAAGCTGAAGAAGAACATCAAGTTCCACGATGGGACTGACTACAACGCTGAGGCGCAAAAGTTCTCGCTTGAATGGGTGCTGGACCCCGCCAACACAGCGGTTACTCGACCGCAAATCGCCGTGATTGACGATGTGACTGTTGTTGACGAGTACACGCTTTCTGTTCACACGTCACGCGTCTACACGCCGATCCTATCCTCTCTTGGAATGATGGGTGGAATGCCGTTCTCACCCACTGCGTGGAATGCGCAGGGCGCAGACGGCCTGAAGCAGAACGGCGCTCCCTCTACCGGACCTTTCATGGTCCGTGAGTGGGTGCAGGGAACGCGGACAACCTTCGACGCTTTCCCTGACTACCACGTCGAGGGCAAGCCGTTCCTTGATGGATGGACCTGGGAAGAGATTGCAGACACGCAGGTGCGTGGCGCCGCCCTGGAGACCGGTTCGATTGACCTGGCTGAGGTGTCAGCTTCTGACACAGACACGATCAGCGCAATGCGGAATGCCGGCCAGATTGAGTTCCGGAACTTTGCCGGTGTAAGGATGTCTCACTTCAATGCGGCCCGTGCTCCGTTCGATGACAAGCGGGTGCGCATGGCCGCTCAGATGGCCGTAGACATCCAGGCATGGAACGAAGTTGTGGAGGGTGGCGAGGGCCACAACTACAGAGGCTCAGTGCTTCCACCGCAGTCCGGGTTTGCTGTTGGACGTCAGCAAAATGAGACAGTATTTCGGGGCTGAAATAAGAGAGAGTCAGGACGGTCT
>JAQBUH010000010.1 GCA_027624075.1 Chloroflexota bacterium
GTGGTGTTATCAGCCCCAGGATGCGCCAGCGCATCCAGCTCCTGCCGGTGCTGAAGAACGGTGACGTTCACTCCAACGTTTACCCGTTGGACTGGCCGCTGCCGCTGGTTGACACCTCCTCCAGCCGCCCCGGCTGGGGAGTTGGGTTCGAGTCTCCTGCTGGAGCACGTTGGCTGTTCCAGATGTTTGCAGAGCGTGACCCTCAGGTCCGCACTCAGATGCATCTGGACTGGGTCGACTACAGCATGTTCTGGGTCCAGTACGCGGGTGTTTTCCAGGTGCCGAAGGGCATCGTGGTCAACAACCGTGTCAAGTCCTGGAACGGCTTCCAGCAGCACTACTCGAACGTTTCAGGCAACCCCGAGTTCATTGTTCTGAACTAGTTGTTGCCAGAGCGGTCAGCGTAGTTAATTGATCGATGGGGCGGGGCCCGGAAACGGGCCCCGCCCTCGAACAAAAGGGCGGACTGTTCGAAGCCAAACTGATATGTTCCGATCATCAATCGCACTTCACGCAGATATGACCACTACCCGATATTTCACACGGCGGAGACCTGTGCCACCGCACGGTACGGTCAGCGTGATCAAACCAGGGGCAGTCAGGAAGCAAAGCAGGAATGACTAAGTTTCTCGTAAGCAGATTCCTCTCTTCTATCGTGTCTGTGCTTGGCGCGACGATCGCCATCTTCACTCTTGTGCAGTTCCACAACGACCCGAGAGAGCTTTTTGTCCCTGACAGCGGCTTTGGCATTACCCAGGAGCAGTGGGACCGCCTCGGCGAGAGGCTGGGGTTCAATGACCCGCTGTATATTCAGTACTTGAAGTGGATCGGGAACGTCCTGCGTGGCGATCTCGGCGTTTCACTCGCTCGAGACCGTCCTGTTACGGACCTGATCCGAGGCAAGATCGGCGCAACCGTGCAACTCGCCGTTGGCGGCTGGATCTTTGCGATCTTGTTAGGAATTCCAACAGGTGTTGTCGCGGCCGTTAAACGAGGAACGGTGTGGGACTATATAGCGCGCGGCGCTGCCATTCTTGGTCAGGGAGCGCCGCCGTTTGTGACCGGCCTTGTGCTCATCTGGATATTCTCTGTCTGGCTGGATGACACACCGTTCCAACTGCCGTCAGGCGGCAGATCGCCTACATTTAAGTTTGAGGAGTACATCCTTCCGTGTGTCGCCCTTGGCTGGGGCGCCGCCGCAGGGCTCATGCGGCTGACCCGGTCGGCGATGCTTGAGGTGCTTGACTCTGAGTACGTCCGGCTGGCACGCGCTAAAGGCGTTGGCTGGAACAAGGTGATCTACAAGCACGCGCTGCGAAATGCCCTTATCGCGCCGATCACATCGGCGCTGCTGATCTTCGCAAACTGGCTGAACGGCGCCCTGGTGGTGGAGATTGTTTTCGCATGGCCTGGCATCGGCTTCGATGCACTTTTCCGTGCGGTCAATGACAATGACTTCCCGCTCCTGCTGGGAACTGTGTTCATCTTTATTCTCATCTTCCTGGTGTTTGCCACGCTGGCCGATGTTGCCTACACGCTTATTGATCCGCGTGTGCGGTTGGGTTAAGGAGATATCGAATGGCAACCGCGCAGGAAATCACACAGCCACAGATGGTCAGACCTATCAGCCGCCGGCGTAGCGGCGTTGGCGGGTCAATGTCTTATGCCTGGTTTATTATTCGCAGATACCCGATTCTCCCCGGATTCATCCTGTTCTGGCTCGTCGTGGCGGCGGTGTTCGGGCCATGGTTCGCTCCGTACGATCGCGACATCGGCGTTATCCAGGACCGTCATCTGTCGCCTTTTAGCTATGGTAAATTTGACATCGATCTGGTGACCGGCGAAGAGGTCAGGCCAGACAACCAGAAGTACGCGTGGTGGCCGGATGCGTTCCATCTTCTTGGCTCAGACCACGTCGGCCGTGACGAGTTCACCCGGTTACTGCATGGCGCGCGTATCTCTGTCCAGGTTGTGGTGATTTCACTGCTTTCCGGCATGATCATTGGTGTCAGCCTGGGAGTCGTGGCTGGCTTCTATGGCGGCATACTCGATGAGGTAGTGACGCGCGTCGTTGACATATGGAACGCGTTACCGTTTCTTATGGTAGCGCTCGTCGTGACGCTGATTTTCGGTAGAAGTATCACTGTGTTGTTCTTTGTCTTAGCGCTCATAGCGTGGGCCGGGTTTGTGCGTGTTATTCGCGCCCAGATACTCATCCTGCGTGAGATGGACTACGTTGCGTCCGCAAAGATTAACGGCGCCAGCGACTTCCGGATCATGTTCCGCCATCTCCTGCCTGGAGTGATGAACACTGCGATCGTGGTGGCGACGCTAAACACCAGTGGCTTAATCCTCTCTGAGTCGGTTCTTTCGTTTGTTGGCGCAGGTATTCAGCGGCCAATCCCTGCCTGGGGCGTGATGACGAATGACGGCCGGGACTACCTGTCAATTGCTCCGCACGAGGTGCTTGTGCCGGGTGGCGCAATCTTCTTGACGGTGATCGCGCTGAACTTCCTGGGTGACTGGCTCAGGGACCGGCTTGACCCGCGGCTGCGCCAGGTGGACTAGACGGGACCGGCGGCTGTAGAGACGTTATTGATGTGCGGCCACGGGAATCAGTTCTCGTGGCCGCACTGGTTTCTATCGATCTCTCCGTGACTGACCGGCGTTCCGGCGTCAGAGTAATGCCGGACCCTGCAATGGCTGCGTTGTCAGTCTTGGACCCCTGTCTTGCTGACGTACCGCTCGAAGGCAGGTCACGGTTCTGTCAGGTTAGTTATCCACCGCTTGCTCTAGAGCGCCTGCCGGCGTGGGTATCTGAGCCGTGAACAGTAATCCCAAGTAATCCCATGAGAGATCACAGTCCGCGAGATTTCCACGGGCAAGAGGCTCTCGCCGTGGGAGTTCACAGGGAAAACTGACCCACCTCAAGCAGGCCGATGCGGTGAGCCCGGTAGTCGTCCGGTCGTCCAGTTGCCATTGAGGCATTCTGGGTCAGACCTGCGCCCCTGCGCCCCTGCGGTTCTACCCGGACCTGGTAGCGGACTGCAGAACTCGACGCTCTGACATACCAACGCCATTCACCCTTGAACCCGTGTGCTCGCATGCACTCGATCTTCTGCCATCAAGATCGAGGCCCGAGCTACCATAGCTCGGGCCTCGAATTCTCGATCTAATTGTCAGTGCACTCTTCCGCGGTGGTTACCGCAGACATGGCTCAGCGCAGCGCCTACTCGACCACGCAGACGGCTCCCGTCCCTGAGTCACCGGAGTACAGCGACGCGTACTTGTGGCAACCGAGAATCATGAACGTGTGGGAGAACCGTGCAGGCTCCTTGTCAAACGTGCCCTTGCTGAACGCATCGGAGTCGAACTGTTCCGCCGCGTCCGCATCGCTTTTTACAGAGCTGGCGGAGCGTCGCCCGTTCTCCCAGGTGACCGTTGTGCCAACTTTCACCTTCAGAATATCCGGAACGAATATTCCAAGGTTCTCAATCTGCACGATTGGATTGTCTGCGTCGGTCAGCGTCGGGCCTTCAGGGACGTTGATCACCAAAACTGTCGCAGTCGGGGTTGGCGAGGCGAACGAGAGCGCGGTCGAGGTGGCGTCGGTAGATATGCGCTGCAGCTCAGCACGGCTGCCTGTGCCAACAGCCACTTCACGGTCCGTGTCCGGATTTCCGCCAGCATCGATGATCGCCTGTCTTGTGGCGTTATCGTTCTCGATCCTGTTGGCGGCCGCGCTGGTCGCAATGATGTCTGAGGTGGTGGCGCCGCCGCATGCGGCGGCAATGAGAGTAACAATCAGAGCGCCCAGCACGACACTTAAAGTCTTGGTTTTCAGGGTCATAGAAATCCCTCTCCACTCAGGGCTGTTTCCGAGGCCCCCGGTCTACGTAAAACGATCTGGATCAAGTTTAGGTTCTATCGGACTGTGAGACTAATCTCGGTTAACGCTAAAGTCTACCATGTCAACGGCTGTTGACGTGCCTTCGCGGGTTGAAACACACTGCTTTACCAGCACAGCGTTCATGGCTCAAATCACGGTCCTGCCTGCTCGTTTTCATTGGTTAGTCGCGTCCCGCCGAGCGAGACCAACGCGAGCAATCCCCCTGCCAGCGTAATAACGGCGGCGACATGCAGGACCACGCCATATGCGTCGAGGAAAGGCTGCAGGCTCAAGGCCCTGTCTTCATACTGGTAGCGACCTTCCTGCCACGCAAGCAGAGATGTCAGCACTGCGATCGACATCACTGTCCCCACCGTCTGTGACACTGCCAGTGCGGCGGACGCCGCTCCCGCGTGGCGCGTCTCGGTGCGGCGCAGAGTGAGCGCGTAGACAGCCGCCTGGTGAGCGCCGAAGCCCAGTCCGGTGATCGCAACCGCGGCAGACACTATGATTACTGGCGTTGCCTCTGTCATCGAGCCTGCCAGCCACAGCCCCGCGGCGGAAATTGCGGCGCCTGCCACCGTGCTCTTGCGGTCTCCGGCCCTGTCTGCGATCCACCCTCCCGCCGTTGACCCCACCAGGCTCGCTCCCGCCATCGTCGCAAGGAGAGCGCCGAGAACGAGTGTGCTCCGGCCCATAACGTCCGCAACGAAGAACGGGAACAGGAACCACATAACGAAGGCGCCTGTCGTAACAACAAGATTGGATATAACCCCCGCTCTGAACTCCACCACTCTGAGCAACGAAACCGGGAACACCGGGTGCAGCGACACCCTGTGACGCCACACGACCAGACCCGCTGCGACTGCGGACCCGGTGTACAACAGTGCCGGACGGAGCCCGAGCCAGCCGTCAATCCGGGCAAATGAGAGTGACAGGACGAAGATGAACAGGAAGACGAACACGGTCCCGGCGGCAGCCCAGTCGAACCGGCTTCCGGTGCGGCGGGTCTCCCGCACGCCCAGGAATACAAGTGCGAACGCGGCCGTGCCAATCGGCACACGGGCCCAGAAGATAGCTTCCCAGCCGATGTTTAGCGAAAGCCATCCGCCGCCGAGCGTCCCCGCCATCTGGCCTGCGCCTATCGCGCCGAGCGTGACGCCAAGCGCTGTCCCCCTTCGCTCAGGACCGAACGCCCTGGCCACGATGGCGGGGCCGACGGTGAAGAGGATGGCCACGCCGATGCCCTGCGGCACTCGCAATGCGACTACTGGCGCAAGCGAGCCCTGTAAGGAGATGACCGCCACCGATGCCGTGTAGAGCACAATCCCGAACAGGAGCACGCGCTTGAGGCCAACCGTGTCCGCCAGGTGCCCGGCGATGAACCCTGTGCCACTGCGTGCAGCGTGATAGATGATGATGATCCACTGCACGCTAACAAGCGTCTCGCCCAGCGAGTCACGGAATACGGGCAGCGAGACATTGATCGAGAAGTCGAGCGCCGCCAGGAAAAGAGCGGCGCCGCCTGCTGAGGCGGCCAGGACTCGGTATCTTCGGCTGATAGCGGGTGAGGCGGCGACGGGTTGAGGTTGTTCGCTCGTCGCGATCTAGCCGCCCCCTACAGGACGGACGATCTCAACCCTGTCGCCGTCTGAGAGGAGCGTGCCTGGCAGTTCTTCCCGGCGGAGCACGATCCCGTTTACGGCCACCGCCAGCGAGCGGCCCGCCAGCCCTTTGGACTCCAGGTACTGCTCGACGCTCTGGTCTTCCGCCAACTCAGCATCCTTGCCGTTGACCCGCACGGTAATCATCGTCTCTCCCGCACCCCTGTGGCTGTCGCTAGTTCCCTTGCCGCGTCAAATGGGCTGTGTGCACCGATTATCGCGCCGATCACAGCAACGCCAGCAGCGCCTGCCGCAATCACCTGGGCGGCGTTTTGCGCCGTAATGCCGCCAATACCGATCACCGGAATACTGATCTCCCGCGTCACAGAAGACACAAGCCTGGTCCCGCCTGTGGCGCCACCGGGGTGCGACGCGGAGGGGAACACCGTGCCCAGTATTACGTAGTCGGCGCCTTCCGGCACGGCCTTGCATGCCGCAGCCAGGCTGTGTGCTGACCGCCCGGCCAGCAAGCCCCCCGGCAGCTCGGTTCGGACGGTCTTGCTCTGCTCTCGCATGTGAACGCCGTCGGCGCCAGATTCGGCCGCCACAGACGGAGGCCCGTTTACGACGACGATAGCGTCCCTGTCGATAGCTTTAACAGCGGCGACGGTGGCCGCGGCCAGCGAGGTCAGCGAACTGTCGTCGAGCTCGTGGGCGCGCACCTGCACCATGTTCACCCCGCCGCGTACCGCGTCTTTCACGATGCGCAGCAACTCCGCCTCGCCGCCCGCTCGGTCAAGGTCTGTGACCAGGCACAGGATTCGTCCGGGGAGCACGCTCACAGGTTGGTTCGCCGTTCTCTAGGACGCCGTCATCGGCACGCCCTCGGTCGGGCTGCTTGCCACGGCTGTCTGCCGGGCAGGGATGCGGCCTGCAAGGTACGCCATCCGCCCCGCCTCGACTCCAAGCTTGAACGCCTCGCCCATCAGGCCAGGGTGTGTCGCCCTCGCAATCGCAGTGTTAACCAGGACAGCGTCTGCGCCGAGCTCCATAACGTATGCCGCCTCAGACGGCACCGCCAGCCCGGCATCGACAACGACCGGGACACTCGACTGCTCAATAATGATCTGGATCTCTTCGGCGGTCTGGACGCCACGTCCGGAGCCTATGGGCGAGCCCAGCGGCATCACAGTGACGCAGCCTGCGTCCTCAAGCCGCTTCGCCAGCACAGGGTCGGCGTGGATATACGGCAGCACCTTGAAGCCCTCGGCTATCAGCGTCTTTGCCGCGTCGAACGTCCCAATGGGGTCTGGCAGCAGGTACTTCGGATCGGGAATGACCTCGAGCTTGATCCAGTCCGAGCCTGTCACCTCACGTGCCAGCTTTGCGGTCCACACCGCCTGCTCTGCGGTCTTGCTGCCGGCTGTGTTCGGCAGGATCTGGTACCGGTCCCAGTCGATCTCATCGAGAAGCGTCTTTTCGTTGGGGTCGTCCAGGTTGAGGCGGCCTATCGCCACCGTGATGATCTCTGTCCCTGATCCCGCGATGGACGCCGCCAGGTCAGCCGCTGACCGGTGCTTGCCTGTCCCTGTCATCAACCGGGACGTGAATGACTTTCCTGCTATGACCAGTTGATCGCTCATGGCTCCGCGCCTTTCGGTCCTTGTCCCGCCTGGCCCCTGGAGGGGGCTCGCCAAGAAAAGAAAACGTCAAAAAAAATGCACTGCCTGAACGGTCCTGGCAGCGCATTTGGTAATCGGGTTATCTCCCTACGCTGGCATTACCCAGATCAGGTTCCAGGGTCGGCAGCCATTTACTGCCCTCTCAGCCCGCATATCCGGGCTCCCCTGCAATCACTTTAGGCCGAGGCGAGTTGTACGTCAAACTGAGGGCGGTCCGCCGCCGCGGGCCGTGGCAGGAGTGAGTCCGGTCTACCGATAAGACTGGCTATTCTCCAACTCAAAGAACTCCCACATAATTCCGCCGAATGGAGGTGGCCTTTGCCGCAAGAGATGGCGCTCGCCGATGTGACCTGGTTCCTGGACCTGTTCGATGAGCTCGGGATAGCGGTCTGGATCGACGGCGGAGGGGGCGTTGACGCGCTGCTGGGCGAACAGACCCGGAGTCACGCCGACCTGGACATCATGGTCCAGACCGATGACGGGGCCACCTTACGTGGCGCTCTGATCGCCCGCGATTTCGCAGACGTGCATACCGATGACTGGAGATACTGGAACTTCGTGATGGGCAATGGGCGGGGGAAGCTGATCGATTTTCACGTAATCGACGTGGCCGAAGATGGCCGCGGCCTCTATGGGCCAGTCGAGAACGGCGTGTTTGTGCCAGCGTCAGCCCTCGAGGCAACGGGCCTGATTGGCAACAGGTCCGTGCGGTGCCTGTCAGCCCGGTACCAGGTCGACTCGCACACAGGGTACAAGTTGAAGGAAACGGACTTTGCAGATGTAAACGCGCTTCACCGGCGGTTCGGAATCCCGCTGCCGGACGAATACCTGCCGCTCTCCCAGTAGGCGAGAGGAGGCCACGGGAAGCCACGAGAGATTGCCTCTGCTAATCGTGAATCCCGGCGGACCTGTCCCGCCCGCTGTATATTGCGGCTGCAGTGGACTGCGTGCCCGCGTTGTTCACTGGCACACGCGACTGTAAAAGATCGATTTGCACACCTCCGGAGGCGTTACGTGGGTCACAGAGTCATCTACTTCGGAGAGCCGACTGGCGCGCGAACGAGGCGGGCGGTTGAGCTGGCCCCGGACGATCTCGATATCGGCTACGTCGATCCAACGGCGCCTGCGGACCAGCAACGAGACGAACTCCGGGATGCGGAGGCACTCATAACCAACGGCCTGCTCTGGACCACAGGTCAGATCGCGGACATGCCGAAGCTCAGGCTGCTGCAATTGATGAGCGCAGGCTTCAACACGCTGGACGTTGCCGCAATCCGGGAGATGGGAGTAGAGGTCTGCAACAACTCACCGGCCATCGCCAACTCAGTAGCCGAGCACGCAATATCGCTGATGTTCCTCGTCTATAAGCGGCTTGAGCAGGGAATCGCGGGAGTGAAAGACGGCACGTGGCAGGGGCTGGCCAAGGGCGGCGAACACGGCACGCTCTATGAGTTGGCGGAGCGGACCGTGGGCATCGTTGGCCTCGGCAACATCGGCTCCAGGGTGGCGAAGCGGCTAACAGGCTTCGAGACGACGACGCTTTATCACGATGTCCGCGAGTTCGACCCGGAATATGAGAGGTCGCTCAATCTTCAGCGCGTCTCGTTCGATGAGCTGCTTGAGCGCAGCGACATCGTCACAGCGCATGTGCCGCTCAACTCCCGCACCCGCAAGATGTTCTCGACTCGCGAGTTCGCAGCCATGCGGGATAGCGCCGTGTTCATCAACACATGCCGCGGCCCCGTACACGACGAGACCGCTCTCATAAAGGCTCTACAGGACGGCGACATTGCGGCCGCGGGGCTTGATGTGTTTGAGCAGGAGCCGGTTTCACTGGACAACCCGCTTCTCCACATGGACAACGTTGTCGTCACGCCGCACCTTGCCGGCTCGACGGAGGAGCGCGTTGACCGGGCGTTGGTCTTCTCGTTTGAGAACGCGCGACGGGTCTTGAATGGCGAGACTCCGCAGAACGCCGTTGAAATCCAGGACTGAATGCAATACAGGACTAACTTGCCCAAAGTGCCCAAAGTGCCCGGCGCCACAGGTTCGGAGTTGGTCCTGAGCCGGCCGGTGTCCGCGCCTGCCGCGTTGTTGATCGACCTCGACGGCACGCTCCTGGACGCGTATGACTGGATCTCAAAGCGTACATTCGCGGCGGTCCGCGCCGCCGCCGCAAAGATACCTGTCGCCATAGCGTCCGGTCGGGTACCCGAAGATGTGAGCCACTTTGCCCGGCTGCTCGGCCTCCACGGCCCCCAGATAAGCGACAACGGCGGCAGACTTCTCGACGCGGTGACGGGCCGAACACTTTCCGACCTGCCGATCGAAGAGGCCCGTGCCAGGCACATCGTAGACCGGCTGGAACACGAAGGTCTACGCTACTTCGCTGTGGACTCCGGCCGAACGGTCAGGGCGGTCCCGCAGTTCAGCGACTGGCGAGTCACGATCATCACCTGCGCCGTTTCGGACCGGGCTGAGGCCGATTCGATTGCGCGCGAACACACGGGCGACAGTGTCACCGCGATGAGCGCCATCGGGTCCCGGGGCGAGTGGTACGTGAACTACACGCACAGGGACGCAGACAAGGGCTACGGGGCACGGCTGTTCAGTGAGCGGGCCGGTGTCGACCTGGCCGCCGTGCTGGCGATCGGCGACGGACTGAACGACCTGGAGATGCTGGACGCGGTCGGGTTCCCTGTCGCAATGGGACACGCTCCCGAAGAGGCGAAGCGGCGCGCCGTACACGTTACAGGGACGTTGGAGGAAGACGGCGTGGCGCAGGCCATCGAGCGGTTTGTGCTGTAGCAGAGCGTGCGCGACGGGTCCCGACTTTACTCTTCGGCGCGATTTCGCTCCCGCTCTGACGAGATCTCTTCGGCCTCCTCATCCTGGGGCTGTTCGTCCTGCCCGTTTGGTCCCCGTCTTGTCAGCGCCCTCATCCCGGCGCTGAAGGCCGACCGCCATGACGAGAGTTCACCGCGGACCGCAATGCCGAGCCGGCTGCCGTACTCGCCAAAGTTGCGGAACTTCTTCTGACGCCTGCGAACCAGCGTGCGGCGGTGCACACCCCTGAGATCGATCAGCTCCCGTATAAGGCTTCGTTTTAGCAACCTTGCCGCCTCGTCCGGCGAAGCGTGGGCACCCTCAGAAGGCTCAGCCACAATGTCGTCGACAATTCCCATCTGCAGGCAGTCGGAAGACGTCAGCTTCAGCGCGCGTGCAATGTCGTGCGCCCGGTCACTGTCACGAAGCTCCGCCCTCGCTCCCTGCTCGGGCGAGATCGGCGTGTAGATAGAGTTCTGCAGCATCAGCACGCGGTCTGCGACGCTGAACGCCAGCGCCGCCTCGGACCCGCCCTCGCCGATGAGGACTGATATGGTCGGCACCTGCACAGACGCCATCGTGTCGATCAGGTTCGCCATAGATATCGCCAGCCCTCGGTGCTCCTCCTCCAGCCCGAGCCTTGGCCCCGGCGAGTCGACGATCGTTATCACGGGCAGGCGGAACCGCTGTGCGAGCTTGAGAGCACGGGTGGCCTCACGAAATCCTTCGGGCAGAATGTCTCCCCGGACGCCGCCGTGGTCGTTCCTGCTGACTTCGGTAGCCTTGTCCTGGCCGATCACAACTACCGACTCTCCGGCCAGCCGAGCCAGCCCGATGATCACGGACGGGTCTTGGCCTGAGACCCTGTCGCCGTGAAGCTCAACGAAGTTGGCGAACATGTTCTCGATGTAGAAGCGGGCTCGCGGCCTGTCTGGCCGCCGGGCCAGCTGCACCATCTCCCACGGCTCACGCGGGGTCAACTCGGCCAGCGGGGGGCGTGAGCGACGTGACGCGGCCAGCTTGAACTCGGGCGCGATCAGGTCGAGCACTGAGGCCAGGTCGTGTTTCAGAGACTCCCTGTCGACGACGCGGTCTATGAGGCCGGCGTGGAAGTAGGTCTCGGACGAGTACTGGTCGTTCTCGATCCGGCGGTCCGTAGCCTCCTGTATCTCACGGAATGGCGCGAAGCCAATGTGCGCGCCAGGCTCGGCGAAGATCAGGTCTGCGAGCGAGGCGAAGCTGCCGAGCACCTGGCCCGTTGCCGGGTTGCCAAGCACAGCGATGAGCGGGACGCCCTTCCTGTGCAGAGCGTTCACCGCAATCACGGTCTTCGCCATCTGCATCAGTGAGAGGACTCCCTCCTGGATGCGGGCCCCTCCGCTCGTGACCATGGCGACAGCGGGTAGCTTCTTGCGCGCCGCCAGTTCGAGCGCCAGGGCAACCTTCTCTCCGACCACGAGTCCCATGCTGCCGCCAAGGAACCCGAAGTCCAGCACAATGACAACGGCCTCGGTGCCGCCGATGGTGCAGGTCCCGGTTACCGCAGCCTCGGTCAGGCCGGTGCGCGTCTGGTCTTGCAGCAACCTGACCCTGTAAGAGGCGCGAGGAGAGAATTCGAGCGGGTCAAGCGACTGGATCCAGGTGCTGGTCTCCTTGAATGTGCCCTCGTCTGCGAGCGTGGCTATCTGGCGCCGGGCTGAGATCGAGTAGTGGAAACGGCAGCGCGGGCACACCCGGAGGCGCTTGTACAGGCTCGACTGCGTGAGATCAGCGCCGCAGACGATGCAGTCGGCATGCAACCCCTCAAGCTCAAGCGGAGATTGCTCAGTCAGTTCGGCTGAGCCGTTGTCAGTTCCGGGATCGGAGCCGTCCGGGTATAGAGGGGTTATGTTGCTCATGGCGTGAGTCCGGCGAGGTTGCCACCTGATCGCCGACTACGGGCTTGCTCGTGGCTAACTCTGGCGGCCAGATCTGGCGGTTGATGGGGGAGCGAGCGCCTTTCCCCATTGAGTCCCATTGTAGTCCGGTAATCAAAGCGTGCGCTGGATGGTGACACTCAGAGAGATGATCCGGGTGACGAGCGTAATGAGGACCGGCTGCCGTAGCGAGCCCTGGCACATTGCGTTATGAGCCAAGCACATGGCGCGGCTTGCCTGGCTCTCCAGGGCCGACCACTCCAAGGTCTTCAAGCTCATCCATCAGGCGGGCCGCTCTCGGGTAACCGATGCGGAGCCTCCGTTGGAGCAACGACGTCGAGAGAGTCTTCTGCAACCGGGCCAGGTTGCGGGCGCTGTCCACCAGCGAGTCGCTTGAGCCGTCGAACTCGGTGTCTACGGTCGCCTCGTCCTCCATCTCGACCTCAAGCTCGGGAAGGGATGGCCCGCGGACCGCCTTCCACATCCTGACCGTTGACTCGATCTCGGCGTCTGAGAGGAACGCGCCCTGCACGCGCTCCGCCTTCGCCTTGTCTATCGGCAGGTAGAGCATGTCTCCTCTGCCGAGAAGCTTCTCACCGCCTGTTGAGTCCAGGACTGTGCGGGAGTCGATCTGTGACATGACGGCGAAGCTGATCCGGCTCGGGAAGTTTGCCTTAATTAGCCCGGTTACAACATCGACGGAGGGCCGCTGAGTCGCCACGACCAGGTGTACGCCGGTCGCCCGTCCAAGTTGGGCCAGGCGCACAAGTAGCCGCTCGACCTCGTTTGCGGCCTGCAACATGAGGTCGGCCAGCTCATCGACGAGTATCACGAGGTACGGCATCTTCTCCTTGGACCGCTCATTGAACGAGACGATGTTCTTGACGCCGGCCTTTTCCAGGACACGGAAGCGGCCCATCATCTCTGCGATCAGCGCCTTCAGCGTGGCGACTGCCCTGTCAGCCTCCACCACAACCTGCGTGTAAAGGTGCGGCACGCCGGCGTACGGCGTCAGCTCAACCCGCTTGGGGTCGATCATCACCAATCGAACCTGGGCAGGAGTGCGGCACATGAGCAGTCCGGTGATGATGGCGTTCATGCAGACGCTCTTGCCGGAGCCTGTCGCCCCTGCGATCAGCGTGTGGGGCATCCGCGCAAGATCGGCAAATACCGGCTGGCCGCCGCTGCCCAGCCCGAGCGGGACTGGCAGTTGCGCCTTCGCCTCGAACTGCCTCCAGGCCTCTGTCTCCATGACGGAGCGCAGGGTGACCGGCGTCGGCCGCGAGTTCGGCACCTCGATCCCCACTACCGACTCTCCGGGCACAACCGGCTCAAACCGGATGTTCGGGGATGCCAACGCAAGCGCCAGGTCCTTCTCACGGTTCAGGATCATGTCCACCCGCACGCGCTTGCCGGACGCCGGGTCGACCTTGCCGCCCTTCCATCCGGGCTTGAGCCCGTACATCGTCACCGTGGGTCCTGTGAACACCTGGTCGACCGTCACGTCGATCCCGTACTCGGCGAGGCTGTTCTCGATCAGCGCGCTGCGATCGTCGATCTCCGACCGCGTCACACCGCCTGACGGGGCCCTCTTCAACATGTCGAGCCGCGGCAGCGGCCAGCTGAACTGCGAGGCCGCCTGGCTCAGCACAGCGGTTGACACAATCGCAGGCAATGGGCGGGGACCGGCAGAGTCTGAGCTGCCGGGAAGCTCTCTCAGCACAAGCTCGGTCTCCATCGGGTCTGTTGACAGATCTTCCTCATCCTCCCCCAGGTCTTTCCAGGGAGGTGTGCCGGTGATATCAGCGGAGGTGGCTGAGGCGGCGCCAGCGGTGAGGCCGTGGATAGTGGGGGAGACGGCTACGATCTCTGTGCCCGTTTTGTTGAGCGGGACCGCAGACGGGCTCTCTGCTTGCGCCGTAAGCGCAGCCTCGGCCTCTGCCGCCGCCAGTTCAAACTCGAGCTGTGCCGCTCGCTCAACACGCTCCGCACGTCGCCGCTCCATTCGCTCGCTCCATTTGCGCCTGGCCCTGGCGGCGGCGCGTCCGGTAAGCACCGTCCCCCGCCAGGAGTAGCGGGAGCCGATGGCCGTCGCCTTCCAGCTGGTGCGCGGTATGAAAATCGCTATCGCGGCGATGACCAGCACTGCCACTCGCAGAGACGCCGTGACGTACTCAAGGGTTGTGACGTTAAAGCGGTCCCACTCGTAGGGCCGGACCGATATGGCAATGCCCACGTTCCCGCCCAGTGAGTCGCCGGTACCGCTGCCCGGGCCGGCGTTCATCATGCCGAGAACGCCCGATGCCGCAAAGGCCAGTAGCAGGAGCGGGAGCAGGTAGCGCCAGCGTCTGAATAGAAAGGCCGGACGCCACGAAAACAGGCAGAGCGCGCCAACCGTCCAGATGCCCAGCGGCGCCGCAGACCAGCCGAAGAGCTCAAGCGCCCTGTCTCGCAGCGGGAACGCGAGTATTGCCGCCGCTACCCCGAGTACGAGCAAAACTCGCGCCGGATGGCGGAGCGCTAGTCTCAGTGAGAACGCGGTGAGTCCGCCTTTCGTACCTGAGCGATTGGCAGACCCGCTGCGGGACCCTGCGCCTTTGCCAGCGTCTCCGGGGTCCTTAGACCTCTGTGAGGCCCGATTTGTCACTTTAGATGTCAATCGCCACCGGAATTACTAATGGCCGGCGCTTCGTCCTGCGAGTCAGGTACCGGCCGACCGTGTTCCTGATCAGGCTTTCCAACTCGTTCCACTCCATGCTCTCCCGGCCGAAGCGGTCAAGAATGGGTTGAAGCTCCACCCTGGTGTCATCAAACAGGGACTCTGCGTCAGCGGCATGCACGAAGCCCATCGAAATGAGCTTTGGCTGACCAACCACCTTACCTGCCTTGCGGTCAACGGCAACCGACACGGTCACGATGCCCTCCCTGGCGAGGGAGCGCCGTTCGACCACGACGTTGCCGTTCTCATCCCACAGGCCGAGACCATGGACATAGATGTGGCCTGCAACTTCACGGTCGACGATCTCCGCACGGTCCGGCGTCAACTCGAGCACGTCGCCATCTGTCAGCACAATGGAATTCTCAGGATTGACGCCCTGGTCTGCAGCGAGGTCTGCGTGTGCCTTAAGCATTCTGAACTCGCCGTGAATTGGCACGAAGTACTTCGGCCTGGCCAGGTTCAGGACAAGCCTTAGCTCTTCCCGTCGCGCGTGGCCAGAAACATGGGTGTTCGCCTGCCTGTTCGTTATTACCCGCGCGCCCAGTTGCACAAGGTCGTTGATAGAGTCGTTCACCCCGACCTCGTTGCCAGGGATCGTGTTGGCAGAGAGGATGATCGTGTCATCCTCGCGGATGTTGATCTCCCTGTGCTGGTCACGGGACATCCTGACGAGCCCGGATGACGGTTCACCCTGGCTGCCTGTTGTCAGCACGATAATCCGGTTGCCGGGCATAGATTCCGCCTGTGCCGGGGAGATCATCAGGTTGTCCGCAATCCGCAAATGGCCAAGCTCACGCGCAAGCTTCGTATTGTCAACCATGCTGCGGCCTACGATCACCAGTTTGCGGCCGTATGCCTCAGCCGCGTCTGCGACGATCTGGATCCGGGCGATCTGTGACGCGAAGCTGGAGACGATGACGCGTGCTGGCGCGTCTGAAATCAGGCTGAACAATCCGTCAGTCACGACGCGGTCCGAGTCTGAATATCCCTCTTCCTCTGCGTAGGTCGAGTCTGACATCAACAGGAAGACGCCGTCACTGGCTATCCGGGCGAGATGGCCCAGGTCAGACGGCGCGCCGATCATCGGATCATGGTCGAGCTTGAAGTCCCCGGTGTGAATCACCTTGCCGAGGGGAGTGTCTATTGCGATGCCGCAGGCGTCTGGAATGCTGTGACAGACGTCGAACCATTCGACTGTCAGGTCACCTGCCGCAACCTTCTTGCCGGGAGTGACGAGATTAAGCCTGGCGCTACTCAGGAGCCCGGCGTTCTTCAGCTTATTGCGAATAAGCTCGAGGGCCATGCGAGGAGCGTAGATAGGCACGTTCAGCCTGTTCAGCAGGTGCGGCACAGCCCCGATGTGGTCTTCGTGACCGTGTGTGATGAGGATGGCCCGCACCCGGTCCGCATTCTCGGCAAGGTAGTCCATGTTCGGAATAACGACGTCGATTCCTGGCATGTCCACCTCTGGGAAGAGGACGCCCGCGTCGATCACCACGATGTCGTTGCCGTATTCGACGACCATCATGTTCTTGCCGATCTCACCGAGTCCTCCAAGCGGGAGGACCCTGAGCGGCAACTGGTCTTGTGTTTTTCTGGCTGGCATGTTGTTCCTAATCTATTTCAAACTGGCGCGCCGAAGCATTACGTAGCGTGATCAAATAAGCCAGACCTTTATGACCGCGTAGAAGTCTGGCGCAGGCCCGCCGCTGCTAGAACAGTGATATCTGGCCTTTGTCTTCAGCGTCTGGCTGCGCGGGCGGTCCTGCGGCCGGGCTTGGCGGCTTTGTCGTCTGTGCCGTTGTGTTCCTTTGCTGTGACGGTCCGTGCTGCGGTCTGGCGCCTGCACGAGCGGCGAGTGGCGGCGCGACGTTTGGCACGCTTTGCAGCAAGAGCGACTCCCGCACCGCCTCGGGGATCCGCCTCATGTCCTCCCGGAGCGTTTGGCTCAGCCTGGGGTTACGCAGCGCAGCCGCGGGGTGGTAGACGGGGAGAAGGACGCGGGAGCCGATCCGGATGATCCTCCCGTGGTCGTTCGATATCTTCCCCTCTGGGTAGAAGCGCAGCATCGAGTGCCGCCCGAGAGTTACGATCACCCGTGGGTCGATCAGTTCTATCTGCGCATTCAGGTACGGCATGCACGCAGACACCTCGTCCGGCTCCGGATCCCTGTTGCCGGGAGGCCGGCACTTGACGACATTGGTTATGAAAACATCCTCCCTGCGGAGCGGCACCTCAGCGAGTAGCGTGTCGAGTAACTTGCCCGCTCTACCGACGAACGGCAGGCCCTGCTCATCTTCGTTCTGGCCGGGACCTTCGCCAATGAACATCACGGCGGCAGTCGATGAACCGTCGCCAGGGACGGCGTGCGTGCGGGTCGTCGAAAGAACGCAGCGGGCGCAAGAGACGACCTCTGAGGCGATCTCTTCGATGGACGGCCAGGCTGATTGTTGCTCGCTCATGGTCCCCGGTTCCACGTTCGAAACGTGTACAGGCGTGAACTTATCACACGCTTCATATGGCGATCATGCGAGCCGGTCGTCCGGCACGGACATCCTCCCCTGGTATCCGGCGGAGATGCCCGGAAACAGAGCAGGGCGGGCACAGATGCCCGCCCTAACGGTTCTCCAAATCCCGCCTTCCGCAGGGCTGAGAACTCTCGCCGGTGGCGGAGCCTCCCTGCGGCGGCGTGACAACCGGCGCTGTTAGTCCTCGATGCCCCGGCCTTTGATGTAGGCGACGGCATCTTTGACGGTCTTAATTCCCTCAGCGTCTTCATCGGAGATCTCGAGCGGCGTGTCATCGCTGCCGAACTCTTCTTCGATTGCCATGATCAGCTCGACCACGTCCAGGGAGTCAGCGTTCAGGTCCTCGGTGAACGAGGATTCTGTCTTGACTTCGTCCAGTTCGACGCTCAGCTTCTCCGCCGTTATCTCGCGGACCCGCTCCAGCACAGTCGCCATGTCTCTCATTACCTCCAGGGCCAGGACAGAATCTCGGCGTCCCATCGAACGCCATCTCAATCTCACACGACATTCCAGGATTCGTCTGCACTACAGACGCTGTCCCAGCGTAACAGCGCCCTATCGTAGCAGAGCGCCGAGCACTCCGTTTACAAATCCGGGTGATGATTCGGACCCGAACAGCCTTGCGATCTCGACAGCTTCGTTAACCACAACGCCCGCAGGAGTCCCGATCGCCGAGTCTAACTCGGCCAGGGCAATCCTGAGCACGTTGCGGTCCACCGTGCCCATCTGCTGTACAGGGTACTGTCTGGCGGCGCCGGCGATTCGCTCGTCCAGCGCGTGCCGGGTTGCGCTCACACGCCGGACTATGGTCTCCGCGCGTTTCGCCTGAGTGGGAGACAGCCCCAGGAAAGCTGGAAGATGCTGAAGGGCGCGAAGAGCCGGGTGCCCGGTGAGGTCTTCCTCGAACAGCGCCTGCAGTGCCGCCGCCCTGGCGCCGCGTGCGCCTCTGGGGATGAGTGGAGTCTCTTCACTAACGGTCCGGCCGCCGGCGAGCCGGTCCAACTTATCCGTTAGCTCTGGCTCTGGTGGCTCTGGCAGCTTTGGCTGAGGCTCCGCCGGTTCGACGGCGTCGCCGGTTTCTGAGGTGCTCAGGTTAGCTGGCGTGGGATCGGGCTCAACTGTTTGTGAGGTCATGCTGGTCGGGAAAGCTTTAGCAGCCCGCTGCATACGCCTGTACCGAGGCGAAGTCGCCAACGCTGGTGATCTTCGCAGACGGGGCGATGCGCTTGACCATTCCTGAAAGTACCTGTCCCGGGCCAATCTCGACAAACTCAGACACGCCGTTTTCGGCCATGTACCCGATTGAGTTGTTCCACTGGACGCAGGACTGGAGCTGCTGCTTCAGTTCGTTCTTCACTTCGGCTGCGGTGGTCAGAGGCTGGGCGCTGACGTTGCCAATGATCGGCACGTCGGGGTCTTCGAAGGTCATCGAGTCAAGCACTTCGTTCAAACCGCTCTGCGCGGGGTCCATGAGACCCGAATGGAATGCGCCGTTGACTGCAAGCGGAATGGCGCGCTTGGCGCCACGTGCAGACGCCAGGTCGATCGCCCTTGCGAGCCGCTGGTGGCTGCCGGAGATGATGATCTGCTGGGCCGTGTTGATGTTGGAGATGTAGGCGCCAGCCTCACGGCACACCTCTTCGCAGGTCTGCTCGTCAATGCCAATGATGGCTGCCATGCCGCCGGGCTGTTCGTCACACGCGAACTGCATCAGCCGCCCTCGCTCTACAACGAGGTTCACCGTATCCTCGATCGAGAGCACTCCCGCAACGGCAAGCGATGAGTATTCACCGAGGCTGTGCCCTGTGGTCATCGAAGGGAGCAGTATGCGGTTTGTCGCCTCCTCCATCGCCTTCCACGCGGCCAGGGAGACGGCGGTGATGGCAGGCTGGGCGTTTTCGGTCCGGGTCAGAACGTCACCGGGACCCTCGAACATGACATCCGTCAACTTGCGTCCAAGGATCTCATCGATCTCCTGGAATACGTCGCGGGCTGCGATCGAGTTGTTGTACAGGTCTCGTCCCATACCCACGGCCTGGGAGGCCTGTCCGGGGAATATGAACGCGAACTTTTCTGACGTCTTGACTGGCATTTGAGCGAATCTCCTGAGCGGTCCTGAGTTGGTCAGGACCCGGAATCTTCGGTAGCTGTCGCAGCGGCAACAGCTTGCCTCGGCTGGATCAGGTTGTCCAGAGCGAACGACCCTGGAATTGTCAGTCCTTTGTAGTTGCCGCACATGGGGCAAGCCCGGTGTGGGCGAATGGTGATTTTCCGCGGACACGGGCAGACAGATATTGCGGGCAGTGAGATCGCGTGGTGAGAACGGTTGTGGCCGCGCTGGCGACGCGTTCGCTTCTTTTTTGGTAGTGGAGTCATTTCTATTCTTATCGCCGCAATTCAGCGGCTACTTGGACGAGTTTGAGGCTCGGGCGCCCAGTTCGGCAAGCACTTGCCATCGCGGGTCGATGGGATTTTGGTCACAGGCGCAGGGAGCGATGTTTCGGTCTGAGAAGCAGATGAGGCACAGGCCAGCGCAGTCTTCCTCGCATAAAGGGCCAAGCGGCATCGAAATGGTCAGCGACTGTGCGAGTGCGTCCGTCATATCCAGCATGTTCCGTGAATCGATCAGGAGCGCGGGGTCGAACTCAACCCTTTCAGGTGACGGCCTCTCGCTCACCAGGTCACGGTTTACTGGCCGGAACTCCTCTTCAAACTCTAAAGACAGCTTCAGTTTCACCGGCGCAAGACATCTGGCACACGTGTCTGCAACCAGTGCCGAAACGGATGCAGACACCAAAACTGTCTTGTCGGTTCTCATCAGTCTGACCGGACCGCTGATCCCGGTGAAGTGGTGACGGTCCGTCAGGACCTCACCGTCTTCGATACTTTCCAGTCTCGTCTCGCCTTCACGGGCTGTCAGCAGGCTGGCCACGTTGTAGATCATCGGCTCAGTCTCCGTGCGATCGTAAGACTTACAGGCCTCCCACGAAGCACACAAGCGGTAATTCTACGCCCGGTCTCGAAAGGGCGTCAACGAACAGATCACATTGCAGAACAGAGATCGCAAGGCGGCCCGTATTGGCCGGCACGGCCTCAGGTGAAGTTCACTCCGGACATAACCGGTATTCACGCGTTTCAGTCCCTTGCGTCGTCGTCGTCGCCCGGAGTGCCGGATCGCGACGCCAGATGGCCAGACTACTCCGGCAGGTCGCCGAGCAGCTCACGGCTGATCACCAGGCGCTGGATCTCGGAGGTGCCCTCGTAGATCTCCGTCACCCTCTGGTCCCTGTAGATACGCTCGACTATGCTGGGGCGGAAGTAGCCTGCGCCGCCGTGGATCTGCACGGCCTTGCTGGCGATGCGTCCAGCGGCCTCAGAGGCAAAGAGCTTGGCCATCGCAGCCTCTTTGCTGTGCGGCATCCCGGCGTCGTAAAGGCTGGCGGCGCGAAACGTCAGCAGTCGCGCCGCGTCGAGCTCGGTCGCCATGTCGGCCAGCATGAACTGGATCGCCTGTTTCTTGCCGATCACGGAGCCGAACGCCTTGCGTTGTCTCGCATAGCTGATCGCGGCATCGAGCGCGCCCCTTGCCAGCCCGAGGCACTGCGCGGCGATCATGATGCGGGACGAGTCCAGGATCTTGAGGGCTATCCGGTAGCCGCCGCCAGGGCTGCCGAGGATGTTCTCTTTCGGCACCCTGCAGTTGTCGAAGACAAGCTCCGCCGCCTCGCAACCGCGCATGCCCATCTTGCCGTGCTGTGGATTGACGGTGAAGCCGGGCGTGCCCTTCTCGACGGCAATTGCCGAGATTCCCCTGTACCCGGCGGCGCGGTCCTGGGTTACGAAGACTGTGAACACATCTGCGACGCCGCCGTTCGTGATGAACAGCTTCGTGCCGTTCATCACGTAGCTATCGCCGTCCTCGACGATGTTCGTGGTCAGACCGAGAGCGTCTGAGCCTGACTGCGGCTCGGTCAGCGCGAATGCGGCGATCTTCTCACCGGCGGTCAGCGACGGGAGCCAGCGCTTTTTCTGCGCATCCGTTCCGAACTGGTTGATGGGCTGAGATCCGAGCGACACATGCGTGATGAGGGCGGTGCTGGTAGAGCCGCAGGCGGCAGCGACCTCTTCCACGACGACCATCATGTCCCGGTAATCACCGCCGGAGCCGCCGTACGCCTCGTCCACCGTGAGACCGGTGAGACCCAGTCGGGCCAGACCCTTGAACTGGGCAAGAGGAAAGCTTTCGCTCTCGTCGACCTCCGCCGCGCGTGGCGAGATCTCTTTTTCAGCGAACTCCCGCACTGTTGCAGCCAGCATCTCCTGCTGCTCGGAATATAGTGGGCGCATCTGCGGTCTCCTGTGTTGGCGTTACTTCAGTTGAAGCTGCCATGTCAATTTAGAGAGAGCGGGTCCCGACCGCAAATTGGAAAACGGGCGCCAACGCGCTGTCAGCCTGTTTGGAGCCACTGCGCGGGGAAGACTAGAATTGCTGCGCCGGGCATCGTGCGCCACGCTTTGTCCGGCCGCCGGAGATCAGGAGCCTGATGCGCATACTCGGAGTCGATCCCGGACTCATCAACACCGGCTACGGAGTCATAGACACCGCAGGCGACAGGCCGCAGGTTGTCGAGGGCGGTGTGGTGCGCACTGCCTCCAGCACCCCGCTTGCGGAGCGGCTGCACACCATCTTCCTGGCCGTGCAAGATGTGATATCGGAGCTCCGGCCGGACGTGATGGCGATTGAGGACCTGCACTCTCACCCGCGCTTTGCCAGGACGGCAATCATGATGGGCCACGCCCGTGGCGTCGTCGTGCTGGCCGCAGGCGCCGCGGGGATCCCGGTTTTCGACTATCAGCCGAACAGGGCGAAGAGCGTTGTGACCGGCTCGGGACACGCTCCGAAGGACCAGGTGATGCGTGCGGTTGCCCTGCACCTGGGAGATGATGACGTGGCGAAGAACGAGCATGTCGCAGACGCGTTTGCCATTGCGCTGTGCCACGCCATAATCTCATCCAGTCCAGCCTTTGCAGCGATAGAGGCGCAGCGGTGATGCGGCAGCGCGGCGCCGGTTGTTTTGGACCGCTACTTGACCAGGACTTGACCTGAACCGGCCTGAGCCGGCCTGAATCGGATAAACACAGATTGATCTCATACCTAACCGGAACCGTTCGCAGGCTCGATCGAGAGCCGGCCACCGCCATCGTGCTTGCCGGGGGTGTCGGCTACGAGGTCCAGCTCCCCGCGTTCGTCTACAACTCGCTCACGGGCCGCGGCATAGGTGTCGGAGACGAGGTCGAGTTTGAGGTCTACTACCACGTCACAGACCGTCAGCCCAGGCCGCACCTGGTTGGGTTCCTGCACCAGAGCGAGAAGCATTTTTTCGAGCAGTTGATCCAGGTCGAGGGGATTGGACCCGCGAAGGCGGCTGCTGCGCTCGTATTTCCCGTTTCGACCATTGCCGCGGCGATCGAGAACGGCGACACCGGCCTGCTGGACCAGCTTCCAGGCATCGGCGCCCGCGCCGCGCAGAAGATCGTGGCGACCCTGCGGGGCAAGGTAGCCGCGACTGCCCTCCTGCGCGACGAGCAAATGGCGCAGAACGGTTCTGACGGAACAGGCGGCGGCGCGGCGCCTGTAAATGTCCAGGGAGAGGTTGTCGAGGCGCTTATTGCGCTTGGCTACAGGCCCGTTGAGGCCAGAGACCACGTGGACTCAGCCGTCCGGCGAAACCCGGACGCTGCGGAGGACTCACAACAGCTTATGCGTGAGGTGTTCCGGGCTCAGGCGGCGACGCGTGCGGCCTTTACACCCGGAGATTGATCTCATTGGCCAAGAGCGGGAGAGAGAAGATCGTCAGCAAGGGTCCGCCCTCGGATTCGCCGAAGGACGGCGGCCCTGCGGACGCTCTTGCGAGCGGCGCAACTCAGTCCGCCTCCTTGCTCCCTGCCAAGCCGGTCAAAGGCGCGCCGCCGGCAGAACGCGCGGCCGCGATCAGCCCGGTGCGGACCACAGACGACGAGCGGCTTGGCAACGCGCTGCGGCCGCGCAGGTTCGCTGAATACGTTGGCCAAACCGCTGTTGTGGACAGCGTTACAGTCGCTGTCAGCGCGGCAGGCGGGCGGGGCGAGGCGCTTGACCACGTTCTCCTGCACGGACCTCCGGGCCTCGGCAAGACGACCATTGCCCACATCATCGCGAGAGAGATGGACTCACGGATGGTCCACACGTCAGGTCCGGCGCTTGAGCGTCCTGCCGACGTTGTCGGCATCCTCTCGAACCTCAGTGAGCGCGACGTTCTATTTATCGATGAGATTCACCGGCTTTCGAGCGCGGTCGAGGAGTACCTGTATTCCGCAATGGAGGACTTCAGGGTCGACTTCACAACGGGGCAGGGAGCGTTCGCCAAGACGATCAACCTGCCGTTGCAGCCGTTTACGCTCATCGGCTCGACCACTCGCGTCGGCATGTTGAGCGCTCCGCTGCGGGACAGGTTTGGTCTCGTCTATCACCTCGACTACTACACAGAAGAGCAGTTGACCCTGGTGGTACAGCGGTCTGCCAGGATTCTGAAGGTGGAGATCAGCGATGAGGGCGCCGCTGAGATTGCGCGCCGCTCACGAGGGACGCCTCGCATTGCGAACAGGCTGCTCAGAAGGGTCCGTGACTTTGCAGAGGTGAAGCGCGACGGCGTGATCGATGAAGAGGTGGCGCAGGGCGCGCTGAAGCTGGAGGGCGTCGACAGGCTCGGGTTGGACCGGCTGGACAGGCTGTACCTGGAGACGCTGGCCAGGAACTACGACGGCGGGCCTGCGGGTGTGAACGCTCTTGCCGCGACCCTGAATGAGGAGCAACAGACCCTGGAAGACGTGGTTGAGCCGTATCTGTTGAAAATCGGCTTCATACTCCGCACCACGCAGGGCCGCAGGACAACCCCGGAAGGCGCACGGCATGCCGGTATCGTCATGGCGCCGGGAACTGTGTTCAAACCTGACCCGCAGCAGACTCGCTTCCTGTAACAAAGCGGGCCGACGCAGATCTACGTCGTGCGGTTTTCGGCATCGCTCAGAGCGGCCTTGATCAGCTCGTCAGGTATGTCGTCGAACGAGGCGTAGTTCATCGAGTACAACCGGGCGTAGAGGCCGTCATTCTGCATCAACTGGTCATGATTGCCTTCTTCGATGATCCGGCCGTCTTGCAACACGACGATGCGGTCTGCGCCACGGATGGTTGCGAGGCGGTGGGCGATCACCATGCCGGTGCGGTCCTGCAGCAGCCGGGAGAGCGCCTGCTGGATCAGCATCTCCGTGTAGCTGTCGATATTCGCCGTCGCCTCGTCGAGCACCAGGATCTTGGCATCCGCGACGATAGCCCGGGCGAAGCTGATGAGCTGCCGCTGGCCCAGGGAAAGATTGCCGCCGCGCTGCTCCAGAGATGTCTCGTACCCGTCAGGCAGCTTCATGATGAACTCATGCGCGCCGACGGCCCTGGCCGCCTCGACAACCTCTTCACGAGTGGCGTCTTCCCTGCGGTACCTGATGTTTTCCAGGATCGTGCCTGAGAACAGGTAAGGCTCCTGCAAGACCATCGCGATCTGGTGGCCGAGCGACTCCTGGGTCACGTCCTTTACGTTGTGGCCGCCAATGAGCACCTCACCGTCCCACACTTCGTAGAAGCGGTGGACGAGCGACATGGTTGTCGACTTGCCTGAGCCGGTCGGCCCGACCAGCGCCACCGTCTCGCCGGGATTGACGCGGAAGCTCACGTCCTGTAGCACCGGCTGGTCCCGGTTGTAGCCGAATGTGACGTTCTTGAACTCGACCGAGCCGTCGATGTTTTCCAGTTTGATGGCGTCTGGCTTGTCCTGGACTTCGATCGGGACGTCGAGCACTTCGAAAATCCGCTGACCGGACGCCATCGCCCTCTGCATGATGGAGTACTGCATCGTCAGCGCCCTGATCGGGTCGAAGAAGCGCTGGACGTAGAGGATGAAGAGCAGCAGCACGCCGACCTCAAGCGTGCGGTCGAGCACGAAGCTGCCACCGACAACGATGATGATCGCCATGGCGATTCCGGTCAGCGTGTCCACCGTCGGGATCATGATCTGGCCGTACCGCGTCCCCTTCAACTGCGCCTTGAGGTTGGCGTCGACCTTCTCCTCGAAAAGGGCGGCGTTGACCTCCTCACGGCTCATTCCCTGGACAGTGCGGACACCGTTGATTCCCTCCGCCAGCGCGCCGTTCAGGCGTGAGCTGCTCTCCCGCGCTCCCATGAAGGCTATCTTTGCGCGCGGCAACCACACTATCCGGATCAGCAGCAGCGCCGGCACGACCGACATGGTCAGCAGGCCGAGACGCCAGTCGACTGCGATCAGCACCATCGCAATGCCGACGATGAGGACGAAGTCTCCGATTGCGAAGACGGATGTCTCCAGGAACTCCTGCAACGCGCCGACGTCACCCTGGAGCCGGGACATCAGCCTGCCGACCTCGGTCCTGTCCATGAACGAGAGTGCCACCCGCTGCAGGTGCGTGTACATGGCGCGGCGCAGGTCGAACAGGACGCGCTCTGCGGTGCGGCCGACGACGATCTCCTGTATGAAGTTGGTGAGATAGTTGAACAGGACGACCAGCGCCAGGACGATGACCGTGGTCTCGAGTAAAGAGCGGTCCGTGTTGTTGATCTCAAGCGCGTTGTCTACGGCGTAGCGGATCACGAGCGGTATGGCGAGCTGTGTCGCTGTGAAGCCGAGCACGGCCAGGATTGCGACGATCAACAGCGCACGGTAAGGCTTGACGAATCCGCTGAAGCGACGCACGACGTGGCCGTTAAACGCCTTGCCGAACATCTCTTCGTCGCGCTCGACCTGCGACCCGACCACCGCGTGAGGTGGCCTGGCGCGGCCGCTGTACTCTGTCGGAGCGCGGTTAGCTCTGGTCGCCATTGCCGCCCTCGCTATTTTTTTCTGGCCTCGCGTCTGGATCCGCGGCCGGGCCGGCTTCTCCGTGGCCGGTCAGGCGGCTTAGCACGTCGTCTCCCGGCCTGATCTGCAGCTCATAGAGATCGTGGTAACCGCCGCCCATGGCGATAAGCTCCTCGTGAGAGCCTCGCTCTACGATCTGCCCCCCGTCAAGGAACAGGATCTCGTTGGCGTGCATCAGGGAGCTCAGGCGGTGCGAGATGATGATCACTGCACGCTCTTTTGTTATCTCCTTGAGCGCCGCTCTGATGCGCTGCTCGGTGGCCGCGTCGATGGCTGCCGTTGAGTCGTCGAAGATGATTATCTTCGGATTGAGCATCAGGCTTCTTGCGATAGAAAGCCTCTGGCGCTGCCCGCCCGAGAGTGAAACCCCGCGTTCGCCGACCAGGGTCTCGTACTCACGCGGGAGCCGCCTCACCCAGTCGTGCAGCTGCGCCTCGGTAGTTGCGCGGTGAATCGTCTCGGTCTCGGCCCACGGGTCTCCGTATGCGACGTTGTTCTCGATCGAAGACGTGAACATGAAGGTGTCTTGCTGAACAACTCCTACGGCGCGACGCAGCGACTCCAACTGGACGTCTCGAATGTCGTGACCGTCAATCGTGATCCGGCCAGCTGTGACGTCATAGAAGCGCGGCACAAGGTGGGCAAGCGTTGATTTGCCGCTTCCGGGCGGGCCGACGATGCCAACGGTGTGGCCCGGTCTCGCCTCGAAGCTGATATCCCGCAGGATCTGCTCGTCGCCAAACTCGTCCATGAACGAGAAGCCGACATGTTCGAACCGCAGCACGCCGACCTCAACCTTAAGTGGCTTCGCGTCCGGTTTGTCCTTGATTATCGGGTCAAGGTCCAGGATCTCGAACAGCCTCGTGCCGGACGTCTGCGAGCGGGCGAACCCGTTAACCATCATTCCCAGTTGCCGGACCGGCATCTGCAGGATGAACATGAACGCCAGGAACTCTGTGAGGTCACCAACAGTCAGCTCGCCGTCGATCACCTTCAGTCCACCCAGCCACACCACTGCGACAACTGCCAACATGAACGTAAAGCTCATAAAGCTGGTGTTGCGGACGCGTATCCCGATCAGGCCATTTGCAAGCGCCTGCGCCTCATCGGAGATCTTGTTGAACTTCCTGAGCTCGTAGTCCTGTCCCGCGAACGCCCGCACCACCCGGATGCCGGACAGGTTCTCGTCCATGACCCTGGTCAGAATAGAGAGTTTCTCCTGGAGGTTGCGCCAGCCGGAGTGGAGCTTAAGCCGGGTGGAGATCGCCCTCCAGGCCACAATGGGAACGAAGCTCAGGCTGACCAGGCCGAGAACAAGGTCCGTCCTGACCACAAGGTACGTCCCGCCGCCAATCAGGATAGCCAGCAGCAGCACTCTGAGAAGTGCCGTGTTGACGAACAGGCGGACTCCCTCGATGTCCAGCATGCCACGCGTCATCAGATCGCCAGTGTGGACATGGTTGTGGTAGCTGTAGCTCATTCGCTGCAACTTCCTGTAGAACGCCATCCGAAGCTCGTAGCCGATGTGCTGGCCTATCGACTCTCCCATGTAGTTATGGACCATGGTGAAGATGCCGCGGAGCACATTGGCGCCAAACAGGAGCAGGGCGGCGATCAGCAACTGGCGCTGGGCCTCGCTCTTGCTTGCCGTTTCGCCAGACAGGAAATTCAGAGCGTCATCGATGGCGTTGCCGAGCAGCTGTGGGATGAGCAGGATGAACACGGCGGCGATGATGGTCGAGACGATGGCAAGCGCCATCCGCCACCGGTAGGCGAACGCCATCACGGTGATCCGGGTCAGCGTCTTCCTTCGCCGGATTGGACCGGTCTTACCGGTTGCGGGGCGAAGAAGCGCGGGTGATATCTGCTGGCTAACCGTCGTCACACACCTGCCATTGACGGGCTATGGCACCCCCCAAACGTGGAAAAGTGGGGTAGCGGATGCACAAATTGCCGGAGCCTCTGTCTTATGCGCCGGACCAGGAGGCGTGCGGCATGGAAACAGCCAGTATATGCGCACAGGGATGCAGTTGGACTCTCACTTCATTCGCGAGTTTTAGCCACGGTAACCTGTGGCGCACACTGCACAGTCACACGTCACTGTTCGCCATACTGGTAAGATCATTTTTCGCCGATGGTGACCGGAGACCGGCCGCCCAATATGGCAAAAGACTCGCCAGAATCGAACCAGGGGGCAGATTTGGAGCAGGGAGTCTCGATCGAACTGCTTGATCCTGAAGGCAAGCTCGCCGCTCTTTTCACTGAGCCCGAGCCGGAGCTGGTTCCGCCGAATGTGCACAGCGTGCGCCTGGCAAACGTCGCGGACGCCGCAGACATGGAAGAGGTTGAGCGGCTCGCCTTCCCAGCGCTGTTCCCCCCGACGAGGTTCCGTCGTGAGGTGGAGCGGTCCAACACGCTCTATCTGCTCGCCGTCCGAGAGTGGACGGAGGAGGAAGTCGCTCTCGGACCGGACGCGATTTCAAAGAGTGACGGCTCTCCTGGTTTTGTCGGCAAGATAGCCTCTCTACCCGGCCTGCCGGTGAGGTTGCTGTTCCAGACTATGGGCGGCCGCAAGGCGAAGATGCCGCCAGAGTACATAGCAGGACTCGTCGGCCTCTGGTTCGTCTTGGATGAGGCGCACGTCGTGATCATTGGCAACCGGCCTGGCGACCGGAGGAAAGGCATCGGCGAACTGCTGCTGATAGCCGCTATGGAGACCGCGAGGAATCACGGCTCCCGGGTTGTCACGCTTGAGGTGCGCAGTTCCAACATGGCGGCCCGGACGCTGTACCACAAGTACGGTTTCCGTGAGGTTGGTGTTCGCAAGCGCTACTACGCGGACAACAACGAGGACGCTGTTATCATGACGACCCCGCCTATCCAGAGCGACGAGTACCAGGAGCACTTTCTCGAACTGGGTCGCGGCCACGCTCAGCGCTGGGGTGAGACTGAGCGACGGGTCGCATTGAGTTAGACAGCGGATCTGCCGGTCTCGATACTGTGGACGCGGCATGCGGTGGTGGATTCGTTGACGCCCGTATCTCCTTACTCCTCGCGACGGCTGTTCTTGATCGTGGCTGCAATAGTTGCTGTCCTGATCGCTGGATGCTCGTCCAGGTCTGCAGACCCGCAAACAAGCCCGGCCGGCCGGACGGCTATCGCAGCGCCAACTGCGGCCGACTCAGGGACGGCCCCGGCCCCGCGGCGCGGCGGCACTCTCCGCGTCGCCCAGGCCTCGGACCCCGCCAGCTGCGACCTCCATTCCGCCAGCGCACTGAGCTACCAGGCGGTCCATCCCTGTAACCCGATGCTCTCGCAACTGCTCCGGTCCTCGGCTGCAGACCACGGGGTGATCGAGCCTGACCTGGCTGTCGACTGGAGTGCCAGCAGAGACGGAACTGAGTGGCGGCTCAACCTGCGTGAAGGGGTGCTCTGGCACGACGGAGCGCCGTTTTCCGTGGACGACGCAGTGTTCAGCTTGCAGAGGGCGATAGATCCTCCGCCGGGGATTGCGCCGGGCCGCGCCAGCGCCATCGGCCGGTACATCTCAAACACAACACAGATCAGCGCAGACGGGGAAACGCTGGTCGTCAAGACAGATTTCGCCGCCGCCTCCTTTCTCCCCAATCTCGCCAGCGTCTACGTCTCGATCTATCCGCGCGCTGCGACAGAGGCGCTCGACCCTCCTTCGATGGCTGCGTTCGAGGCGGTGGTCGGCACCGGACCGTTCAAGCCGGGCGACGTTGTGCGCGGCTCCCGCTACACGCTCGACCGCAACGAAAACTACTTCTTGCCGGACCTGCCGTACCTGGACACGGTTGTGTTCAACGTGATGCCGGAGCCGGCAGTGCGCATGGCCGCGCTCCGCTCTCATCAGGTGGACACGATTGCGATCATCACAGAGGCCGAGGCGCTTTCGCTTGAAGAAGACTTCGCGAGCCGGATCACGGTTTTCATGACTCCTTCCGCAGGCGGCAACACCGTTCAATTGAACCTCCGTCAGCCGCCGTTTGACGACAGTCGCGTTCGGCGCGCGGTGAACCTGGCAATATCCCGCTCCGATGCCGAACTGGCGCTCGGGAAAGGTTATATCGGCGCAATCCTGCCGCCGGGCGGAGTGTTTGCCTTGCCTGCCGAGAGCGTTCTCCAGTTGCCCGGCTACGGCGATGTTGCCGCGAACAGGTTGGAGGCGCGGCGTTTGCTGGCGGATGCAGGGTTCCCTGACGGCTTCTCAACGACGGTTCACACCCGTGCGAACCCGTTCTTCCAGACGCTATCGGAGTTCGTCGCGGGCCAGCTGGCCGAGGTTGGCATCAACGCCCGTGTGACGCCTGTCGAGGCGGTCGCCTACCAGGAGAAGATCGTGAGTGGCGACTTTGCGATGATCGGGCACAGTCACTCGTTCTCGCTCGATGATCCAGACTCGGTCCTGCCGTCACATTACTCCTGCGGCGGCGCCGAGAATTTTCCCGGTCTCTGTGACCTCGATTTGGACCGGCTGATCCAGCGGCAGAGCCGTGAGACAGACGAACGCCTCAGACGGGAGCTGTTGAATGAGATCGAGAGGTTGATCTGGGAGCAGGATGCCAAGATCTGGTTCCAGTGGAGCGCCCGCCGCACGCCGGTCTGGAACGACGTTGTTGGTCTAGATCCCGGCGGCCCGAGCCTGTACGAGGGGCGCAGTCTTGACCAGGTGTTTATCCGGGCAGGGGACTGATCTCCAATGGGTTCCGGGGGCTATCTTGCGCGGCGGGCCGGACTGGGTCTTCTGACTATCTGGCTGGTGACACTTGCCGCGTTCCTGCTGCTGCGAATAGCGCCCGGCGACGCGGTGACCGCCGCTATTGCGCGGTCGCCGGGAGAAGGCGGGCTGTCCGGCGAGGGTATCGAGCGGCAGAGGCGGGAACTGGGACTCGACCAGAGCTGGCCGGTCCAGTACATGGACTGGCTCGCCGGCGCGGTGACGCTCGATGCCGGGACATCACTTGCAAGTGGCCGCCCGGTCCTGGATGAGCTCAGGCCGCGACTCGCCGTCACGGCTGAGATAGCGCTTTTCGCCGTTTTGCTCACAACTGCCATTGGACTCGCAGGCGGGTTGCTGGCAGCCAGATACGTCAACGGTCCTGCGGACACGCTCGCTCGCTCCATAGCGTTTCTCGTGTTGTCGGCGCCGGCGTTCTGGATGGCACTGGTGCTTATCGTTGTGGTCGCCAGTTGGACCGGCCACTTCCTGGCGCTGGGTTACGAGCCGTTCACCGACTCTCCTGGCGCCAATCTTGGCGCGGTCCTTCCTGCTGCGGCGCTCCTCGCCGCACGTCCTGCCGCCATTCTCCTCCGTGTCGCTCGCGCCTCCACGCTTGAGGCGACGGGCGCGCGGCACTTCCTGTTGGCACGTGCGAAGGGAGTCTCACGCAGAACCGCTTTGAGCAAACATGCCTTCCGGACATCGATGCTGCCTTCGACCACCGTGATCGGCGCTCAAACCGTCTTCATGCTTGGCGGAGCGGTGGCTATTGAGCAGGTGTTCGGCTTGCCCGGACTTGGAAGGGCGCTGGTCGATGCGGTACTCGCCAGGGACTTTCCAATGGTGCAGGCGCTTGCGGTGCTGTTCGGAGCAGCCGCAGTCGTTGTCAATCTTGCGGTAGACGTTGTGTCGCTGCGGCTGGACCCGAGGCTGAGGACGCTTGCATGAACCTCTCCATGCAGCGCGGCTTGGTCCGGCGCAAATCGGCAATTGGTCTGGCCGGGCTTGTGACTGCTGTCCTGCTCGCTCTGTTCGCTGTGCTCACTCCGGAGGTCGGCCCCGGCCCCGGAGATCAAGACCTGGTCAACCGGCTTGCCTCGCCTTCGATCGCCCACCTCATGGGCACCGACCAGCTTGGCCGGGACCAGTTCAGCAGGGTTGCCGCCGGAGCACGCAACTCAATTGCGACCGCACTCGTGGTGCTCGGCATATCCGGAGTTGGCGGCGGCCTGATTGGACTGCTCAGCGGGTTCGCAGGCGGCAAGACCGATCTCTTGCTTCAGCGGGTGGTCGACACAGTGATGGCGTTGCCGTTGCTCGTCCTTGTGCTCGCCGTTGTCGCCGCGGCAGGGGCGTCGTTCTGGAGCGTGGCGCTGGCAATGGCCGTCGCCTTCTCACCGCTCACGGTCCGTGTTGCCCGCTCGTCTGCGCTGCCACTGCGGGGCTCCGACTTTGTCGCCGCAGCGCGGTTGAGCGGCGCTTCGACACCGCGAATCGTGCTGCGTCATCTTGTCCCGAACGCGGTGGGGCCGTGGGCGATTATTGCGGCGAGCCAGGCCGGCGCAGCGGTGCTTGTCGAGTCTGCACTCGCATTCATTGGAGCCGCGCCCGGCAGGGTCACGCTTGGTGGTCTGCTGGGCGGCGAGGCGCAGACCTACATGTACGGCGCTCCGTGGCTGATCATCTGGCCCGGCATCGTGCTCGGCGTGCTTTCGCTGTCAGCCAACCTGATCGGAGAGTGGGCGTCGGACCGGACGTCCGTTGCGCCGGGGACCTGACCGGAAGCCAGGTCAAGTCTAACTAGCGGGTCAGTATCGGAATCACGAAAAGCAGTACGAGGTTCACGACAAGCGCCAGCAACATCCACTGCTGCTGCACCTTCATGAACTGCTCAAGAGAGGCCCATCGCCTCGCTCGCCACGCCATTTCGTTACCTCGGAACCCCAGGAAAGCGCCGTAAGCCAGGTAAAGCGTGAACCGCAGCCCGAGGTTGAGGAGGCTGTCAGGGATGAAGAAGAAAGCCACGCCTATGACGCCGATCCACACACCGTTTGCCGGCCCCCAGACCGGGCCGATCAGGAAGGCCGCAGTGTTCCATCCTCGAGCAGACTGTGGCAGCCGCGCTGATCTTGTGCCAGACTTATTCTCACCTTCAGCAGACTCCGCCTGCTGGCGTTCTTGCTCGCCTGCTTTCGCCCTGTCGGCGTCCCGCTGTTCCTGTTCCTGCTCCGGTTGCCGTGCTCTTGTGGCTGGCGGTGGCTTGGCCGGCTCGCTGGGGACACGGTCAGGTGAGACACGTTTCGGCTCAGGCGCCCGCCTCACCGCAGGGTCACGTCCACGCTGGCTGACGCGAATTCCACCTGGCTCGCTGTGCGGCGCCCTGCGAGCGCCATCTCCTCCGCCAAGCACGCTGATCCGCGCCGCGTTCGAAAGGGATGAGCCGCATTTCACGCAGTAAGAGGCACGAGCCTCATTTGCAGTCAGGCACTGCTGGCACTCCACGAGGCCGAGCGGCGGCGGCAGGTTGATATCAGGGAGGTAAATCCTCTCGCCGCAGCGGTCACAGGAGTACACGTCCCTGCTGTTCTCCGTCCCGCAATGGGCGCAGAACTGGGTGTCGCCGCTCTTCTTGATGTCCTGATCAGATGCCATGGTTCAAACTAAGGCTGCTTCGGTCCGCCTAACGGGCTGACCTGCCGAGCGCTCCGTTCGCGAGTCCCCACAACTTGTCGAGTGGTCTGCAAGAGGTTACGCATCTCGCAGCGTCCGGGCTTCGCGGCTACTACTACTACAGGTCGCTTACATCCAGGTCCATCGCACTGAGAAGATCTTCCAGCTCATCGACCGTGTCCTGGCCCACCGCCGGCGTTGGCGGCCGGATGTGCGGACTATCCATGAGCCCTCTCTTCGTCATCAGGTGCTTCCTGATACTTAGTCCGATGCCGACCGAGTTCTCGTACCTTATCAGTGGAAGCCACCGGTAGAAGACGGCGCGAGCGCCATAGGTGTCGCCAGATTTCATCTTGCGATAGACGGCGACCAGCACCTCCGGATAGGCGAAACCTGTCATGGTCCCGGCGCCGCCGCGTCGCAACTCCTCGAACAGGAACGCGCCGCCGAGCCCGCCGAACACCGACATATCTCCGCCCGTCGCCTCAATAACGCGGGTCACCTTCTGAGGTGTTGGCGGGTCTTCGAGCTTCAGAAACCTGGCCAGGGGCAGTTCAGTGTTGAGCCGCGCGATGAACTCCGGAGACATATGGACGCCAGTCTGCTCAGGGAGGTCCTGCACAACGATCGGGATGTCGATGGCATTCTGAATTGCGGCGTAATATGCCATCACTGCGGCTTCGTTCGGCTTCGCCAGCCTCGGCGGAGAGGCCATGACCACGCTGGCGCCAGCCGCCTGTGCCTCCCTCGATCGCTGAGCGACATCACGTCCGCTCTGCGCAGACACTCCGACCACAACCTTCAGCCGCCCGTCCGCCGCTGCGATCACGGCGTCCATCACGATGTTGCGTTCGGCGTCCGAAAGCCTGTGCGACTCGCCCATCACGCCGAGCGTCACCACTCCTGCGCAGCCAGACTCGACCGCGCAGTCGACCAGTCTCTGGAACGCAGCCGTGCTTATCTCGCCGTCTGCGTCGAACGGCGTCGGCAGCATGAAGTGGATGCCGTCGAGCGACGTGTCACGTGGCAATGTCATCTCCATTGGGGTCATGTTTCGGCTTCTTGCGCCGGACAAACACATGGTCACTGAGATCGGAGCTGCCCGCAAGCGGATTTCACCGTTTGTTTTGACCACGAAGCGGCGCAGTTGCTAGAATTGCGCTTCAGATGCGAAACAGACCTGTAAAGAAGATTATCCGCCTGTGTTGTGGCACCTGAAACGGGGCCATAACCTGGTTGGTTTGAAGCTCGGACCCCGCAGATACAGATATCGCGGGGTCTTTTGTTAACCAGCCAAAACGCCCGAGGTCGGGCCTCGGCCACTCGATGCAGCAACCCTTGATGTTCATCTCCAGGAGCCACTAAGTGACAACTACCAAGCGCACATTTACAGACTGGGCGCCGAACCCTGCAAAGCAGCGCGTGCTCAAGGTGGACGCCGAGGAGCTAAACGACTTCGAGGCTCAGAAGAACCGGTTCAAGTCCGGAGAGTGGGGAGAGACGGACTTCATGCGGTTCAGGCTGCGTCAGGGCGTGTACGGCCAGCGCCAGCCTGACAGGCAGATGATACGTGTGAAGGCGCCGTTCGGCGGTCTAACCGCTGACCAGATGGATGTGCTTGGCGAGATTGCAGAGCAGTACACTCCTCTCAAGAAGGGTCATCTCACCACGCGGGAGAACGTGCAGTTCCACCACGTCCTGCTAGATGAGACGCCGGACCTGCTCCGCACCATCGGTGACACAGGCCTCACAACTCGAGAAGCCTGTGGGAACACCGTTCGCAACGTGGTCGCTCCGCCGAACGCAGGCGTCGACCCGAATGAGGTGTTCGACGTCACGCCCTACGCGGCCGCATATGCTCGACACTTCCTCCGGCACCCGACGACCCAGATGATGCCCCGCAAGTCGAAGACAGCATTCTCAGGGTCAGAGGAAGACGTTGCGATGACGCCGATCCACGATGTGGGCTTCATTGCCCGCGTCAGGGACGGCCGCAAGGGCTTCAAGATCGTCATCGGCGGCGGTCTTTCGATCATGCCCCGCATGGCCTCGACTCTCGAGGAGTTCGTGCCGGTCGAGGACTTCATCAAGTACGGCGAGGCGGCTCTCCGCATCTTCAACCGGCAGGACGAAGAGCGGAAGAACCTGATGAAGGCCCGCATTAAGTTCACGATTGAGCGCCTCGGGATCGACACGTTCCGGGAGATGGTGAAGGAGGAGCTGAAGGGCGAGTGGGCGAATAAGCGCATCGATCTCGACTCCCTGATGTGGGTCGAGGACGAAGAGGCGGACGCTCCCGCTGTCCCGGGTGACGCGACACCGGAGCCGGCGAATGACGCTGCTTACTCAGCCTGGAAGTCGACCAACGCCGTGCCGCAGAAGCAGTCTGGCTTCAACCTGGTTCACGTCCGCATCGAGCGCGGCGACATCTACGCTGAGCAGTGGTCGCAGCTTGCGGCCGTTGCCCGCAGGTTTGCCGGCGGCAGAGTCCGGATTGACCAGCAGCAGAACGTGGTTTTCCGCTGGGTCAGGTCGGAGTCGCTCTTCGACATGTACACCGCACTGAGCGAGATTGGCCTCGCCGCCGCCGGAGCCCAGACGATTCGAGATATCGTCACCTGCCCCGGCACCGACTCCTGCAAGCTCGGCATCACCTCTTCAATGGGCCTCAACAAGGCGCTTGGCGAGGCGCTTGACGGCATGGACCTTAGCGACCCTGACGTCTCCTCGCTGCACATCAAGGCCAGCGGCTGCCCGAACTCGTGCGGTCAGCACCACATCGCAAACATCGGCTTCCACGGCGCCGTCATGAAGGCGCCAGGCGGCCAGGTCCCGGCGTACGAGATGTTCCTCGGCGGCAACTACGACGATGGAAACGTCCGGGTGGGCCACAGAGTCAAAGCAAGGGTCCCTGCCAAGAAGGCGCCGGATGCTCTAAAGCGGATCCTTGCCTACTACAAGGAGAGCAGGAGCCAGGGCGAGAAGTTCAACGACTTTGTCGACCGCGTCGGGGTTGCCCCGTTCGAGGAGATCTTCGGTCAGCTAAAGGAAGAGATTGGCCCGCTGGACAGGGACCACATCAACACCTACATGGACTGGGGCAAGACGGTGCTCTACAAGCTGGAGCGCGGCGAGGGCGAGTGCGCTGTCTAGCGCCTGCCCTTCAGCTCAGTTGAATAACGAAGCTCCCTGTCACCGGCGACAGGGAGCTTTGAGTCTGGGCGTCGTTCGGGGCAGAATGGCCGCTGCCAGTGGCAGACGGGGGAGGCAATGAGAATGAAGATCAGGTGGACGATCATCTACGTGGCGGACGTGACCGTCACTATCGAGTTCTACGAGAAGGCGTTTGGCCTCAAGCGTCGGTTTATATCGGAGGAAGGCGGATAGGGCGAGTTGGAGACCGGCGAAATCCGGCTTGCCTTCGCAGCCACACAGATGTCGGAAGGCGCGCTGTCCGGAGGAGTTCTGCCGCTCGACCCGGAGGGCCAGCCTCAGGCTGCGGAGCCTGGCTTTGCAACAGAGGATGTCGCCGCATGGTTCAGGCTCGCGGTAGACGCTGGCGCTGTTCCGGTATCGGAGCCTGAAGAGAAGCCGTGGGGGCAGACCGTGGCCTACGTGCGAGACCTGAACGGCGTGCTGGTAGAGATTGGCACAGACATTTAACTCGCCGGGCTACTTCTTCTTGCCGAACCACCTGCGGCTCTTGCTCTGGCGCGAGTCAGGGAACTCCAGCACATTGCCGTCGCGCTTCTTCACTGGCTTTCGGGGCGCTCGGGACTCGCCGGGCTTAACGGGCTTCCCTCGCCAGTACTGTGGAGGCACAGCGCCAGAGCCGCCACTCGATCCCCCGAGCCTCGCCCGTCGGCGCTTCGTCACGAGCATGTAGTAGCCGATGCCAGCCAGCAGGAAGCCGCCCAGCGCAAGTGGCAGGACAGCCCTGCGAGTCACCACCGCGATCAGCAGCAGCGCCAGCCCGGCGAGTATCAACTTTTCAGGCGTCGGGTACCAGAGCGGCGTTCCGGAGCGCACCTTGCGAGGCGAAACGGGCCGCGCTACTTGTATGCGACCGGATTGCACAGGCGCGCGCTTCTCGTCTAGCTCGAGTATCTCCTCGATCTGTTCACGTACCTTGTCTCTCGGCTCGTCTGCCTTTGGCATCGGTCCTCTTCTCTGGGCCCTGCGTTACCCGGCAATCATGGCAATCATATTGCAGGTGACCTGTCCGCGTTCGCCTTCTAAACTAACTTATGCACGGCACGATTTGGGTCACCACACCGAACGCAGGGGTCTCATGCCTGATATTGAGTACGACGACTTCGTCAAGTTCAGCTTCTTTAAGTTAGACCGTTCCTGGCGGCTGCTCCCCGCTGATGAGCGGCGAAGCTCACGTGAGGAGTTCGCATCGGTCGTCGATGAGCTTTCGTCTGCCGGCAGCATCCGCGCCTACTCAACTGTGGGCACTCGTGCGGACGTCGATTTCATGCTCCTGCAGAACTCACCGTCGGTCGAGGCGTTCCACCAGGCCGCCAGCCGGCTCAATGCCACGCACCTCGCCTCATATCTGGACCAGCCGCACTCGTACCTGACGGTCAGGCGTAAGACCCGCTACAAGCACGGCGGCGGCGCTCCAGAGCTCAAGACGGACTACCGCTACTTCATTATTTATCCCATGGTGAAGACCCGCGCATGGTACGGAAAGACCATGGAAGAGCGCCAGAAGATGATGAATGACCACTTCCGGGTGGGTCACAACTACCCGATGGTCAAGATCAACACCACGTACGCGTTCGGGCTGGACGACCCGGAGTTCGTAGTGGCATTCGAGATGGACGACCCATCCGACTTCGTTTCACTTGTGATGGACCTGCGAGAGGTCCCCGCAGCTCAGTTCACACTATCTGAGACGCCGATCTTCACGACGATCAGGATGCCCATCGACGAGGCGCTGGCCGCCCTGGGGTGAGCGTGATGACGCCGGTCTTCTACCGGTCAGACTGCCGGCCTCAAAGACAGGAAAAGCCCCGGTCATATGACCGGGGCTTTCTTTCGGATCAATGGGCAGAACGATGGGCAGGCACGTCGCCAGACGAGCTCAGGAGGCGTTTGCGCCGGGCTCCGAGGTTGCGTAGTCGTACTCGTAGTTCAGCTTGATGAACTCCTTCTGGTCCTCCGGCACCTGGTCCTCAGGGAAGATGGCGTTCACAGGACAGACCGGCTCGCAGGCTGCGCAGTCGATGCACTCATCCGGGCTGATGAAGAGCTGGTTGTCCCCCGGCTTGGAGTAGATGCAGTCTACCGGGCACACGTCCACGCATGCGCCATCCATGACGTCTACGCAGTCCTTTGCGATTATGTAGGTCATTCCCCTGGAGCTCCTGCAACCGCGCGGTTCCGCCTGGGAACGTTTGGCACGGCGATTATGGTGAGTTGGGCAACTTGGGCCGATTGCCGATTATACGAACCCCCCTTGCAGGTGCAAGAGGGGTTACGCCGAATACAGGTTCGATTGCCGGGTCGGCGACTAGCCCCCGCAGCCGCAGCCGCCGCCGCCGCAGGCGCAACCGCCGCCCTGGAAGTTGGGGTTAGAGATCACGAACCCGGAGCGCTCGAAGCCCTCGACATAGTCGATGCTCGATCCGGCAAGCAACTCCGAGCTGTCCGCGTCAACAAGCGCCTTGACCGTGCCGGAGTCGATGACGTGGTCGCTTTCGCCAGCCTCGTCCTCGAGGCCGAAAACGTACTCGACCCCGCCGTTCGGGTTCTGTGTGACGGCGATGCGCAGGTACGAGTTAATGGCGTCCTGTTCCTTCAGCACCTCGACGAGCTTTGCCGAAGCGGCGTCCGTGAACTCAATTACCGCCTGCTTTTCTGCGACCATTCGGTCCTCCAGGTTTGCGCTGCGAGCGAGAGCGAATTTGCCCGGCTTAAGTTGCGCGTTGTGTAAATAGTCAGGGCTTTGCGCCACCAATTCTATTGGATGCAGCCCGCCACCGAAAGACGTTGCGGTCACAACCAGTCCAGAAACATTTACGGAAATCTCATGGCTGGCAAGTTTACACTTCGGACTTTCGGCGTATGATTGAGCGTCGTGGCAAGAATGGCATCAAGCTGATTGCTGATAGTTACGAGAACCTGTTCAGTCAATCTGCCGCGTCTTCGCCATATCTGCTTTTATCTTAACCGCTGACGGATCAAAACGGAGGCTTCACGACTGATGGACACCCTGGATCGAAAAATAATCTCGCTTCTCGAAACGAACGGCCGGGCTTCGAACGCACGCATCGCCAGGGACGTCGGGGTCAGTGAGGGCACGGTCCGCCGCCGTCTCAAGCGGCTCATCCAGGACGGCATCATCAACGTTGTGGCTCTCCCGGACCCCCGCAAGCTTGGCTACAACTCCGAGGCGATCATCGGCGTCCAGGTCGATCCTGACCAGGTCGATGCGGTCGCGGCACGCCTTTCCGCTCTCCAGCACACCCGTTGGGTCGCCGTTACGACAGGCACATACGACGTGTTCGCATGGGCTACCCTGCCCTCCGCTGAGGAACTCGGCATCTTCCTCAGAGAGAAAGTCGGCATCATCCCTGGCGTTCGCCGAACGGAGACCTTCGTTAATCTCGCGGTGACCAAGCGGGAGTACGGGATTCCGGTCTAGCCCAAGTTCTGGCCCGGGCCGGGCGCTGCTTTCCCCGGACAAATTCGCAGCCGCCATTGACTGCCGTCAGTGGTAACCTGTTCTGGCTCAATTCCCGTATTGACCGGTAGCGGAAACTGGTTTGCCGCGCCCGGCAGTGCTCCCTGGAGGTTCACATTGGAGCCCAGTGTCGTCGCGGTTGGTGTCGCTGGAAGCAGCGAATCGGCTCTCGGACAGGTCCAGACCCGTTCGCGGTCAGGCCAGCGTATTGGCCGGCGCACGCCATCGTTGTTCGATTCGCTATTTCCCGCAGCCGGGACGTGGCACAGGATTGCAGCTGTGATCGCAATGGCAGGACTGACCGCGGGGCTGGCGCAGGCCCGGTTCTATCTGCCGGACAACCCCGTGCCGATCACATTCCAGACCTTAGGCGTGCTGCTGACAGGAGGGCTGCTCGGCCTCCGGTGGGGCCTGGCCTCCGCCGTGTTGTACTACCTTGCCGGAATGGCGGGATTGCCAGTGTTTCAGAGCGGCGGCAACGGGTGGCAGTACGCGGCGCACGGCGCAACGGGCGGATACCTACTGGGATTCATACTCGCCACCGGCGTCACCGGATATCTCTCACAGCGCGGATGGAACCGCGGCAGCTCTCTCTGGCCTATGACGATCTCGGCGCTACTTGTCTACGGCCCCGCCCTGGTGTGGCTGAGCATTTTCGATTTCGGGTGGCCTGCTGAGGGCAAGCTATTCAGTTCGGCCATGTACCCGTTCATCCCTGGCGACGTGGTCAAACTGCTTCTCGCTGCGTCGGCAGTTGGAGTCCTGTGGCGTCTCGCCGATAGGCGCGCCGCCGCGAGTTCGGGCGAAGGCGGCAATACTGAGCGGTAGCCCCGCCATCCCCGGACCTCAACAAAGATCAACGAAAAAGGGACGCTCAGTTGCATAAAGACACCGACTGCGGGCAGCCGCGCAGGGCAGACGCAGACGCCGGACGAGAGATCACAGTCGCAGGGTGGGTCAACCGCCGCCGTGACCACGGCAATCTCATATTCATCGACCTGAGGGACCGCACGGGTCTTCTCCAGATCGTGTTCAACCCGGAGGTCTCGGCGGACGCCCACAGGCTTGCCGGGTCACTCCGCTCCGAGTGGGTGGTGAAGGTCCGGGGCAAGGTCACTCCACGGATTGCGGGGGCGGAGAACCCGAACCTTGCCACTGGCGAGGTCGAGCTTGTCGCGCTCGAACTGACCGTGCTCAACCAGTCGCTGACCCCGCCGTTCGAGGTGCTCGACGATCTCAACGTCTCCGAGGACCTCCGGCTCCAGTACCGCTACATTGACCTGCGCCGCCAGAAGATGCAGCGGCTCCTCAAGATGCGCCACAAGGTGACAGGCATCATATGGGACCAGATGACAGACGAAGGCTTCACGCAGGTAGAGACGCCAATCCTGATCAAGAGCACGCCTGAAGGCGCCCGCGACTACGTTGTGCCGAGCCGCATTCACCCCGGTGAGTTCTACGCGCTTCCGCAGTCGCCGCAGCAGATGAAGCAGATCCTGATGGTCGCCGGCATCGAGCGGTATTTCCAGATCGCCCGCTGTTTCAGGGACGAGGACCTGCGGGCCGACCGTCAGCCCGAGCACACGCAGCTCGACTTCGAAATGAGCTTCGTCCACCAGCAGGACGTGACGGATGTCATTGAGCGCCTCTACACGCGCATCCTCAACGATGTGCGGCCAGAGGTCAGAGTGCCGTCGCCCTTTCCGCGTTTGACTTACGAAGAGTCGATGCGGCGATTTGGGACGGACAAGCCAGATCTGCGCCTTGGCATGGAACTGGCGACGTTGACAGAGATTGCCGCCCGCTCCGAAGCACGCGTGTTTCAGTCGGTTGCCGCAGAGGGCGGCGAAATTCGTGGCTTCGCGGCGCCCGGATGCGCAGGATACGGCCGCAGGCAGACGGATGAGCTGATAGAGATCGCAAAGCGCAGCGGCGCGCTGGGACTCGTTTTCATAGCCATCGACGAAGGCGCCGAGTCGATAGATACGCTGACCGAGGAGCAGGTCCGGGGGCCGCTAAACCGCTTCATGTCGATCGACATCATCCGGGAGATCGCCCTTGAAACCGGCGCGAGCCCCGGCGATCTGATACTGATCGTCGCCGGCGCCGAAAAGATGGCGAACCGGGTGCTGAGCGATCTGAGGCTGGAGATGGGCAGGCGGCTGGGAGTGGCCGACCCGAACGAGTTCTCCTTTGCGTGGGTGACCGACTTCCCGCTGTTTGAGTGGGACGAGGAGTGGAAGCGCTGGACACCGGCGCACCACGTCTTCTCGGCACCGAAGACCGAGCACCTTGCGCTTCTTGAGACGGACCCCGGAGCGGTGCTTGCAGACCTTTTCGACCTTGTCTGCAACGGCTGGGAGCTTGGCAGCGGCAGCATCCGCATCCACGACCCGAAGCTCCAGCTCAGAGTCTTCAACGTTATCGGATACTCCGAGGAGGAGATCAACGACCGCTTCGGCCACCTGCTCCGCGCGTTCGAGTACGGCGCTCCGCCGCACGGCGGCATGGGACTTGGCCTCGACAGGCTGGTGGCACTGATCGGAGGAGAAACCTCTATCCGTGAGGTGATCGCTTTCCCGAAGACGCAGTCCGCCTCAGACCCGATGTTCGAGGCGCCCTCAGCCATCAGCGAAGAGCAGCTTGCCGAACTGCACATTGCGGTTATTACGGATGATGAGTAGCCATGAGGGTCGCGTAGTTGAAGCACATAGTGTCCCGGTAAGGCCGCATGTGGATTTCCTTGAGCTAGAATGAGTGTCAGCCCTAATCCGAGGGAGCGTGGCATCTCAGGGGTATGGACCCTGCCACGTACCAATATCCGTCCCGATTCAGTCTGGAGTTGAGTGCTTGAAGGTCACCCAGGGGGAAACCAAGGACCGGCAGACGACCCTCCACATCGAAGTGGATGACGACCTGCTGGAGCAGCATTTGGGCCGCGCCTACAAGCGCGTCGCGGCCCGGGTGAACGTCCCTGGCTTCCGTAAAGGCAAGGCGCCACGGTCTGTGGTCGAACGGTTTGTCGGCAAGGAATATCTCCTTGAAGAGGCGATCGAGTCCCTCGTGCCTGCCGCTGTCGGCGTGGCCGTTAAACAGGAAGGCCTCGAGGCATCAGCCACACCAAGGGTCTCGGTTGTCGAGCGAGAGCCGGTAGTCAAGATCGACGCCACGGTGCCGCTGCCTCCCCAGGGGACCCTCGGCGAATATGCCAGCATCCGCTTCGATGACGAGGTGGAGAAGATAACCGATGAACAGGTCGAAGAGTCTGTTCAGCGGCTTGTAGAGGCGAACGCAAGCTGGGAAGAGGTTGACCGGGCCGTGAAGGCAGGAGACCTGATTACGTTCAGCGTCACCGGCACGGTAGACGGCGAGATCTTCATGGACCAGGAGGACTCTGAGTATCTTGCAGACGCAGACAATCCGAATCCTGTGCCCGGCTTTTCTGCCGCTCTCGCAGGCATTGAGCCCGGCGGCAATAAGAGCTTCTCAATAGACGTCCCGGCGGATTTTGCACGTGAGGCGCTGGCCGGAAAAAAGACCGAATTCACGGTGTCAGTGGCCAAAATTCAAGAGAAGAACCTTCCGGAACTCAGTGACGAGTTGGTGAAAGGACTGGGCGAAGGCATTACCACCGTTGCAGACCTTCGCAGTCGGATTCGCGAGAATCTCGAAGCGCGAGCAGACCAGGCTCTGCGAGAATCCCTCGAAGAGAAAGTCGTGAACGAGCTTGTAGAGCGGTCGACGTTCGAGTTGGCTCCGCTCATGATCGAGCACGAGGCTGAACATATTCTGTATGACCAACAGAGCGCCCTGGCCCGGTACAACATCTCGATTGAGCAGTACCTTGCGCGGACCGGGCAATCGAGCGAGGAGCTGGTAGCAGGCGCGAAGAAGACGGCCGAGAGCCGGGTAAAGCGGACACTCGTCATGGACCTCCTTGCGGAGTCCGAAGGCTTGGAGCCGGCGAGTGACGAGGTTGCTGAAGAGATAGAGGCGTGGCGGGCCCGTTCAGAAACCGGTCCGAACGCCGGGTCGCACGCCCATTCGGCCCATTTGGATGGTGGTTCGGAGACGGACTACGACTCGGAAGATACTCGCAAGGCCGTTGTGTCCGTGCTGAAGCGGCGGAAGGCTGTCGAGAGGGCGCTGGAGATAGCGAAGTCCAAGGCCAACGGGGCCATGCAGACGACAAAGGCGAAGGCTGTGCCGGCGAAGGCTGGTCAACCTGGCGAAGAGGTTGATGCACAAGCGGACTCAGCGGGCCCAGAGGTAGTCGAGGACGTGGCCGAGACGACAGAGACAGTAGACACGGCGAGCAAGTAGCTGCCATACCTGGACCGGCCAGGCTGAAAACGACAAGAAAAAAAGGTGAAGCGAATTGTTTGATCCCGGCATGACTTCACAGATGGGCGGTATTGAGCGAATGACGAGCCAGATGCCAGGCACACAGATTTTGACCCCCCAGTTCCCGCAATCGATCGTGCCCATGGTGATCGAGACCGGCGCGCGTGGCGAGCGGGCATATGACATCTACTCGCTGCTGCTCAAGGAGCGCATCGTATTCCTGGGCACGCCCATCAACGCTCAGGTGGCGAACTTGATCGTCGCCCAGTTGCTGTATCTCGCATCGGACGACCCGGACCGCGACATCAGCCTGTATATCAACTCACCCGGCGGTGAGGTCTACTCAGGCATGGCGATCTACGACACCATTCGCTCAGTCCCGTGCGATGTGTCAACCATATCTGTCGGCCTCTGCGCCAGCTTCGGCACCATCCTGCTCACCGCAGGCGCCAAAGGGAAGCGGTACGCACTGCCGAACTCGACGATCCATATGCACCAGCCGCTTAGCGGCACGCAGGGACAGGCTTCCGACATCGAGATCCACGCCAGGGAGGTCCTGAGATTGCAGGACTCACTCAGGCAGATCATTGCGGACAGCACTGGCCAGAGTTACGAGAGGGTGGCGAGGGACTCTGACCGTGACTTCTGGCTCAACGCTGATCAGGCTGTCGAGTACGGCCTCGTTGATGAGGTGCTGAAGGTAGCAGAGAAAGGAAAGTCCAAAGAGGGGAGTTCCAACGGCAAGAAGTAGTTTCGGCCGCACGGAACGCAAATCGGTACCACAATCCTCAGTTGTCTCCCGGCAGCAGGTATTGAATGACTGACTCTCATAACACTGGCGCTAACCACGACTCCTATGACTGCTCTTTTTGCGGGAAGCCACAGGACGCGGTGAAGCGCCTGATCGCAGGTCCATCGAAGATATTCATCTGTAACGAGTGCGTCGGGCGCTGCCAGCAGATCATCTCCGATGACCGTCCGGTTGTAACGCCGCAGTCCAAGCCGACGACCCCTCGGGAGATCTTCGAGCGACTGAACGAATACGTGATTGGTCAAGAGCGCGCCAAGCGAGTTATCAGCGTTGGCGTCTACAACCACTACAAGCGTATCTGGTTCGGCACTGAGGACCCAGACGTTGAGCTGCAGAAGACGAACATGCTTCTCGTCGGCCCAACCGGCTGCGGCAAGACACACCTTGCCCAGACGCTGGCCCGAATCCTGGACGTGCCGTTCGCCATCAGCGACGCAACATCGCTGACAGAGGCGGGCTACGTTGGCGAGGATGTCGAAAACATTCTGCTCCGGCTGATCCAGAATGCCGAGTTCGACATGGCCCGGGCCGAGCAGGGCATTATCTACATCGACGAGGTGGACAAGATCGCTCGAAAGGGCGCAAACCCGTCCATCACTCGTGACGTCTCCGGCGAGGGCGTCCAGCAGGCTCTGTTGAAGATCCTGGAGGGCGCGGTTGTGAACGTGCCACCACAGGGCGGACGCAAGCACCCGCACCAGGAGTTCATCCAGATCGACACTTCGAACATCCTGTTCGTGCTCGGCGGCGCATTCGAGGGACTCGACGCAATCCTCCGCAAGCGGGCCATCGGCAACGAGCCCAACCTCGGATTCGGGGCAACGACCTCGAGATCGGCTGACAGCGAAAACATCGACTACACGGGTGTAGCCGCCGCAGACTTGATGCAGTTCGGGTTTATTCCTGAGTTCATCGGCCGCGTACCGCTCGTGGTCGGTCTGTCAGACCTCACCAAAGACGAGTTGATCAGGGTCCTCAAGGAGCCGAAAAACGCGCTTGCCCGCCAGTACCAGGCGCTGTTCAAGATGGACGGCGTGGAACTGATTTTCGAAGAAGAGGCATACGAGCGGACGGCCGAGGTGGCTAAAGAGCGGAAGGCCGGGGCCAGGGGGCTGCGCTCAATCATCGAAGAGCTGCTCATAGACGTAATGTATGAGTTGCCGTCAATGCAGGGCGTGAAGAAGTGCATCATCGAGGGGACTACGGTGACTGAACGTAGCTGGCCCAAGCTCCTCGACGAGTCCGGCAAGCGTATGGACAAGAAGCTGCCACCTAACCGGCAGACCGCCGCCTAGACTCGAACGTAAATAGGCCACTGAAGCGCCCCTGTCCCACGGCAGGGGCGTTTTGCGTTTCTGACGTTGCGGGCAAGTGCGCTTGTGCGGATCTTCCGCAACTGTCCATGGGACGGTGTGAGCGTTCACGCCATGGACAGGCTCGACTCGACCGCGTCTGTCAGGTCGATCGGCCCGGTCTTCGCAGCGTCTTCGACGCTGATACGTCCGCTCGCGATCGCCTTTAGCGTCTCGACGATGAGCGGCCGCTCACGCATCAAGCCCATCTCTCGCAGGCGCACAAAAAGCGGATGCTCCTGCCCATCCGCCTCTTTCAGGTCATCCACGCTCTGTCCTTCAATGGCCAGCCACATGGGATCAAGCTCCGGGTTGCGAGTGCTGAACCGGCAGTATGAGAGCACGGGACCGCCGTCAACCTCTTCGGTCACGATGTGGACCATCGCGCCGCTCTCGGTCGCTCGCCCTTCTATCAGTTCCCAGATCACGTTCTGCCACATCCCGGCCGGACCGTCCGGCAGCGCGGGGTGAAGGTTGATCATCAGGTGTTCGAGGCACAGCAACGGTGCGATCAGCATGTACCCGGCGTTTACGGTCATATCGACATCGAACGGCTCAATAAGCTTGAGGACTGCGCGGTCGAACTCGTCTCTCAGCTCTGCCCACGGGCGGTTGCCGTGCTCCTTTCGGAAACGGCGGGACGAGAGCGTGACGACAGTAATTCCGTTGCTTTCGGCGAAGGAGATGAACCGGTCAGAGCCCTCGGCCTGACCGCGCTCGCGGTTGCAGAAGACGAACTCGATAGATGCGTTGAGCTCACCGGAGCCGATGGCCTCAAGCGCCGCTTTCAGCAGGCCGAAAGAGCCTTCGCCTCGCCCGGTCGAAAACCACCCGAGCCTGAGCGGGGTGCCGCTCAATCATCCGCCTCGTCATCTTCAGGCCCGTCAAGGTCCGGTTCTCCCGGCACCAGGTTCATCTGCTCAGCGAAGTTCGACTTGAGCCGGGTGATCTTGAGTTCGGCGCTGCTAAGAAGCTCATTGCAGGTCTTCGCCAGCCTCATGCCCTCCTCGAACAGGCCAGACGCCTCATCGAGAGTGAGCCTGCCCTCTTCGAGCTTTCGCACTACCTCTTCAAGCCGGGTAAAGGACGACTCGAACGTGGCGGCGCGTGAGCCGCCCTTGCTGACGCCTGATCTGGTTGGACTCATTATGGTGAAGCCGTTCTTGTGATCGCCCATCTGGCGGGCATGAAATTCTAACCTTTACCGGCGCCGCCGGACGCCCCGGCGAGGAGCCGTATGGCTTTTGCCTCGGCATCCACCTCACCGTCCTGAAGCGTGATCTCCAGCATGTCACCGGCGGTCACGTCGCTCACCGAGACCGCCACGGGCCCGTCCTTGAGACGCACTATCGAGTAGCCGCGCGCCAGGATCTTGCTCGGGCCGAGCGCGCTGAGTTGCGCCTCTAATCTGCGCACATCCTGCCGCCGGATCTCCGCAATCCTCGAAACCGCCAGTTTCGCCCGCGTAAGCAGGTCATCAATACGCTGCCGAGGCGCCTCAGTGTCGGGCGCGCGGTACTCCATCCGGTCTAGCAGAAACTCCAGTTGCACCCGCTTATCCCTGACCAGGCGCTGCGTGCCCTGTAGCAGCAGCACTGCGAAGCCGGCGACCTCCCTGGCCAGGTCATACACATCCGGCGCCACGATCTCTGCGGCGGCTGACGGAGTCGGGGCGCGCAGGTCTGCAACGAAATCGGCGATCGTGTAGTCGGTCTCGTGGCCCACCGCGCTGATGACCGGCACGTTGCAGCCATAGACCGCCCGCGCCACGGTCTCCTCGTTGAACGGCCAGAGGTCCTCCAGCGAGCCTCCTCCTCGGGCAAGTATCGCAACGTCTATATCGTCCATGGCGTTCACAGCGCTGATCGCCCTGACTATCTCCGGCGCCGCAGACTCGCCCTGCACGGCCGTCGGCACAAGGAGCAGTTCGGCAAGCGGATAACGCCGCGAGAGCACATTAACGATGTCCTGGATAACCGCGCCGCTCGGCGATGTGATCACTGCGATCTTCGCAGGGAAAACCGGGAGAGCTCGTTTCCGTGAAGGGTCGAACAGCCCCTCGGACTCAAGCTTTGCCCGCAACTCCTCGAATGCCTGTTGGAGCGCTCCGACGCCGTCCGGCCGCGCCGAGTCGACGTAGAGCTGCATGTCGCCACGCGCCGTGTACACGGAGATCTTGCCATGGACGATCACCTGCGAGCCGTCGCTGATGAACTCACCGCCGCGGCCGTACCGGAACATCACGCAGCTCAGCGCCGACTCGGCGTCACGCAGCGTGAAGTAGTGGTGGCCGGAAGATGGGTGGCGATAGTTCGACACCTCACCACTGACAGTGAGGTCTGACAGGACCGGGTTCGCCTCAAGGTAACCCTTGATGAGCGTGCTCACCTGGGAGACGGAGTAGACGGTGTCGGACATGGCGGAGTCTGGAGTTTCGAGCAATATGCTGGTCCGGGAAATGGTTACTGACGCCGCAACTCAGGCGACTAGAACTGTACCAGCAGGAGCTCCAACGAGGCTCCCGTCCCATGAGCGCTCAGTCCGCCCGGCCGAGATACTCCCCGGTGGACGTGCTGACCGAGATGTGGTCGCCCTGGTTCACGAAGAGCGGAACGTTGAGTGTGAGACCGGTGTTCGTAGTCGCAGGCTTGTTGGCGCTGCTCTGGGTGTCCCCGCGTATGCCCGGCTCTGTCTGCTCGACAGTCAGGACCACGGACGACGGAAGATCCACCAGCACCGGCTTCTCATCGTAAAACAGCACCTCGCAAGAGTCGCCCTCTGAGATGAATTTAAGCGCGTCTCCCATAAGGCTCGCGCCCATCTGGAACTGGGCGAACGTGGTGTTGTCCATGAAGGTGTAAAGCTCGCCATCTTCATAGAGATACTGCACGGAGCGACGCTCAGTCGGCGCCGCTGTCAGCTTCTGGTTTCCCGGCAGCTTGCGCTCGTACACGTTGCCGGTGCTGATCTGCCTCACCTTGAGCGTCAGGGTCGGCGGGGCCTTCGGCGCCTGCCGGTGCTGCCAGTCAAGGATCTGGAAAAGGCCGTCTTCCAGCAGGATGGTCATGTTGCGGCGGATTTCGCCTGATGAGATGGTCATCTGGTCTGTCTACTTCTTTTCGTCTGCTATTCGTGCCGCCAGGAACTCCAGGGCATATATGTACCCGCGCCAGCCAAGTCCCGCAATCTGCCCGATTGCGTATGGAGCGATGACCGAGTGCCGCCGGAACTCTTCACGCGCATGGATGTTCGAGAGGTGTACCTCAACAACCGGGAGTCTTGAGTCGAGCAGTGCGTCGAGAATGGAGTAGCCGACCTGCGTCAGCGCGCCGCCATTAATTATGACACCGCTTGCGCCGCCTGCGGACGCCTGGATGTGGTCGACGATGGCGCCTTCATGGTTCGACTGGAAGAACGAGACCTCGATGCCCAGCTCGGAGGCGCGCTTCGCGATGGCCGCGTTGACCTGGTCAAGCGTGATGCTGCCATAGTGGCCGCTGTCGCGCTTGCCGAGGTTGTTAAGGTTCGGCCCGTTTATGATGAGAATCTTCGGCATTTCGTTTCCGGCGTGACGCTGAGGCGTTGATCGGTGCAGTATTGGCCAGCGCGGTGTTCGCGGGAGCGGATAGCGGTACGTGACGCCAATCGCCCCGGAACCGCCCTCACCCAGACAAGCCTATCTGATCCTGGCTCACATCGTCCTGGGAATCCTCGGCGTCCGCGTTGCGATGCGTCCCTGTCAGCGGAGTCCGCGAACGGGCCCGCGGGTGCGCCGCCTCGTAGACTTTACGGGCCTGGGCTGTCGACACATGTGTGTAGACCTGCGTCGTTGCGGGACTGGCGTGGCCCAGGAGCTCCTGTACAACGCGGAGGTCGGCGCCGCCATCAAGCATGTGTGTGGCGAAGCTGTGACGCAGCGTGTGAGTGTGGAAGTCCGGGTCCAGTCCTGCCCTCAGAGCGTGACGCTTCACAATCTGCTGGATGCTGCGCACGGAAAGCCTACCGCCATACTGGTTCAGGAACATCGCCTCACCGGAGCGGCGTCCCGCCCACTTCAGCCTGACATCAGACATATACCTGTCCAGCCACTCGACGGCTGAGCCGCCGACCAGCGCCACCCTGGGTTTCGACCCTTTTCCCATTACCCGCACTTCCCGCGTCTGCCGGTTCAGGTCCCGCACGTCCAGCGTCTGCGCCTCGCTCACCCGCAGCCCAGCGGCGTAAAGCGTCTCCATCAACGCACGGTCGCGAATACCGGCGGGACGGGTTATATCCGGCGAGCTCAGAAGCCGCTCCACCTCATCAGCAGACACGACAACAGGAAGCCTGCTCTGCAGCTTCGGCGCGCTTACGGCGCCGGTCTGGTTGCGAGTGACCTCGCCACGGTCGCTGAGAAAGCGATAGAAGGCGCGCAGCGCTGTCAGCTTGCGGGCCATGCTCGGCCGCTCGTAGCCGATCTCGAGCAGCCACGCCAGGTAGCCTCGTAAAAACAGCCGGTCGGCGCGGTCGAGATCGAGCGTGCCCTTCATGTCCAGGTACTCGAAGAAGGGAGTGAGATCGTTCAGGTAGTTCCTGACAGTCAGCGGAGCAAGCTGGCGGGCGGCACGCAGGTGCTGCTCGAAGTCGCGGACCTGCGCAGCCCACGGCTTTCCGGCTGTGGCGTAGGACAGACCAGGCAGACGCGTGCGAGTGCTCACGACTCGTCACATGCGCTTTTGAGCACTCGCGCAGCGGCCAGCCGCTGCCGCTCAGGAGGCTGTGCGGGCGCGCCTTCGGAACGGCTTCTTGCCGTTTGTGCTCTTCTCAGCGTCTCCGGCATCCTTCTTTGGCCTTCTTCGACCCCGCGACTCGGCTTCAGCCGAAATTCGAGCGGCCTCTTCCGGGTGCAGTTTCCAGCACCTTGACATGGTGTCTGTGCGCTGCGCTTGCCACGCCTCAATGACATCACCCTTTGCAGTGTCCGCCGGTTTCAGCGGGAACGCGACCCGGCACTCAGGGAACCGCGAGCAGGACAGGAACTTCCCGAACCGGCCCGTCCGGACCACCATCTCCTCGCCGCCGTCACACCTTTCCTCAGACTGTTCGACGAGCTTTGCGCGGTCAACGCGTGGCGCATTGTCCATCGTCGTCTTTACGCTCAACGCAAACGGCGTGTAGAACTCGTTCAGCATTGGCACCCACTGCAGGTTTCCCTCGGCTATGGCATCCAGCTTGGACTCCATGTCAGCCGTGAAGCCCGTGTCCATGATGCTCGGGAAGTGCTTCTTGAGCAGGTCCGCCACCACGGTGCCGATCAGTGTTGGCTTGAAGCGGGACGCCACTCGCTCAACGTACTGGCGCTGTTCGATTGTGCCGACAATCGTGGCGTATGTGCTAGGCCGCCCGATGCCCAGTTCTTCCAGGGTGCGGATCAGGTTCGCCTCCGTGAATCGAGGCGGCGGTTGTGTGAACTTCTGATCCGAGTTCACCTTTTCCCTCGCAGGCGTGTCGCCCTCGTGCAGGTCCGGAAGCTCACGAGACTCTTCTGAGTCGTCGTCTTCGTCCTTGTCCTCGATATATAGAGTCCGGAACCCGGGGAACTTGATGATCGAGCCGGTGGCGCGGACCGTGTGGTTGCGGCCGGACGGGTTCGCCGCCTCGATTTCGACAGTCGTCTGGTCGACGATGGCGTCCGTCATCTGGCTTGCAACCATGCGCTTCCAGATCAACTCGTAGAGGCGGAGCTGATCTTGCTCCAGGAACTGCGCAACGCTCTCTGGCGTGTTGGAGACCGATGTCGGCCTGACAGCCTCGTGCGCCTCCTGGGCGTTACGGCTCTTCGTCTTATAGGTGCGAGGCTTGTCTGCGAAACTGGCGCCGAATGTCGCCTTGATGAACTCGTTCGCCTCTGACAGCGCGCCGGCCGACAGGTTCGTTGAGTCGGTACGCATGTAGGTGATGAGGCCAACGGGCTCGCCATCGCCCATCTGGATACCTTCATATAGCTGCTGCGCCAGCCGCATCGTGCGCTGGGCGCTGTAGCGGAGCGAGCGGGCAGACTGTTGCTGCAGTGTGCTGGTGGTGAACGGAGCGCGCGGGCGCTGCTTCACCTCCCGCCGCGTAACCTTAGCGACGCGGTACTCGGACGCCTCAAGGTCGCCGACAATGGCTGCTGCCTGTTTGCCGTCACCGACCTTCGGGCGGCCAGTCTCACCGTGCAGTTGATGGAGACCGGCCCGGAAGCTCTGCGTCTTGCCGCCGGTTTCCGACTGGAGGTCGACGGTGATTACCCAGTACTCTTCCGGCTTGAAGGCCTCGATCTCGCGTTCGCGGTCGACGATCAGGCGTAGCGCGACGGACTGGACGCGTCCTGCCGAAAGGCCCCTCCGGACCTTGCTCCACAGCACCGGGCTCAGCTGATATCCGACGATCCTGTCCAGGATGCGGCGCGCCTGCTGCGCGTTCACCAGCTGCATATCGATCTCTCGCGGGTGGCTGAACGCCTCTTCAATTGCATCGCGTGTGATCTCGTGGAAAACAACCCGCTTCAGGCTGTCGTCCTTCTTGAGATCGGCTGCCTCGACCAGGTGCCACGAGATCGCCTCGCCCTCACGGTCAGGGTCAGTCGCCAGATAGACGGAGTCCACGCCGCGGGCGGCCTTCTTGATCTCCGCGATCACTGTTGCCCGGCCGCGTACCTGCACATAGGTAGGCTCGAAGTCAGAGTCGAAATCCACGCCGATCTCGCGCGCAGGAAGGTCACGGACATGGCCCATCGACGCCTTGACGATGTAGTCGTCGCCAAGGAAGCGGCCCACAGTGCGCGCCTTGGCCGGTGACTCCACTATCACCAGGCTCTTCTTGGATTTCTTCACTGTTGTCTTTACTTTTTGGGCTGTCTTCGGCAAGTAGTTGTCTCTTCCGGGTTATTGAGCGCCGGCGGCGGCTGACTCCTGGGCGAACTTCTGGGCCACGAACGTCATTGGCCCCACTTCGTCGACGATTCCTTTCAGCCCGAGCACGGTCAGAGCGGATGTGACCTCCGCTATACGAATGCCTGTCGAGCGAGAGATTTCGTCAACGTGGCACGGCGCTCCCGCTGCCACGAGATGCCGGCTCACACGGTCTTCAATGTCTGTTCCATTATTCTTGCGCGCGAGGCTGTCAACCCCCAATTCGCCCTGTGTGGGCGCCGGATTCACGCTTCCGGCTCCGGCTGGTCCGGCCATTTGAGCCGCGATACCCAGCTCCTCCAGCACATCCAGGTGGCTGACCGTGAGCTTGGCGCCCTGTTGGATCAGCCAGTTTGGGCCCTCGCTATTGTCTGAGAGAGCGCTGCCAGGGACCGCGAACACCTCGCGGTCCTGCTCCAGCGCCCACTTCACAGTAAGCATCGCGCCGGACTTGCGCGTCGCCTCAACTACCACGACACCACGGGTGAGACCGCTGATCACGCGGTTCCTGCGTGGGAAGTGCTCAGGCTTGGGTCTGACTCCAACAGGGTACTCGGAGATAACGGCGCCTCCCGCCGCAACCATCTCTGCCGCCATCTCAGCGTGCTCGTTCGGGTAGATGCTATCTAACCCGCCGCCTACAACGGCCACAGTCCGGCCGCCGGCGTCTAGCGCAGCGCGGTGGGCCGCTCCGTCGATGACGCGTGCCAGTCCAGAGAATATCGAGACGCCGGATGCGGCGAGACCTGTCGAGATACGCCTCGCCATCTCACGCCCGTACGCTGTGCAGCGCCGGGAGCCAACCACTGCGACTGCGTCAGGCTCGCTTTCCTTGAGGATACCGCGGTAATACAGCACCGGTGGCGGATCATAGATCTCGCTGAGGCTTTTTGGGTAGCCGGAGTAGTGAAGCCGCACCGCGCTGATCCCGAGACGGTCGAGCGTTTCAGCCTCCCGATCAGGATCGGAGCTCTGTCTCATCTCCTCCAGCGACCGCGCGTTCTCCTGTCCTATGCCGGCTGCGGCAAGCTCCGAGAATGGCGCCCGCCACGCCGCCTCGATGGAGCCGAAGTGTCGCAGCAACTGGTTGAAGCGCGCAGGTCCGATGCCGGAGACGCGGTGCACCGTGATCCAGTACTTTAGCTCCGGGTCGTCGGACTGCTTCGATGCCTGTAACGGTTGTGGGTGAGTGGGGTTCAAGTGAATATCTGCTGGTTGAGGCAGCCGCACGCTGTTTGGAGCGCGGCGCGCAAGCATAGCCTAACAACCTGCGGGAAGTGTGCAGGCCGCTGTGACGCAACGGAGCAGACTGGCACGCAGAGCCGGGACACGGCTTGCCCCGGCAGACTGGAAAACTGGCGGAGAGGACAGGATTCGAACCTGCGGTGGATTGCTCCACATACGCTTTCCAGGCGTACCCGTTAAGCCACTCTGGCACCTCTCCGCGTTTCTCGATCGGAACGCGCCTGCCGTCGCAACGGCTGTTGGCTGAGGTCGAGAAGGTCTACGGCCTCTCTAACTCAATGTGCCTCCGGCGCGGGAAGGCACGAGACCTCCGCACAATCCTAAGACTGTCCGCAGCACGCAGCCATCGCACCTGTCACCATTTCGTGACCATCCGCACAGGATGGCGGAGAGGGGGGGATTCGAACCCCCGATACCGGAAACCGGTATACCAGTTTTCGAGACTGGCGCTTTCAACCACTCAGCCACCTCTCCGGGCACGACCAAACCAACTGACGCGAACTGGAATTATAGCAACGCGACCCTCTCCTTAACCCGCCGATGTTCACGGGTTAACACGCAGTCATGGACCTGCGGAGAGCTTGACACGCAGAATTGAACGTAAATACGATTGCCGGTAGTACAAGACTGAGCACTTAGCATTAGTACCGATCTCATACATGGCGCCGAGCCGCGGTCCGCGCAGCATGACTGCACGCGGAAGCGGCTCTTTCTGTTTTCAGCGCAACCTGTGCTGTCGAACATCGACTCAGAATCCGACATCGGCATATGAGCAACTGGACCGGCGTAATCCTGGCGGCAGGGCAGGGCACGCGGATGAGATCGGACCTGCCAAAGGTGCTGCACACGGTGTGTGGCGTGCCCTTGCTTGGGCACGTGGCCGCGGTCATGAGGGCTGCGGGCGCAGACCGTATCGTCGTTGTCGCAAGCCCCGCGACGGCAGAGATGGCGAGGTTTCGTGAGGCGGCCGGCAAGGACGTCCTGATCGCTGTCCAACGCGAGCCTCTCGGCACGGCGCACGCACTGCTGTCGGCGCGTGAGGCCGCAGGGGCCGCTGGGAAACTCGTCGTCGGCGCGGGCGACATGGCGCTGGTCCGCCCCGAATCTGTCTCGACCCTTGTCGGACAGCACGACAGTACCGGCGCACGTATCGCCATGTTGACGGCGACCGTCTCAGACCCCACTGGCCTTGGCCGTGTCATCCGGGACCGGAACGGCGAAGTCTCGGCAGTGGTCGAGGAGGCGGAGGCGGACGCCAGCCAGAAGCTGATCGCCGAGGTAAACACCGGGTGGTTCTGCCTGGAGGCGGCATGGGCGTGGGACGCGTTGGAGCGTGTCCGCGTCTCGCCGGTTGGCGAACGATATCTACCTGACCTCGTCGCCACTGCCGCATTGACCGGTCACGCCACCAGCGCGCAGGTAAGTGACGCAAGCGAAGCGCTCGGCGTGAACACCCGCGTCCAACTGGCAGAGGTCGAGCGCGTATTGCGGGACCGCGTCAGGCGTCACCACATGCTCTCCGGCGTCACCATCAGGGACCCTCAAACGACATACATCGACATGGATGTCGAGATCGGCCCTGACACCGAGCTATTGCCCGGCAACCACATCTTTTCAGGGACACGGATCGGAGCGAACTGCGAGATCGGCCCGAACTCCATGCTCCGTGACTGCACGATAGGTGATGGCGCAACGGTTATTTCATCCCACATCGAAGGCGCAGAGATCGGCGCAGGCGTCTCGGTCGGGCCGTTCAGCCGAATAAGAGCGGGAACCCGAGTTGAGCCGGGTTCGTATATAGGCAACTTTGCAGAGATCAAGAACAGTAGAATCGGTTCGGGAACCCACGTCGGTCACTTCAGTTACGTAGGTGACGCGGAGGTGGGCAGAGACGTTAACATCGGCGCAGGCACTGTGACCGCGAACTTCGATGGTCAGGACAAGCACAGGACGGTGATCGGCGATCGCGTTAAGATCGGCTCAGACACCGTCATCGTTGCGCCTGTCACAATTGGTGAGGATGCAAGCACCGGAGCGGGCGCTGTCGTGAACAGAGATGTGCCGGCTCGCGCCACGGTGGTTGGAGTTCCGGCAAAGACGCTGAGCAAGCGATCAATCAACGAGCCGAAGAAAGATGGGAGCGGATAACGGGATGAACCTTGAAGAGCCCAACGATACGCAGGCCGGAGTACTCCCGGCCCTTGTGTCACCAGAAACGCTTGGTGCGCGTTAACGATGGATATCTGGTTAGCCTGGTCGATCGTTGTCGTATCCGTCATATTCCATCTGATCACGACGCTGGTGCTTATCGCCTATCCGGCACGCAACATCACGTTCATGTCCACTTCAGCGGACACATCGAACGGCTACGTTGACGGTGAGCAGATACGGCAGCTCGATAATCGTGCTCGCGTCGTCTTCATAGGTCTGCAGGCAGCGTCTCTCGTATCCGGCGCTTTCGCCCTCGCCGCCGCACTCACCACCGCTGAGTCGAACAGCACCTTTGCGCTGGTCGTCGGCGGACTCGTCGCATTCGCGGCGCGCTTCGTCGTGCAGGGCGCGTCTTCCTTTGTGGCGCACCGTTACCGGGTTCAAACTCGCGAATTTACCTCTCCGGTTGTGTGGGCAGTGATTCATCTGACTACACTGCCGGGCACTGGCTGGCTGGTCACCATGATCACCGGCCGGAAACCTGGAGACGAGGCGGCGGGGCAGGAGGCGAGTGAGGCGCTCAGAGAAGGCCTGGGCCTTCTTGAGGAGGCGCACATTCCCGCCGGGGAGTCTGAGCTGCAGATGATCCGCGGCATTCTACGTATGGACACTGTGAAGGTGCGGGAGATCATGCGGCCGCGCCCTGACATGGTCGTCGCCTCGGTCGAGGCCTCGTCTGATGAGATCATGACCCAGATGACGATGGGTGGTCACAGCAAGATCCCGGTCTATTCGGAGAGTCCAGACACCATCGTTGGCATCGTCTATGCCAGGGACCTGCTTGTTGCGCGGGCGAATGGCGAGCCCGAGACCGGCCTCACCCGCAGACTCGCAAGACCGGCAATTCACGTTCCGGAGTCACAGAACCTGGAGCGGCTTCTCAGGGAGTTCCAGGAACACCGCACCAGCATTGCGATAGTTGTGGACGAGTACGGCGGCATGGCGGGTCTCGTCACAGTCACAGACCTGATTGAGGAGATCGTGGGCGAGTTGGTCGACGAGTTCGATATCGAGGGACCCGAGGTCAAGCATGTCAGTGACGACGAAATTATCGCCGATGCAACGATGTCCATCGAGTCGCTCAACCGCACGATGGGCACCGGCATTCAGGCTGAAGGCTTCGACACCATAGGCGGTCTCATCCAGAAAGAGCTGGGACGGATCCCTGTTAGCGGGGACAGCATCGTGACATTTGGCCTGACCATCACCGTCATGGCCACCGTCGGCCGTCGGATAACACGGGTACGCGTCGTACGCATCCCTGTGCCGGTGGCAGAAGGCTAGCGCTGGCTCGTGGGCCACCCCGTGCAGGCGCGCTATAGCCGGAGGCATGGCGTCAGCTATACCGCAGGTGGGTAACCGTGGGCGGGTAACCGGGCACTGATCCGCCACCGGTCCAGCCATCTGCCGTGCGTTCACAAACACACAGAGACATAGAGAACGCACAGCTTCGGCTTTGGCTTCGGCAGGGAGTCCATTCCCTCCCACATCCTCATCGTCGCATGCCGGCCGCTGCGCCAGGCCAGAGCGGTGCTGGCGCCCGAACGCGAATAGGCTCCGGGTTTTTACCCGGAGCCTATTCATTCAGACCGTTTCCGCCAACAAACGGGCGCCAACGGGCGATGGGCTAGTTCTCTGGAACCTTGTCCACCAGGATGAAAACGCCCTCGGTCCGGCCACTGTCCTCACCAGATGCAGACACGGTAAAGACCGAGTCTGCAGCTACTGCGAACCCTTTGGCGTTGAGGTTAACCGTCACCGAGAAGGCGCCGTGGTCGTTCGCCACCGCATCGGCGAGCAGCACGTCAAACCGGTTCGGCTTGCCTGTGACGCTGATCCTCTCACCGCGGTTGAAACCGCCACCGAGAATCACAGCGTTTGTGTCACTCAGGCGGAACTCAACTGCTCCAGCGACGTTGTTATTTGAGTCGTGGACGATGAGTGCGGCGCTTGAGCCGTTAGTTCCTGCCGGTCCGGGAAGACCCGGTATGCCCTGAGCGCCAACTGGGCCCCTGGCGCCGTCAAATCCAGCTACTCCAGGAAGACCCGGGAGACCGGGAGGACCGGGAAGACCGGGAAGACCAGGCTCACCCTTAGGACCGGATGGTCCAGGGCCACCTTGAGGACCAACAGGACCCTGGGGACCTGCTGCGCCGCCTGAACCTGAACATGCAACGGCGGCGGCGAGGCCTACCATCAGCGAAACGAGGAAGAGGGCCTTAACCCTACTTCGGAGCAGACCTAGCATAGGTCCCGTCCTCCATGTACTTGTCGTGTATCCCGATCTCTCCATCGTGGCCGGAGATCGTGCGGCCGTCATTCTAACAAAGGATCAAAATCCCGCGCGCAGTCCGCATTGGACAAGCGGAACACCGGTGCAACTTTATCGGTGTAAATTCGCGACTGTCAAGGTAGTAAGAGCGCGTCAAACCCCAGTTTCAATCGCGAGTCCACACACATTGCCGCACGATCTCGCAGGCGCTGCCCCAACCTGTCCACAACATCGCCTGCCCCGCTGGCCGGGATTCTGCGTCACCAAGTGTTATCTCAATGTTACGGCGGTTGCAAATCTGGCGTCCACATACGTGACTGCGCCAATCAGCAGTTCTGCAAGGCTCGCAACAAGCATCGCGTTAAGGAACAAGCGCGCAGATGTCTGCCCGTGCCTGACCATGACCGAACAGAACGCTTCGTGATATCCTGTGAAATCGAACACGAAGATGCGATAAGTGGAAGTCTCCGCGCCGCGGCCCCCTGAGTTTCCCTCTTACCCCATTGGCCGCAGCCGCAGGAATCGCGCGAAAGAGAGTACGCACAGGTTGGAGAAAGATCAGAAGACGGCGGTCATCACCGAATATGGCCGGTCTCAGAACGACACAGGCTCGGCAGAAGTGCAGATAGCACTGTTGAGCGGACGCATTACCGAACTGACAGAACACCTCCGGGAGCACAAGCACGACCACGCGAGCAGGCGGGGACTGGTGAAGCTGGTTGGCCAGAGACGCAGGTTGCTTGGCTACCTCAACGGTGAGGACGTTAACCGCTACCGTTCGATAATTGGAAAGCTCGGCCTTCGCAGGTAATTAAACGCCCCGTTCCAGGGGCGTTTTCTGTTGTGCGGAACGACTTGCTTGGCCTGTCTCATAGAGGCAGGCTGGCGGGATCAACTCCCGGAAGCCGCTCCGCGCAGGGCAATCCTCAGCAAGACGCGGATCTCAATGATCCCCGATCCCCGATTTTTAGACCCGGTCAACGCCGGGCACCCAGGGAAGAAATCCCTGGAAAGAGTTTTAAGAAGAGAACAGATGTCACAGGAAATCAACAAGTTTGAGATTGAGGTTGGCGGGAGAATACTGGAGCTGGAGACCGGAAGGGTTGCCCACCAGGCACACGGCGCTGTAACGGTCAGATACGGCGACACGCTCCTCCTCTGTACGGCGACGGGTTCGAAGAAGCCGCGGGAAGGCGTCGACTTTCTACCTTTGACCATAGATGTCTCAGAGCGCGCCTACGCTGCGGGAAAGCTGCCGGGCGGGTTCTTCAAACGGGAAGGCCGCCCGAGCACTGACGCGATACTTGCCGCCCGCTTATGCGACAGGCCGCTGCGCCCGCTATTCCCCAAGGACTACCATAACGAGACGCAGATCATCACCACGGTCATGTCAGCGGACCGCGTCAACCCGTATGCGGCACTCGGAATAATCGGCGCATCCGCCGCGCTAACGATCTCGGATATCCCGTTCGACGACCCGGTCAGCGCCTGCGTGATCGGCCTGGTGGACGGCGAACTGGTCGTGAACCCCACTTACCAGGAACTGCAGGAAAGCCTGCTTGACCTCACCGTCGCCGGCACTGCAGACGCCATCATGATGGTGGAAGCCGGGGCCAGGATGGTCAGCGAAGATGTTCTGTTGGACGCGCTGGAGCTGGCCCAGGAAGTCAACGGCGCCATCGTCGAACTGATTCGTGAGATGCAGGCCAAGATCGGCAAGACGAAGTGGCAAGTGTCCCCGAAGACTGACGCCGAGAATGCCGCTGCCCAGGCCGCCCGCTCATACATTGGAAACAAGCTGAAAGATGCGCTGAAACTGGCCGGTGGCAAACAAGAGCGCAGCGACGCCATCGACCTGGTTGGTGAGGAGGCCGCCGCCGCACTCATCCAGGAACATGACGCGGCAGTGATCAAATCTACCTTCCAGTCGATGGAGAAAGAGGCGGTACGCGAGTCGATCCTGAATGAGGGACGGCGACCAGACGGCCGCTCACTGACCCAGATCCGGCCGCTCAACTCCGAGGTCGGATACCTGCCGCGCGTGCATGGCTCAGCCATCTTCACCCGCGGCGAGACGCAGATCATGAATGCCGTCACGCTGGCGTCTGCCGGCGAGCGTCAGCGTCTTGACACCTACGGTCCCGAGGAAGAGAAGTTCTTCATCCATCACTACAACTTCCCTCCTTTTTCGACGGGTGAGGTTGGCCGATACGGCTTTACCGGACGCAGGGAGATCGGTCACGGAGTGCTCGCCGAGCGTGCTCTCCAGGCCGTCATTCCGACACAGGTAGAGTTCCCATACACCATCCGGTCTGTCTCCGAGGCGCTCTCCTCGAACGGCTCCACCTCAATGGCAAGCATCTGCGCAGGGTCTCTTGCGTTGATGGACGCCGGAGTGCCGATTAAAGCGGCCGTGGCCGGGATCGCCATGGGCCTGATCACCGGCGAAGGTGGCAAGTACGCCATACTGACAGACATCCAGGGTGCCGAGGATCACTCAGGCGACATGGACTTCAAGGTGGCCGGCACGTCGGAAGGCGTGACCGCCCTCCAGATGGACATCAAGGTCAAGGGCATCACCTTCGGGATCATGCGAGAGGCGCTTGCACAGGCAAGGACCGCCAGGCTTGAGATCCTTGAGCACATGGCCAGGACCCTGGCCGCTCCTCGCGCCGACCTGAGCGAGTTCGCCCCGAGGATGATTTCGATGAACATCCCGACGGACAAGATCGGCGCCCTGATCGGTCCCGGTGGCTCGATCATCCGCGGCCTGATCGAGGAGTACGGCGTCACGATCGACGTCAACGACGACGGTGTGGTTGTGATCGGCTCGCCGGACAGGGAAAACGCAGATAAAGCCCGGACAGCCATCGGCATGCTCACCCGCAACGTCGAAGTCGGCCAGATCTACAAGGGCAAAGTGGTCCGCATCATGCCGTTCGGCGCATTCGTCCAGTTGATCCCCGGCAAGGACGGACTTGTCCACATCAGCGAACTCAGTGAGAACCGGGTGCCGGATGTGGAATCCGTCGTGAGCATCGGTGACGAGCTAGAGGTGATGGTGATTAAGGTCGACCACATGGGTCGAGTCGATCTGTCTGCCCGGGCGGTTGCTGAACAGAGCAAGGCCGGGGAAGTGAGAGACGACAAGGAATGGTCTGAGAAGTTCGAGCGCCGTGACAGGCGTGACGGTGAAGGTGACGGGCCGCGCGGTGGACGCGAAGGCGCCAGCGGGCCAGCAGACAGGCAAGAAGGCGGAGCAGGCAGCGGTGGTCGTCGCGACGATAGTCGAGGCGGCGAGAGACGAGACGACCGCCGGGGCGGTGGCTCCGACCGCGGGCCAAGGGAGCGTCGTGAAGACAGCGGTGGCGAAGGCGGCAGGCGTGATGACAGCCAGGGCGGAGGCAGGCGGTCAGTTGGCGGGTTCGATGGCGAACGCCGCGTCGGCCCGCCTCCACCAAGGCGTTAGAGACGCTCGCCAGACGCCTTCGGTCCAGGAGAGTTCAGTAAATGGCGCGGTCACCTGAGATAAAAGTTGGGGTCAGCGGGGTCCTCGGCAGGATGGGTTCAACCGTCCTCGCCGCGGTCGCCGGTGACCCTGGCACAATCGCCGTCGGTGGCGCAGACCCCGCCGCGACCTCAGCCACAGTCGCCCACCCGGTCACAGGCGCCCCGCTCCCTCTTCGCAAGAGCATCTCCGAGCTGATCGAAGCCACCAGGCCGGATGTTGTTGTGGACTTCTCCAACGCCGCTGGCGCTCTGGCCGCGTTCGCCGCCTGTGCGTCGGCCGGCGTCTCCGTAGTCTCAGGCTCAACCGGGCTGTCCGCCCAGGACCTCGAAAAAGCGCGCAGTCTGGCGAGCCAGCACAGCGTCGGCATCATCTCCGCCTCTAACTTTGCGCTCGGCGCGGTGCTGCTCGGCTACCTTGCCGGTATCGCCTCCCGCTACTTCGACTACGCTGATCTGATCGAGTCGCACCACGAAGCCAAGATTGACGCCCCATCTGGCACCGCTCTATCTATCGCGCGAGCGATGGTGGAAGGCCGCGGCAGGAGGTTCAATCAAAACGTCGCAGAATCTCAGACGATTCCCGGCACGCGTGGCGGCGATTTCGAGGGTATAAATGTACATAGCGCCCGTATGCCGGGGCGTGTTGCCCGCCACGAGGTAGTGTTCGGCGGGACAGGTCAGACGTTAACGATGATCCACGACTCCATCAACCGCGAGAGCTTCATGCCAGGTGTGCTGCTGGCAATAAAGCGCGTCGTCACGCAAGATGGACTCGTCGTCGGGCTGGACCGCGTGCTGGGGCTGGAAAAGCTCAAGCCGTAGGGCGACGCCGCACAACCTGTTGCTGCCCGCTTCGCCCGGAAACCGCCCATCCCAGATATTCTGGGCACTCGCGCTCAGTTAATCGTTATTCAACGCGAGCCCACCGATACATATATATGCTCGACTCACATACACCAGGGATTCTCCCGAGTGTGCCCCCCAGCCTGCCAGGAAAACCGTCATGAACAGTTCTGAACTTACTATCGCAATAGTCGGCGCGACCGGCGCGGTTGGCCGCGTCGCGCTGGACCTGCTCGAAGAGAGGCGCCACCCCGCGGCGAACATCGTCGCCATGGCGTCTTCGCGGTCGGCGGGAAAACGCCTGCCTTACGCTGGCACTGAGCTGACGGTCATTGAGGCGAAACCAGACGCGTTTCACGGCGTGGATGTCGCATTTATCTCTGCCAGCTCCGAGGTCAGCAAGCGACTGGCGCCTGAAGCGGTAAAACGGGGCTCTCTTGTCATAGACGATGGCTCAGCATTCAGGATGGAGGACGCCGTCCCGCTCGTCGTTCCCGAAGTGAACGGCGCTGACGTCGCATGGCACTCCGGCATCATCTCCATTCCGAACTGCACCACCACGCCGCTCGTCATGGTCCTCGATGCCCTGCGTTCCATCTCGCCCATCACTGCCGTCACAGTCGCCACTTACCAGGCGGTCACAGGCACCGGCGCAGCCGCTGACCTGGAGCTTATGACGCAGTCGCACGCTGTGCTCGACGACAGGGACGTGGTCGTTGACCAGTACCCGCACCAGATCGCGTTCAACGTGCTTCCGCAGGTGGATGACTTCCTTTCGAACGGCTATACAAAGGAAGAGGAGAAGATGCTGAACGAGTCCCGGAAGATCCTGCACGATCCTGCGCTGCGCCTGGCGTCAACCTGTGTGCGCGTGCCGGTCCGGGTCTCTCACAGCGAGGCGGTAACGGTTGAGTTCCAGAACCCGGTCAGCCCTGGAGAGGCGAGATCTGTACTCGACCGGGCAAAAGGCGTGATTGTGGTGGACGATCCGCACAACAGTGTCTACCCTATGCCGCTAAGTGCAGCCGGTCGTGACGAGGTGCACGTGGGCCGAATTCGGGAGGACATTGCGCACGACAACGGGCTCAGCCTGTGGCTGTCATGCGATAACTTGCGCAAAGGCGCCGCCCTGAATGCGCTGCAGATTCTGGATGAAGTGCTGAAACGCGACTGCCTGAAGCCTGCCGGACTGACCGCACGGATCTAGGCGACTCTCATCTACTAGCGAACCGGATAGTGAAATGGTAACTCCAGGACGACTCCTGACGGCAATGGTCACTCCGTTTACCGAAAACGGTGACGTCAACTACGCACAGGCCCGCAGGCTCGCAACCGCACTGCTCGACTCTGGCTCAGACGGTCTTGTGATCGGGGGCACGACAGGTGAGGCGCCGGCGATGAGCGCGGACGAGCGCCTTCGGCTCTTCGACGAGGTCAAGCGCGAGATAGGCGACCGCGGAGCGGTTGTCGCAGGCACGACGGACAATAACACGCGCGCGTCGATAGAGCTTTCCCGGGAGGCGGAGCGAGTCGGTGTAGACGCGCTGTTGCTGACGGTGCCCGCATATAACAAGCCTCCGCAAGAAGGTCTGTACCGGCACTTCAAGGCCATCTCCGGAAGCGTCGGCATTCCCGGCATCCTCTATAACGTGCCGAGCCGGTCTGCGCTCAACATGACTGCGGAGACCACTCTCCGGCTGGCCGAGATCGACAACATCATCGGCATCAAAGAGGCGTCTAGCGACCCGACACAGATCACCCAGGTGATCGACGGCGCGCCCGCAGGCTTCAACGTGTGGAGCGGCAACGACGATGAGACGTTTCCAATCATGTGCATGGGCGGCTACGGCATTGTCAGCGTCGCCAGCAACATCATCGGCAATCAGGTCAAGAAGATGATGGGTCTCGTCCTGGCGGGCGACATCAGGGCGGCGGCGGCGGAGCACCGGAGGCTTCTGCCTTTCTTCAAGGCGCTGTTCTGGGTCACGAACCCGATCCCGATCAGGTACGCGCTGGTGCGTCACGGCTTCGAGGCGGGTCCACCTCGGCTTCCGATGATTCCGGCGCCCGCGGACTTCCGTGCGAGGTTCGACCCGGTGATGGACCGGTACCAGATGGACCTGCCGGTCGGCGCGCACGTCTAGCTCGGGCATGCATTGAACTCAGGGGTCGCCACACGGCGGCCCCTGTTTGTTTGGAGTTCCGGAATGCCAATCGACGAGTACCGGCAGGCCAACCTCGACAACTGGAACGACCGCGCCGCGATCCATGCCGCGTCGCGGTTTTATGACCTCGCAGGCTACGTCTCCGACCCGGACAAGATAAGCGAGGTGATCGAGTTTTGACCGTCACGAGCTGGGCGATGTCAGAGGCAAGTCTCTGCTTCACCTGCAGTGCCACATCGGCACAGACACGCTTTCCCTGGCCCGGCTCGGCGCGCAGGTGACAGGAGGTCGACTTTTCTCCCGGTGCGATCGCCACTGCGCGCAAGCTGAGTGCCGACTGCCGCACGCCGGGGCGTTTCGAGGTTGCCGAACTCTACGACACGCCCGATGTCATCCGGGAAACGTTCGACATTGTCTACACAGGAGTCGGAGCGCTGGTCTGGCTGCCTGATATCCCAGGCCGGGGACAGGTCGTGGCGGCTATGTTGAAGCCCGGAGGAACGTTCTACGTCCGGGACTTTCACCCGATGGCACTTTCGCTTGACGGGGAAAGAGAGGATGACGCTCTGGTCGTGAAGTCCCAGTACTTCAGCGAAGCGCCATCGAGGTATGAGAATGCACACACGTATACCGATGGCGGCCCGGTGGATCACACCGTGAACTACGAGTGGAACCACAGCCTTAGCGAGATCGTAACCGCGCTGCTCGACAACGGGCCCCGGCTGGAGTTCCTGCGTGAACAGCGTTTCGCCGAATCGCAGATCTTGAACAGCCCGGTGGAGGGTGAGGACGGCCGCTGGCGTCTGCCAGACGGCCCGCTCAGCAAGGGACGTGTGCCACTCATGTTTTCGCTGCGGGCTGTTAAACCGGCGTAGCGGCCGCGGCCCGGCGTGATTTGTGCCAGCGTCTTTTGTGCAGGACAGCCATCAACGTGACTGCGCGGTGACACCCATTGCGACTGTACAGTGATCGATTTAGGGTTTTAATCGCAGGCTACACGCCAGTCCAATCCGTTCCCTTGCGCGCACTGCTCAAATGTTGGGTCAACGTCGCCGGAACCTGAATCGAGAGACAGAATTTGCCGGCACAACGTGAGTCCAGGGTGGTGGTGATCGGTGGCGGAAGCGGCTCTGCAGTGTTGCTGAAGAGTCTCAAGAAACATACATCAAACATCACCGCCATCATAAGCATGTTCGACAGCGGTGGTAGCACAGGAATTCTCCGTGAAGAGTTTGGCTATCCGCCGCTAGGGGACATCAGGCAGTGCCTGCTCGCCCTCTCAGGAGATGACCAGAAGGCAGACGCACTTCGCTCAGCGTTCGAATTCCGGTTCAGCTCGTCCAGCAGCCTGCGTGGCCACAGCGTCGGCAATCTGATCCTGGCGGCACTCACCAGCGCGCTCGATACCGGCGTTACCGGCGCGATCTCAGAACTCTCGCGGATGCTCGATATAACCGGTCGCGTGGTGCCCGTTACGCTGCAGGACGCACAGCTGTGCGCTGAGCTTGCAAACGGCGTAGTGGTCGTCGGCGAATCGAAGATCGACCAGCGAGGCGAAGAGACGCCACCAATCAAACGCGTCTTCCTTGACCGTCACGTTGAGGCGAACCCTGACGCGTTGGACGCTATCGCAGAGGCCGACGTGGTCGTCCTCGGCCCGGGAGACCTGTACACGAGCGTGGTGCCGAACCTGCTGGCAGACGGTGTCTGCGAAGCGCTGCGCGAAACTCGGGCCAGCGTAGCCTACGTCTGCAACGTCATGACGAAGCTGGGTGAGACCTCCGGTTACGACGCCGCCCGTTTCACCGGCACCATCCACACCTATCTCGGCGGACTTAAGCTCGACTACGCCGTCGTGAACACGCAGTCAATTCCTGAGGATGTGCAGGCTCATTATGTGACAGAGGGCGCGCATCCGGTCGACCCTGACGGGGATGAGATCCTGGAGTTCGCCCAGCATGTGGTGAGAGACCTGCTGCTCAACCTCGGCCCTCCCGTGAGGCACGACGGGGAAAAGCTCGCGGAGCTAGTCCTTCGGCTGGCCGAACGTACGTCGAGGGCCAGGGAAGCGCGGAACCTGAGCCAGGGAACTGCCTGAGCGCGCCTGCTATGCCTGCTTTATGGCCTACTTTATTGAAGGCCGCAGTTCGAGCGACTCGTTGCGCCTGGGCCCCGTCGAGATCATGTTCGCCTGGATTCCGAGCAGCTCTTCGAGCCGGTTGATGTAACGCTTTGCGCCCACCGGCAACTGCTCTGGACGCGTGATGCCGGCCGTCGAGCCGTCCCATCCCGGTATCTCTTCGTATATCGGCTTGCAACGGCCCAGCAGTACAGACTCAATGGGAAACCGGTCGGTCCGCACGCCGTTCAACTCGTAGGCGACGCAGATCTTGATCGACTCCCACCCGTCCAGGACGTCGAGCCGCGTCACGACCATCGAGTCCATTCCGTTGACGCGGACGCTGTACTTGCCTGCCACCGCGTCGAACCAGCCGATGCGGCGAGGTCTTCCGGTTGTCGCCCCGAACTCGCCAACAGGCCCTGCGTTGCGGATCGTGTGTGCGTCCTTTTCGTTGAGCTCGGTCGGGAACGGACCGGCGCCAACGCGCGTGCAGTACGCCTTGAAGACACCTGTCACGCCAGCGAACGCGCGCGGGCCGATGCCAAGGCCAGTCAACATCCCGCCGACGGTTGAGTTGGAAGACGTGACGAAAGGGTATGTGCCGTGGTCCAGGTCGAGCAAAGCGCCCTGCGCCCCCTCCAGGATCACGTTCTCTCCGCCATCGATGGCGCTGCCAACTATGTCTTCGGACCGAGCGATGTACGGTTTGAGCTCCGCTCCCCAGCGCTTGGTCTGCTCGAAGATGGCGTCGGCGTCGACCGGCTCTCCGCCGTACAGCTTTGTGATCGTCTCGTTCTTGAACCGGATGATGTCAGGCAGCCGCAGCGAGAGGTCTTCGGGGTCCAGGAGCTCCCCAATGCGGATGCCCTGCCGTCCAACCTTGTCAACATAGGCGGGGCCAACCCCGCGGCCGGTTGTGCCGATAGCGTCCTTACCGCGCCGCTCCTCTTCCAGCCGGTCAAGGACAACGTGGTAGGGCATGATCACGTGCGCCCTGTCTGATACGAAGACGTTGCCGGGCAGGCCGGCGTTCCTGACCATCTTTATCTCGTCGAGGAGCACATCGGGGTCCACGACTACCCCGTTGCCGATCACGTTCTGCGTGTGTGGCCAGCAGACGCCGGACGGCACCAGGTGAAAAGAGAACGTGCCGTAGTCGTTCATCACCGTGTGGCCGGCGTTGTTACCACCGGAGTAGCGGGCGACCACCGTCGCGTTCTCCGCGAGGTAGTCGATGACCTTTCCTTTGCCCTCGTCGCCCCAGTGGGCGCCGAGTACTGCGTATGCGGGCACTGAGAAGATTCTCCAAACGCGTTACGGCCCGTCGCTCGGGCGAAACGGGCCGATGGGGCAGTGCAACAGGTTGTTGCTGGCGAATTATAGCAGCGTGCGCCGCGCCACTCAGCATGCCGCTGGCATTCGGCGGCATGTTTTCCGCATCAGGCAAGCCCGGCCGCGGCGAAAGGATAGCGCGTGGCGTGAGCGTAGCGGCCAGTGAACCGGGGCCAGCGGATCGCCGGGGAGTTTTCAGCAGAGTTTCAAATCGCCGCAATTGGCTGTTGACTCTATTGGGTACCGCGAGGGATACTGTTCATTACGCCCAAAACGGGCCGGGCCTTTCGAGGCCTCTGGAGCAGCCTTCCGCAGCTCTGGGAAGTACCTTAAAAAATGAAGAGAGATTCCGCATTCTCCGAGATCATGTAGGTGATTCCTTAGTGTGGTTCAAGCTACTAAGGGCTCATGGGGGATGCCTTGGCGTTAAGAGCCGATGAAGGGCGTAGCAAGGCTGCGATAAGCCCCGGTTAGCTGTCTAGCAAGCTTAGCCGGGGATTCCCGAATGGGGTAACCCGTCCACTGTAATGGTGGTCAGTCCCGACTTGTCGGGATAGGTAAGCGAGGGAACTGAAACATCTAAGTACCTCGAGGAAAGAAAATCAACCGATACTCCCTTAGTAGTGGCGAACGAACGGGGATCAGCCCAAACCGCTCGGCCCATACGGGTCAAAGTCCAGAGTCCGAGCGGTGTTGTAGGGCCTGCAATGGAGTTCTCTGAAGCTCCGCGGGAGTTACCAACCGCACGTTTAGCTGAACAGACTGGAACGTCTGGCCATAGAGGGTGAAAGCCCTGTAAGCGAAAAACGTGTGGCTCCCGGTCAGGTA
>JAQBUH010000060.1 GCA_027624075.1 Chloroflexota bacterium
TCCATAGGAGGGACCCGCGCTGCTTCGTGTAGCGCTTGCGTTACGCGAAGCGAAGCAGCGTGGGAGGTGCCTGTGGGCCCACCGGGTCAACGATGGGCTCGGTTATCAGGTTTTTGGGGGGTTCCGCCTTTTTTGGCTCTGGTTGAGCCGGTAGCTGTCGCCGTTCATTTCCAGGATATGAACATGGTGGGTGAGCCGGTCCAGCAATGCCCCGGTCAGGCGCTCGGAGCCGAACACCTCGGTCCACTCATCGAACGGTAGATTGGATGTCACCAGAGTGGAGCCGCGTTCATAGCGTTGGCTGAACACCTCGAACAGAAGTTCGGCGCCGGTCTTGGATAACGGCACGAACCCGAGTTCGTCGATGATGAGCAACTGGTATTTGGCCAACTGCTTCTGGAAGCGCAACAGACGCTTCTCGTCCCTGGCCTCCATCAACTCGTGGACCAGGGCCGCCGCCGTGATAAACCCCACGGAAAGCCCCTTCTGGCAGGCCGCCAGACCGAGACCCAGGGCGATATGGGTTTTGCCGGTGCCTGAGTTGCCGAGCGCGATGACGTTCTCACGACGCTCGACGTATCCACATCGCGCCAGGTCCCGGACCAGCATCTTGTTGAGTGAGGGCATGGCCTTGAAGTCAAAGCTGTCGAGGCTTTTGACGGCTGGGAACTTGGCCTGCTTGATCCGCCGCTCGACCATGCGGCGCTCGCGATCGATCAGTTCCAACTCGGCCAGGCGGACAAGATAGCGCACGTGATCGGCACCCTCGGCAGCGCACTGGCGGGCCAGCTTGTCGTACTCGCGCAGGAAGGTCGGCAGCCTGAGCGCTTTAAGGTGATGGCCCAGCAACACTTGCGGCGTATCGCTCATGGCGCGCCGCTGCTCAACAGGCTCATATAACTGGCGGCGGCCGTGGTTGCGACCCGAGCCCGTGGCAGATAGGGATAGACATCCAGATCGAGCCGGGGCGGACGCTGCTCGACACGACACAGCACCAGGTGCTTGACCGCGTCATAGCCGATGGCGCCCAGGCGCAGGGCATCCTTCACCGCACCATGAAGTGCGTCGAGCTCGAACGTCTCCAGAAGCCTCAGGACCTGCACATATTCCCGTTTACCGGCCTTGCCCATGCGCGCTTCGAGAAGGCGTCGCAGGGTCGCGAACCCCTCGGGGAGATCCCAGCCGACCAACGGTGCGGCCTGGTCCAGAGCGCCGATCTTCTTCTCCAGCAAAGGCAGGTAATGGATCGGATCGAAGATCAGGTCCTCGCGGTCGTAGGAACGGGGGTGGCGGGCAATGATCTCAACCCCGCAACCGATGACCACCTCATGGACATAGCCCCGGATCCAGACCTCCTGGTGACCGTAGGCGACGGGCGCCGAGTAGTCGTTGCTCCGGTAGCGCACCAAGGACAGGGAACTGACCCGCGTGCCCTGCTTGTCACAGGCATCGAACGGCGCCGGCGGTGACGCCATCAACGCCGCCCGGTCACGCTCAAAGCGCTCGCCAATGGTCTCGCGGTGGCCGCGCAGGACATCGTTTTGCCGGTTGCGGCTATGCCCTACCAAGTCGTCATTGAAGGCACCCCAGCTCTCGAACCGGGGAAGCGGCACCATGCAGTTCCGCCGGACGTAGCCAACCGCTCCTTCCACATTGCCTTTGTCATTGCCCTTACCGGGACGGCCATAACGGTCCTCGAATAAGTAATGGGACTGAAGCCCGCTGAACGAACGGGTCCGTTGCCGTGTGCCGTCCGCAAGGATACGTGCCACCAAGCATTTATCATTGTCATACAGGATCGACTGCGGCACGCCGCCGAAGAAAGCGAAAGCCCTGTTGTGACCATCCAGCCAGGCTTCCGTCGTCGCTGCCGGATAGGCCGCAACAAAGAAGGCGTCGCTGTGAGGAAACGACAGGATAAAGTAATGGGCACGCAGCGTCACACCGGCGATGACAACATCAGCCTCGCCGAAGTCCGCCTGGGCCTGACCCGGAGGATGGGCCAGCGGCACGAACATCTCGCGCTGACCACGACGCTGTTCTCGCACGTAATCCTTGACGATGGTGTAGCCGCCCGTAAAGCCGTACTCATCGCGGAGACGATCGAAGATCCGCTTCGACGTATGGCGCTGCTTGCGGTGAACCGTTCGGTCATCGACCAGAATACGCTCGATGATCGCCGTGAAAGGATCCAGCTTCGGGCGCGGTGCCGGCTGGCGGCGACGGTAGCCGGGGGGCTCCGAATAGCGGAGGATCTTCTTCACAGTCTCCCGGGCTACGCCAAATCGACTGGCCGCCTCGCGTTGGCTCAGGCCCTCAACATGGCAGGCCATTCGTACGCGTAAATAAAGCTCCACAGTGTACATCCTTCCACCTTCCAACCACAAAAGGTTCGAAGGTTACAGGTGGCAGAGTTTTACTCCGCCCGCGACGAAACAAATTCGCCGCTTCCGTGGACTACTTTTGCACCGCCGTTCACAGGTCAATGGGTACAGACGTGAGCCTGTACCGCCTGCCAGCA
>JAQBUH010000011.1 GCA_027624075.1 Chloroflexota bacterium
GAGCAGCTCAGATCCGCCTGAAATCTCTATTACCGATTCTGTCCCATTGTTGCTGACGTCCTACACCCGTGCCGTGCCAACTCATCTGCTGTCCCCGATCTGAATGAGGCAGCGAAAACTGCCATTCAACAAACCCCCACCGTTGATCAGTGGGACAATGAGCAAGACTTCCCGGGAGTCGGCCTCGCAAAATCCGGCTGCATTGTGTCTTGTAACGGAGTTTTCGTCAACAGAATGGGATGTATTCCGGCCTTTATGCGCATATTTTGTCCGGGCTACGGCGGTGTCCACTGGAGTGGCGCTTGGGCCTGATCGATACTGGCTTCGCCATGTTCAGACCTTCCGCACTCTCAGCGATGCAGGGGCACGGGTTCGCGCCCGGCGGCCTTGTAGCCGCGCTGTCACGGTCGAGCGACCGCTTCCGTTGGCGCAGATGGGTCGCCAGTTTCATGGTTTTGTGCATGCTGGCGGTCTCACTGCTGATGCCAGCGGTATCAGCCGAAGGGCAGACAGACGGAGGCGTCGTCGTCCGTGTCGTTGATGGGACGACGGGCCTCCCCGTAGACGCTGGGGTCCCAGTCATGACGGTGGTGCTGAGCGACGGCATCGAGATTTCAAGGTGGTCCGCGGTCACCAACGGTGATGGTGAGTTGAGAGTGCCGTCTCAGTCACCGGGTCAACTCACGCTTGCCATTTCGGCAACATACGAAGGCGCCAGTTACGCCCGGAGATTCGACGTTCAGGACGGCGAGCCGGTCGAATTGACGGTCTATCAGGTAATGCCGGCGGACCAGTTGGACATCACCGAACGCATGGCTTTGATCCTGGAGCCTGGGGATGCCCCGGGAGGGATCAACATTAAGCAATTTGTGCGGTTTGAGAACGCCGGCACGCGGGCGGCAGTATACGGCGCAGGCGGACTGCTCCTGCCCGTCCCAGCCGCGATGTCCAACCTGAGCGTTGAGTCGGACCTCTCGCCTGACACTCCATTTGGCCTTGTTGATGAATTGGCCTTGTTGATGAACAGGGCCGTAGCCTGGGACTCGAGCCCGCTGCCAGCCGGCCGCGCCATGTGGCGCTCGAAACTCACGTGTCGCCAGGGAGTGGCACAGTGGTTCTCAATTACCAGGTAAACGTCGCCGTGGGCACGATGGAGCTTTCATTTTTCCTGGCACGTCCGGTGGAGGAATTCGTCGTCCTCGTCCCGGCAGACAGTTCCCTGGGAATTGGCGCCGGCGAACCCAGGATGGAGTCGATCGCCGGGGTGGAGTACCGGAGTTGGGACCTGGGGAAGAGAGTGGCGGGGTCTGATGTGTCGATAACCGTGTCTGGAGCGCTCAGCCCCGGCAATCCAGGATTCTTGAGCGGAACAGCCGTGCGATGGATAGCGGTCGGGTCGATCACGGTCCCTGGGCTGGCCGCGCTCTTGTACGCCATGACGCGAAGGCGCCGCGGATCTGCGTCAACGCACTAGTGTCCTGAGTTATGACAGATCCCTTGATGGTTGATCGAGACTGGCAGCGCGGGCATGGCATCAGCAGCTCCTCGGCTAGGTTTGGAGGATGCTATTCTGCCCCGTGCCCTGAGTCCTGACAGAACCGAGCGAACGCCCTATTGCCCCTCCCCGTCACCTCCGCTGCGCAAGGTAGCTTCCTATCACTACCAGCGCCGCTCCCGCGTATAACTCGCCGCCCACCGTCTCTCCCAGTATCCACCAGCTGAACAGCACGCCGAACACCGGTTGGCTGAGCGAGATCACCGTCACCCGCGACGGCAGATAGTTCTTCAGCAGGTACGTCTGGCCCAGAAAACCGAACCCTGCGATCAGCACGCCCGTGTACAGCAGCGCAACCGTCAGCCGCAGCGTCAGCACCCACGAGTCGCCAGACTCGAAGATCAGGCTCGCTATAACAAAGGTCGTGATGCCGAAGACCGACTGCGCCATCAGCAGCTTGTGCTGCGGCACGTCCTGCGCCGCCTGCGAAATGTAGACCTGCCTCGCGCCAAGCAGGATGGCGGAGCCGAGCAGCAGCAGGTCGCCGATGATGAAGTCGTTACCCAGCGCAAGGCTTCGAGAGAACACGGCGACAACGCCGCCGTAAGCCACCAGTGTGCCGAGCGTCCGCTGCCGGGACATCCTGTCGCCCGGCACGAAGAAGTGCGCGAACACGGATGTCCAGAGCGGGAAGGTTGTCGTGACGATCACCGCGTGGCCGGCCGATGTGAAGTCCTGGCCGACGTTCATGAACGCCAGCTGCACGGAGAAGAGGACGCCCAGCAGCACAAGCGGGCGGACCTCGTAGCGGTAGATCCTGAGGTTTTTCCGGGTAACGAGGCTGTAGATGATGACGACGAGGCCTCCGAGGATGAACCGCAGATAGCCGAGCCGCAGCGGCCCCGCGTCTTGAAGACCGGCCTTGTTGGCGACGGGGTTGCCTGCCCACATGGTCGAGAGGAGCAGCGCGAGTGCGGCGGCGGGGAGCGTGAGCGCCTTGCGCCCGCGTGCCGGCGTGGCCGTTGCCGGTTCGCCAGTCGCGCCAGTCGCGCCAGGCACGCCGGATAAGGGCTCAGGCTGGTCAGCTTGTGTTGAGGAGGTTATGTCGGCGGGTGGCAAGCAAACATTCTAGTTCCGCGATCGGGTCAAGTGGGCCGGATGGGGCGATTTGGCCTGCAGAGCGGCAATACGTCATCGCTGGCCATCGAGGAACCGAACGCGTCTCCGGTCTCGGGGGCCTCAGGCTCTGCGCCCAAAGGCTCAGCACCGCGTCAGGGACTTCTTGCTGTCCCCCGCAAGACCCGGCCCTTGTCGCTATCTCACCGCGGCCACGGCTCTCTGCACCACTCCCGGCACGTCGCCGCACCAGCGGGTGACGATCACCAGTCCGTGTTGCGGGTCGATATTGACCGTGTTGCCGCCCGCGCCGGACGCCGCAAACAGCGACTCCGGCACAGAGGTTCCGTACCGCTCTCCGCCCGTGTTAAGCCACCACATCAGCCCGTAGCGGCCGTTTTGCGGGCAAGGCTCTCGCATCATCTTGAGCCAGCGCCCGGAGATGAGGCGCATCCCGTTCCAGACGCCGCCATTCAGGAACAGCAGGCCGAAGCGGGCATGGTCATAGGTGTTGACGTGAATGCCGCCGCCCCAGTGCGCGCCGCCAGCGACAGACTCAATCTGTGTGCCGTTGATCTCGACGGTCGAGTTCCGGTATCCGTGCCACTCCCACGTCTCGCTGGCGCCAACAGGCTCCATCACGGCGCGCCGCAGCACATCCGGCAACGGCCTTTTCCAGAGCGCCGTGAGCGCCAGCGCGCAGAGGTTCACACGCACATCGTTGTACTCCCAGTGCTCGCCCGGCCGCCTGCGTTCGTCTCGATCGCCGGAGCCACCCTGGTCTATGGACCGGTTCCAGTCGACCGTGTCAGGCCGGTCCCACAGAGTTCCCTCCCACTCGGAGGTCTGCTGGAGAAGGTGCCGCCATGTGATCTTCTTGTTCTGGCCTGTCGCGAAGGGCTCAAGCCTCTGGCCGGTGGCGGTCTCGCAGATCTCAACGTCGCCTATGTCCGCTATGACAGGACGGTCGAGGTCCGGGATGAGCCCGCCGTCGAAGGCGAGGCCGGCGACCGTCGCGAGGTAGCTCTTGGTGGCGCTGTAGGTGAGATCGACGCGAGAGAGGTCACCCCACTCGTGGACGATGTAGCCGTCTTTGAGGATGAGGCCGGCGGGTCCGCCGCGCGGCCGCATCGGGCCGAGCTTCTCTGCGTATTCGGGCGGGTCGTTTGAGACGTTGACACTGGTGAGGTCCTCCGGCCATGGGACCTCGTTGCCGATGGCGAAGCGGGAGGTCTGGTCGAGGGCTGCCGGGTCGAGGCCGAGCGACGCGGGGTCTCGCCGCTGCCATTCACCAGAATCGCCAGACGCGCCAGTTGTGCCAGTTGTGGTCGCTCGGGCATGCGGCGGAAAGTACATAGATCAGCTCCAGTTGCCAGACCGTTACTCGCGGGCGGCGGCGAACGTGGCCGCCAGTTGCCAGGTGCCAGGTGTCAGCGCCAGCCGTCTGCGCCAACTACCGGCGGATATTAACGCAGGTTGGTCCGGGGAGCGCTGGGCGAGTCCATGCGCCGCCCTGCGATGACGGCTGTCCGGCCGGCGCATACTCCCCGCCCAGGTGGCGAATTTAAACCATCTTGCGGTGAGAACATGGGGCGGTCGATCAGAGGCCGGACTGCGGCGTGCAAAGACCTCCTGCGCAACAGGCGCAACCGCCGGCTGGCCGCGCGGGGCGCAGGGATTCCTGGCAGGCTGATTCTCTCAAAACAGCCCTCAGCGGCGAGATCCTCACCGGAATTTCACGCTGACCTCACCCGCGAACGCTCGCTCCCGATACCGCCGGTTTAGAGTGCCTGCTGCGATCTATTCACCCGAGCACGGAGCACACCACATGTTCTACGACACATCCTCATTTCGTAAGGCGCTTGCGCCTGTCCGGGATGACCGCACACACGCCATCATCATGCTGCTGCCACGCGAATCGAAGCGCCTGATTGCGAAGGGCGTGCTGGCCGTGCCAGAAGTGAGGCGTGTGCTCGCAAGCGGCTACTTAATCGTGTCCCGCGGCGTCACTCCGGCTTACATCCTGGAAGAGCTCACCGGCCAGCCCAAGGACAAGGGCAACTCAACCGCCGGCATCGTCACAGGCAGCCGCCTTGCCAGCGTGATCGAAGAGGACAGGCTCGGGCCGTGGGTGTTCAAGGACGGAAAGCTCTCGGAAGAGTCCGCACCCCAGGCGCTCGCAAAATTCAGGGCGCGAGACGTGTCGATCAAAGGGGCGAACGCAGTCGACCCACAGGGCAACATCGGTGTGCTTGCCGCAGACGGAGCAGGCGGCACGGTTGGCGGTATCTGGGGCACTCTCACCGCCCGCGGAGCGCACTGGATGGCCCCGGTCAGCCTGGAGCGGCTCATCCCGAGCGTGATTGAGGCGGCGCAGTACTGCGGGAACCACCTCTGGGACTACACGATGGGGCAGGCGGCCGGACTGATGCCGGTTGTGAACGCGAAGGTGGTTACCGAGATACAGGCGCTGGAGATCCTGACCGGCGTGACCGCCGTGCATGTGGCGTCCGGCGGTGTTGCCGGATCGGAGGGCGCGGTCATCCTGGCGCTGACCGGCGAAGAGGATGTCGTGAAGGCAGCGTTCGAGCTTGCGGAGTCTGTAAAGGGCGAGGAGCAGTTCGAGCCGCCGCGCCTGGTCCCGTACATCCGCGAGCCTGTGAACGCCCCGAGCAGGGTGTAATACATGGTTGACCTCAACCGTATGTATGGCCGCTGGCTGACGCGCGGCGTTAAACTGCGCCCGTCCGCCCGCCTGTCATCCTCCACCGTCAATGGAGAAGATCAGGCACGCGCCCCCAAACGGAGAAAAACAAAATGAACATCACGAAAGTAACCCTCCACAAAGTCAGCGGCACCATGGAGACGGACGGCGCCTTTTGGGAAGAGCGGCTCGCAATGCCGCTCGACGTCTATGAGGAGTTCAGGGAGCGCAAGCCTGTCGCATGGGGCAACCAGGTGGACGACAGCCACTACAAACTCTCTGCCACATTCGTTGAGATCGAGACAGACGACGGCGCAACCGGCCGCGGCGGGCCGATGGACGACTCGGTCGCGGCGATCATCGCAAGGCAGCTGCGGCCGCTCCTCATGGGCCGTGACGCCTTCGCCCACGAGTACCTGTGGGACATCATGCACAGGTCGCTGGTCCACGGCAGACAGGGCGAGGCGATGATGGCCGTATCGGCAGTCGACTGCGCACTCTGGGACCTCAAGGGACGTGCGCTCGACCAGCCCGTTTACCGGCTTCTCGGCGGCCCGACCCGAACCGAAGTCCCCGCGTACGCCTCCATGCTCGGCAACGATGTGCTCGACCCCGGCCTCGTGCGGGAGCGGGCGCAGCAGCACCACGAGATGGGCTACAGGGCGCAGAAGTGGTTCTTCCGCCACGGCCCGATGTCTGGCCCCGAAGGGCTGCGCAAGAACGTCGAGCTTGTGCGCACGCTGCGGGACGCGCTTGGCCCGGACGACGACATCATGCTTGACTGCTGGCAGAGCATGGACCTGAACTACGTTGTGAAGCTGGCAGAGCGCATCGAGGAGTTCGAGCCGCGCTGGCTGGAGGAGCCTGCGATGCCTGACCGCATAGACACGCACCGCCAGATCCGCCAGAGCATCAGCATCCCGGTCTCTGGCGCAGAGCACGAGTACACGCGCTGGGGCTTCAAGCGGTTTATCGACCAGGAGGCGCTGGACATCCTGCAGCCGGACATCTACTGGGCTGGTGGCCTGACGGAGACGCTGAAGATTGCGGCGTACGCCACGACGCACGACCTGATCACGATTCCGCACGGCCACTCGACCCCCGCGGGGATTCACTTCTCGGTCACGCAGTCGCCCATCCACACGCCTTACCAGGAGTACCTGGTGAAGTGGAACGCGGTGCACCAGCATTTCCTGGCGAACCCGTTGATGCCGGTGAATGGCGTGATCAAGGCGCCGTCGGCATCGGGGATAAACATGGACCTGGACCCGGCGAAGATCGAGTCGGAAGAGGAGTTCATGCCGGCGTAGCGGGCGGGCGAATAGATTGGCGTGCGGGAGCCGCGTCGGCGTCATCGAGACGCTGATCAGCGGACGCCTGCGGGAGCCAGCGCTCAAGCAGTCCAACTACTCTGCCTGCAAGAACCGCCTCACCACCTTGACGAAGTCGAAGTTGCGGGCGACGTGCAGGTTGTGGCCGGTGTGAGGCCAGTTGACGACCTGCGCCTGCGGGAGCAGCGCAGCCACGCGCGCCGCCTCTGCCTCGTCCATGATCCCGCCCTTGTCAGGGTTTCCGTGCATCAGCAGCACAGGGCAGTCGACCTTCGCAAACACCTCGTCGAAACCATGCTCCAGTTCGCTACGCGTGCCGCGGCCGCGCATCAGCTCCGGGTCCATCCGGAACTGCATCGTCGCCAGCCGCTCAACGATCTCCGCCGAGTAGCGAGGGTTCTCCTCGGCGATCTGTGCCACAAGCGGCTCTATCGAAACCGCCGCCTCGACAGTATCCGGATCAGGCCGCGATGACCTGCGTGACGGGTCGCCGCGTGCGCGGTCGCCGACCAGCGACCCTGCGCCCGTATACGGGTCAACGGAGACGATCTTCGTTGCGAGGCCGGGGGCTACAGACGGCAGCGCAAGGCTGATCCAGCCGCCGAGAGAGTGGCCGACTACCGCTGCGCCGCCTGGAGTCAGCCGCTCCATCAGCCGCGCCGTGTCCTCGGCCCAGGTGACGCGCGCGTGGTCATCCAGCACCCTGCCGGACCGGCCGTGGCCGCGCAGGTCGAACGCAATCACCCGGAAGTCCCGGGCAAGCTGCGGCGCGACAGAGAGCCACACCTGCCATGAGACGCCCCAGCCGTGGACCAGCACAAGCGGCGGGCCGTCGCCCGGCCACTCCGCGACGTTGAGCGCAACGTCGCCGATGTGCAGGTAGCGCTCTTTCGGTTCGGCCTGGTGTTCTGGGGTCATCAGTTTGCCGCGGCCACTTCGAGCCGTGCCACGAACTCGCGTACCTGCCTGGCGAACCGCTCCGGCCTGTCTGCGTGCAGCAGATGTCCGGTGTCGTCCCACGCTGAAAGCTCGCAGTTCGTCATCAGGCTCCTCGCTAGCTCGCCATCCTCAACCCGCATCCAGGCGCCAAGCTCGACGTTGCCCCGCATCAACAGGACTGGACACTGTACGGAACGCATCATTGGCTCGATATCGGCGGACCAATCGATGCGCTGGTCGTGGACATGCGCAATCGCGTCGGCGTCTGTCACGAAAAGGCTTTGCGCGCTCTGCAGCACTGCCTCCTCGGTCGCCTCCGGACTGTCCGATCTTATCTCCGCAGCCATCTCCGCCACGGAGAGACCTGACCCGGATATTCGCCCGTTCCGCTCGAACCGCCTGTGCCGCTCCGGGAAGAGGTTCTCCATGATGTGACGGGCGAACAGCGGCGGGTCCTCTAGCACGATTGCTGCAGCAAGCTCGGGGCGTGTCGCAGCCAGCTGGAGCGCGGTCATGGCGCCGAGCGAATGCCCGACCACAACGACCGGTCCGAGCTCCAGGCCGTCGATCAGCGACGCCATGTCGCGGGCGTAGTCAGGCAGCCGGTATGCGCCCCCATTTTGACCAGCCGAGTGCCCTGACCTGCCGTGGCCTCGCAGATCGACCGCTATCACCCTGGCTCCGCCTCTGATCCCGCCTGCCACCTCGTGCCAGGTCTCGTGACGGCCTGTGATGCCGTGGATGAACAGGAATGCCGGCGAGTTGCTGCCGGAGCCGGTTTTCCGGGCTGGCCACTCGGCGTAATGAATAGCGATCTCGCCCGTGTTGAAGAATCTAAGAGCCGGCGTGCTCGTCATTGAGCGGCGCACTCTGGGAGCGGCGCACTCTGGAACTGGCATCTAAACAGCCTCCCTGTGAAACATGAGCGCCCAGTATACGAACTGGCGCCAGGGGTGCTCGGGCGGATCACCTTTGCCGCCCGCGTTGGCCGCCCGCATTGGCCGCGGCATAAACTGTCGCCACCGTTCAATCCGGCAAGCCTTGCCCGGAGCCTTCCCCACCGGAGTCCTAAAAGGAACAGCGCCATGACCGTCCCGCCGTTCATCGACACGCACCACCACCTGTGGGACCTTGAGAACAACCGCTATCCGTGGCTGCAGGAAGGCATCGACCACTTCGTCGGCGACTATTCGCCAATCCGTAAGTCGTTCCTGATCGGCGACTTCCTGGCCGGCGCAGAAGGCATGCCGCTCAAAAAGTCGGTCCACGTGCAGGCCGAATGGGACCACGACGGCGATCCCGTCGGCGAGACCGCATGGCTGCAGCAGGTGGCGGACAGCCCTGCCTCACGCGGCATGCCGAACGCCATCATCGGCTTTGCGAATCTTGCAGACCCGGCTGTCGAAGAGACGCTGGCACGTCACGCAGAGCATGCCAACTGGCGAGGCATCCGCCACATGCTGAACTGGGCCGTTGACCCGCGGTTCCGGTTCGCCGAGAGGGGCGACCTGATACAGGACCCACGGTGGCGTGCGGGTTACAGGCTGCTGGCGAGGTTCAACGGCTCCTTCGATCTGCAGGTGTGGCCGTGGCAGCTTGCCGAAGGCGCCGCGCTGGCGCGGGACATCCCTGAGGTACCCGTCGTGCTGAACCACACGGGCATGCCCCGTGACTGGGACACACAGGGTGTAGGGCTCTGGCGGAAAGGGATGAAAGCGATTGCGGGCGCGCAGAACGTGTCTGTGAAGATCTCTGCGCTGGGCATGATGAAGCAGGACTGGTCTGTTGACGACATACGGCCGTTCGTGCTGGACACCATCGAGACCGTTGGCGTCGACCGCTGCATGTTCGCCTCCAACTTCCCTGTCGACAGCCTTTTCTCGGACTATGCGACGGTGTGGCGGGCATATGACGAGATAACGTCCGGGTTCTCCGAGTCGGAGCGGTCAAGGCTGTTTCTGGAGAACGCAGAGCGTTACTACAGGATCTGAGCGGCTCTGTTGAGATGACCCTTCCCTGCCAGGAGAGAGTGATAGACGGCGGGCTGTTTTTGTCATTCTGAGCTTGACTCAGAATCTCTCGGCTGGCTGGTTTACAGAGAGATGCTGAGTCGAGCTCAGCATGACAAGCCTCCCAGCCGACGGTGTTTGAGCTGTAAGTTCCCTCGACCCGAAATCAGGCGCCCGCGGCCGGGATGACAAATCCCGGAAGCCCCTCTCGCTGACCATCGCCCCTGTTCCTCGAACGGGGGAAGGATGGTGTCAACAGAGCGCACGGACGCCGAGAGACTCTGAATCGAGTTCAGAGTGACAATTTCTCCATCACTGCCAGAGAGTGAATAAAAGCACCCTCGCGTCTTCCGCATGGCGAATTGGAACAAATCACCCCTCAAAGTCGTTTCTTTTAATAGTGACACCAGCGCAAGCCGCCCACCGGCTTTCTGCGTCGCCGTACAAAATTGCTTAAAACGTCCGGAGAGGGACCCATGAAAACACGGATCGCGGCCATCGCCGCGTCGGTCAGCCTGATCGTCATCGCCGCAGCCTGCGGCTCAAGCGAGCCAGACGCCAGCCCGACAGCCACGCTGCCGCCTGCGACCTCGACGGCGGGGCCGCAGAGCTTCACCGTCGCGTTCTCCGGTAAAGAGCGGGTCGAGTCGCCGTCTGTGCCTGCCGCCGACCTCGAAGAGCTTGCAGCCGGCAACAACCGGTTCGCGCTCGACCTCTACAGGCAGCTCTCCTCAGAAGACGGCAACCTGTTCATGTCGCCGTACAGCATCTCGCTGGCCCTGGCGATGACCTATGCCGGCGCGGGCGGCGACACGGCTGACGAGATGGCGCAGACCCTGGGCTTCTCGCTCGACTCAGGCAGGCTGCACCCCGCTTTCAACGCGCTCGACCAACTGCTTGAGGCGCGAGGAGCAGATCTTTCGTCGGACCAGAAGTTCACGCTCGAGATCGCCAACTCCATCTGGGGACAGCAGGGCTTCGAGTTCGAGCAAGAGTTCCTCGACACGTTGGCGGAGAACTACGGCGCAGGCATGCGGCTGGTCGACTATGACACGCAGGCCGAGGCGGCGCGACTGGTGATCAACGGCTGGGTCGAGGACAACACGAATGACCGGATCAAGGACCTGATCCCGCAAGGGGTCTTGAGCCCTGACACGGTGCTGGTCCTTGCGAACGCCATCTTCTTCAAGGCGGCGTGGTTCGAGGAGTTCAACCCGGACCTGACTGCAAACGGTGATTTCCACCTGCTGGGCGGCGGCACCGTGACGGCGGACATGATGCGGCAGACCGCTCAGCTGAGGACTGCGGACGAGGACGGCTACCGCGCCGTCGAGATCCCGTACGTGGGCGGCGAGACGTCGATGCTCGTGCTTGTGCCGGACGATGGTGAGTTCGCGCAGTTCGAGTCTTCGCTGAGCGCGGCGAGGCTGGATGAGATCATCACGGGGCTGGAGCGGACCAGTATCGAGCTACAGTTCCCGAAGTTCAGCTTCGAGTCGAAGTTTCTGCTGCCTGGGCCGCTCAAGGAGCTTGGCATGGTGGAGGCGTTCGTGCCGGATGTCGCCGACTTTTCGGGGATGAGGACGCCGCCGCCGGACCTGGTGATTACAGACGTGATCCACCAGTCTTTCGTTGCCGTTGATGAGCAGGGTACGGAGGCCGCCGCCGCAACCGCTGTGATTATCGTCAGGACCTCGGCGCCACCGCCGCCAGTGCCGTTCGTGGTTGATCAACCGTTCATCTTCCTGATTCGCGACATCCCCACTGACACGGTTCTGTTCATTGGCCGCCTGCTCGACCCGGCGTCGTAGAGCCTTGCCCATTGACACTGGATGCGTGGTCAGGCGGGGCGCTGGCCCAGGACGAGCGAGACAGAGTCTCCGCAAAACGGCGACATGCTCAGGACACGACATGGCGCGTTATGGCAGGTCAGGCGGACTAGGCGCTAGACTTGTGGATTCATGCCGCGGAGGGGTGGCAGAGCGGTTGAATGCGCCTGTCTTGAAAACAGGTATGCCCGCAAGGGCATCGCAGGTTCGAATCCTGTCCCCTCCGCCAGCCTCCATCGCCACGCACGCCCATGCGCGCCTTTCGGGTGCGGGACGCGTTACGCCGGCGACAGCAAAGCCGTCGCCGGCGTAACTCAACACAACTGCGGCGGCAGGAGTTCTCGGAAGAACAGCGCTCTCTCAGGTCACCCCGCCTACGAACCCGCTTTGTCCAGGAACAGAAACTCCGGGGGGCCCTGGACCCCGGCCTTCATCATGGCGTCCTTCAGCTTCTCCGAGCCGTTGAACTTCTGGGCGCTCTCGAGGCTGTCCCACTCGGTCAGGACCACAACCCCGCTCGGATTTCCGTAGTCACGGAAGACGCTTGCGCTTTTTGATCCGCCCTTGACGCGCTCAGCCTCGAGTGAGTCGTACACCTTCTTCCATGCCTCGAAGTCCGCAACCTTGTGCTTGACCATCACGTAACTCATATCAATCCGTCCCCTTCTGCTGATCGTTTCTCACGAGCCCGCTCCGGGCCCGATCACAGCCAGACGAAAGCCTCATCCAGTCTTCACCACCGCGGTGGCGCCGCCGAAAACAGCCGCGAAATCTGAGCTGAACTGTGCGAACGAGCGCGCCGGGCGCCCGGTGAGCTGCTCAACGGCGTCCGTCGTCCGGTCGCCCCAGTTGACGGCGAAGCCGGCGAACAGTTCGAGGTACCCGTCGACGATCCACTCGGGAAAGCCCATGCCGGCCATCGACTCCCTGGCGGCTTCCAGAGGCACATCGAAGTACTTGACGTCTTTGCCAAGCGCCTCGGAAAGCGATCGGGCCACATCGTGGAACGAGATTGACGCGGGGCCGGTGAGAATGTAGGCGCGGCCGTGGTGGCCGCCGGTGGTCAGGACGCTGTGAGTCGCCTCGGCTATGTCGCGAACGTCGACCATTCCAACCTTGCCGTCTTTGAACGGCATGTAGATGGCTCCGTCCGAGGCAACGGTCTGCGCCGCCATCATCACGTTCTGCATAAAAAAGGTCGGCTTGATGAACGTGTATGGCAACCCGGACGCCACGACCGCGGCGTCAATGGCGTCGTGCTGCTTGATCAGCCGGCTGGTCTCCGGGCCGTAGGCAGACACCTTCACGAAGTGCGGCGTGCCTGCCTTCACGGCGGCGGCGATCACATTCCGCCCCTGCTGCTCCGCCGTCTGGCCGTTCCAGGTGATAAAGCAGATCGAGTCCACGCCTGCCACCGCCTGAGTAAGTGTCTCAGGCCGGTCCATATCGCCGATAACAACCTCTGCGCCAGAATCCCTGAGCGGCTGCGCCTTCGCCTCGTCGCGGACCAGCGCCCGGACGGAAACGCCGGACTTCACCAGCGCAGGCACAAGCAACGAGCCGATGTTTCCCGTGGCGCCCGTTACCATGACCTTCTTTGAGATAGGCATCCTTTTCTCCTTCTACGTCTCAAATCGCCATCCAACTAGCATGCCCGATGTATCTGCGTTAGCATATGATGCATATGCAGATACTGCGAAAGCAACTTACATGGAAAGAATCTGCGTTGTCAATAGTTGTATTAGACAACTACCTGCTTTCTGCTTACTCTTGTATTGACATCGACCTACACTCGAACACCGGGGCGCACTGGCGGTAACTCAATGGCTGAAGTTGAAAAGGTTTCGACCGTGATGGCGTGGGAGTTGACCTTGCGCACCGTTTCGGCGCTGCTGAAGGTGTACGACCGCACCTTTATCGATAAGTTGGGCATCCCTGTGACGTGGTACGACGTGCTGGTGAGCCTTAGCGGGGCGCCGGACAACAGGCTACGGGCGCAGACGCTGGCTGAGTCGGTCGCGATAACCCGCCCCGGGATGACCAGGCTTGTCGACGCTATCGAGAAGGCTGGCCTGGTGCGCAGAGAGGCGGCGAAGGAGGACCGGCGTGGCTCCTACGTTGTTCTCACAGACAAAGGAGAGCTCACCCTTGCCCAGGCGCACACTATCCACCTGGATGACCTGGAGACGAACTTGGGCCGGTTCCTCGACGCAGAAGACTTGAGTGACCTGCACAGGGTCATGAATAAGGTCTGGACCGGCCACCTCAGCCTGTCCGGCAGACGCGCCATGCATATCGAGACGATGCCTGCTCCGGGGCCACAGTAGGCGCCGGAATTCAGATCAACAGGGAGTTGAGACCCGTATGGACACAGAGTCCGAGTTTGAGCTGGTGAGCCGGGTCATCAAGGCCCGGCGGACAGTCCGCGCGTTTACAGCGGACAAAGTGGCGGACTCGGACATCTCGGAGGTGATCGAGACCGCCGTGTGGGCGCCAAACCACCGGATGACGGAGCCGTGGCGGTTCTACGTGCTGCGAAATGGCGGCGCAAAGCGGGCCGAGGTGGCGCAGCTAATCTACGACTGGACGGTACGCAACACGCCCAACCCGAACCGTAAGGAGAGCGCAGCCGCCGAGGCGCGCGATGAGTTCCTGGACGCGCCTGCGCTCATCTACGCGTATTCGCTTCCGGGGCCGAACGCTGAGATCACGGAAGAGAACTACTCAGCCACCTCATGCGCGGTCCAGAACCTCATGCTCTCGGCGCACGCTAAAGGGCTGGGCGTTGGCTGGTCGACCGGCAAGGCGTGCAAGCCTGCGGAGTTGGCGACTTTGCTCGGCGCAGACGAGTCATGGAAAATAGTCGGGTGCCTGTTCATCGGATACCAGGCGCCGCCAGTGGTCCCAGTCGTCCCGGTAAGGGCGCCCGCGCCCAGTGTCACAAGCTGGCAGTAGAGATTAGCCGGACTGTTTAACGTTGCGGCAGAGCGCTGTTTGCGGACGCAGATGAAGGTTCCCGGGAAGACGGTTGCGTCAAAAGCCGGGACGAGAGCAGATTGCCTTCGGACACGCTCAGTCGTCGGAACGGCTGCGGTCCCGGCGTCCGATCGGCTCTTTGGGCTCGTCCTCGACGATATCCTCGTCCGACCAGTCGCAGTTAGTGCAGTACTCGTAGCTGCTGTGGCGGTCAAGGTATGTCGCTATCGAGTCGGTGCCGCACTCCGGACAGGTATTGTCCAGCTCGACCTGTTCCTCGATCTCGTCGTCATTCTCGAAAGAGCTTGCTTTGAATGACAGGGCCATCTCACTTCTCAATTGACCTGCCTGGCAGGCTATACCAGGCAAGACTATGAACCTCCGGCCGGAAATCCGACCTTGCGAATAGAAATTAGCAAAGCGGCGCGTTCTCGGCAACAACAGCAGATGGGCAAATGTACCGCGGTGGATGGTATTTTTTGGCCAATTTAAGTTGAGGCAAGTGTGAGACAGGGCGGATTCGCGTGCCGGGATCGCTCTGAGTTTGGCTTTCGCCGGCGTTTGGCCAGGCCCCGGCCAGGCCCGGGACAGCCAGGAGCAATCGCAGCACGCTACCTGCGACGGTCACCGTTCGAGTACGGACATCGCACCGTCGTGGCACGGGCTCTGTTAGGTGGAATCACCGATGAGCCAGGGGCCGGGCGGTCACTAGACTCCAGTTGAAGTCAATCTCGAATCACCGGATGCGGTCGTGGCATGTGATCGAGTCTGCGCAGGGTGACGGACCGCGAGTCGCAAGTTAAATAGAGGCTGCAGAGGTATTTGTAGATGAAGCAAGAGTATGTGAATCCGTTCCTGACCCCGGCGCAGATGGTGTGGCAGAAGGAATTCGGCTGTCCTCTGAAGATCCAGAACGCCGAGGTCGTGTCTAACCAGTACACGACTGACGATGTGACAGCCATAATCGGCATCAGTGGCAAGCTTCAGGGGAACGTGCTCTACGGCTTCTCCAGCGGACTGATTGTGGAGATCGTCAAGCGCATGGTCGGTGAGGACATGAGTCCTCGCGACCCGATGGCACTTTCTGCACTCGGTGAGATCGCCAATGTGATTACCGGCAATGCCGCAACGCAGCTGGCCGCCTCCGGCTACCCGTGCGATATCAGCCCGCCGGTGATCCTGGAGCCAATTGGCGCAACGCTGACCGCAGGCGTCCCGAAGCAGATCCAGGTCACGTTCGAGAGCGAAATGGGCCTGCTCCGTGTCCGGATTGGCCTGGCCGAGAACACGAAGGCTGATGCGGCCGCCGCTTAGCCTGCCGGGCGCCATGCCCGCCTGGCATCAAAAGCCGGATCGAGACTGGCCAGTTCGGCTCGCCAGTTCGACTGTGTGGTCAGGACGTTCGATGCGAGCCTAACCTCCACAGCGTGACCGGTCAGACCTCGGACGGCTGTGACGGTCCGACGGCCACAGAAGTCGCCGGGCTTGTTGACATCATCCCCCTGCCAGGAGAAGTGGACTGGTTCTGTCATTCTGAGCTTGACTCAGAATCTCCCGCCTGACCGTGTTTGAGCGGTAAGATCCTTCGACCCGTAAGCGACCCGTAAGCGGGCCGCAAGCGGGCGCCCCGCGGCCGGGATGACAAATCCCGGAAGCTCCTCTCACTGACCATCGCCCCTATTCCTCGAATGGGGAAGGATGATGTCAACAGAGCCAGGTCGCTTCACACGAAACCGGAACGCCGGACGGGTCCCGTGCGGCTCCGGTGACGCTACCGGACATCCGGGTTGCGTGGAACGCTGTGCCTGGCGCAGACCACTACGACCTGCGATGGGGCCATCCAACATGGCAGATGGCCTTGTGGTCAACGGCTATACGGCCGGTTGCCTGGCCACCGACCCAGGCACCGGGACATCCTGGCACTTAGACATCCGTGCCTGCGCTGGCGAGGTGCGCTCTACGTGGAGTGGCGTGATTGGCTGGACCTCCGGAGATTATCCCGATCCGGGACTGGTGATAGCGATGAACACCCCGCCAGCACGGTGGGGCGCTCTTTTTCATGCGCACTCCGTCAACAGGAGTAGTCCCGGTTGATTGAACAGTCCGGTGAAAGCCTCGCTTGTGAACCGGCTGCCCCCTTCAGGAGGACTCAGGATAACCGCCGGTCCGGTGTCGAAGGTCTCCGGCGTGCTTGCGGCCATCCGGGGCTTCTCCAACCGCCTCGATACCGAAGTAACGTGTCTGTTCGAGGGGCCTGCGGCGCTGATGGAGCCTGCACAGAGCCACCAGGACACCAGTGATCGCCGGAGCGGCTGATACCCGGAGCTTTCACCTGCCTGCATGGCGGCAGCGGACGCCGGAGTGGCTGATACCCGGAGCTTTCACCTGCCTGCATGGCGGCAACCTGGACAGCCGCCACACCAGGGAGCGTGGCATCGCCTTTCGTTCAACAGGCCGGCATTTACGAGCGCTGGCTTTAGACATCATTCGGCTCTGTTTACATCCTCATGTTGCTGCGGACGTGAGAGTAGCGGACGTGCGGGATGGCAGCGGGAATCGGGATGGCAGCGGGAATGAAGAAGGCCACGGTCTTGTCCGGTAGATGTTGTATGCAATGCCCAGGAGGAGTGCTTGGAGGACCTGGGTACGCAACGAGCGGCCGGGCGCTTTGAGCGAGAGCTTCCTCTTGATGATGGAGAAGACGCATTCGACCAGGGCTCTCTTGCGGTACTGCTCAACCGGAAACTGCCGGCGCATCTGGAGCCGTGCGCCCCTGACCTTCCAGTCCTTCTTGCCCCTCTTGGCCGGAATGATTGCCCTTGCGCCAAGAGCGCACACCTGAGTGTGGTTCTTCTCACTGTCGAACTCGGCGTCGGCGAGCACCAGCCCGAAGCGTCTCTTTGTGAATGCAGAATCCACCAGCGGCCTCAAGATCGCCGAGCCCGGGTACCCGCTTGCGGGTGAGGCCCCTTCTTCTCAAGGAGCTGGCGGAGCCGGGCCATCTGCCCCACCACCACGAGTCTCCCGGTGTCCACAGCCACAAGCCACTTGAGGTAGTGGGGCCAGGCAGAACCCTTTCCGCGGTCTCTGGCCCTCTTCACATGAAATGTGTTCACACTCCCGGGAAAGAGTCCGGTCCCGTCCACGGCGACCACCGCTCCGCCCGAAGGCGGGGGCGGCAGGCGGCCAGTGATCTCAGCCAGCACCCGTTCGATCATCTCTTCGCCAAGCCTCTCATTGAAGAAACGGTGCAGCGTGACGTGGTCAGGGACGCGGCTCAGGCCGAGCGCCGCCCGCAGTTCGCTGTGCTCGGAAAGCCTCACCTGGGCCTCTCTGAACGTCCAGTCCTCATAGCGCATCAGGCAGAGGATTGACAGCAGCTGAGGCTGGGTGAATACGTGTTTGGAGAACTTGCTCCGGCAGGGCGCTACTGAAGCAGAAGTCACCTCAAGCGCAAGATGCGCGAACCGCACAAGTCCTACTTCTGCCATGGCCAGGAACCTCCTCAATCCTGACCACACCCTCAACTACCCCGCGGTTCGGCTCAAGCTAAAATCAAGACCAGTTTTGAGGATGTAAACAGAGCCGGATAGTTACTTAGATGCTGCCGCGACCTGCAGCATTACCTTCAGTTCGAATCTGAACGGTGTAATTGTGTACATGCGTTCAGCATGACACGTATCCCAGCCGCGCACCCATCGACAAGCTCAGAATGGCGACTCAGAATCTCTCGGCTAATCGTATCCAAACGGTGAGATCCCTCGGCCCGCAAGCGGGTGCCCTGCGTCCGGGATGACAAATCCCGGGAGTCACTCTCCCTCAAGAAAAAGGAAGATGCTCTCCCGCCAGGTCGTTCAGAATGCCCGCGCCTGAGCCGTCCCGCGCTCAAGCCGCTGTGCGCCGCCTCGAAAAACTACATCAGGCCCGGTATGTTCAGGCCGCCTGTGATCGCGCCCATCTTGCTGGTCGCCTCCCTGGAGGCGGCGTCAAGCGCATCGTTCACCGCCGCCGCGACAAGGTCCTGAAGCATCTCGATATCATCGGGGTCGACCACCTCGGCGGCGATCGTGATCGACTCGACCCTGTTTCCGCCCTGCACAACCGCTTTCACAACACCTCCGCCTGCGCTCCCTTCTGTCACAGCCTGCGCCAGCTCCTCCTGGACCTCTGCAAGCCTGCGCTGCATATCCTGTGCCTGCTTCAACATCTTGCGGTTCATCATGGCGCGAACTCCTGTTGCGGCCCGGTTCTGGGCGATTCTTGGCCGGTCATCCGGGTGCAGTGGCCGGTCTCAACGGACGGCGGTGGTTGAATATGAGCCAAGTTTAGAGGTTTTTCCGGTCAGGCGCGGCCAGCCGGTCAGGAGGGTCCGAGATTGACTCATTGAACGCGGCCGGACGCCGGCGTTATGGCATGGGGACGATATGCAGCGCCCCGGTTTTGGTAGGGGCGCCGCTTGCTGCGCCCGTTCTCCGGGTGGGGGCGCCGCTCGCCGCGCCCGGAATGCCCGGTAGTCATTCAATTCCGCCACGCTGCCGGACGCCGGCCTGTTCCAGCGTCTTTAGTCCGTTATACACAACGTAGTGCCGGGCCTGCTCCAACTCCCTCTCGTTGCGGATCACGCGCTCGTAGTAACCGCGCTGCCAGACCCTGACTCCGGACCGGCCGAGACGCCGGTTGATCGCACGGGCTGAAATCGACTTGAATGCCCGGACCACGTCACCGAGCGTCGTCTCGCTCTGCCTGAGGATCCCGACGATCAAGTGGGCATGGTCTGGCTGCACGTTGAACGCGTCGGTCTCAATGCCGGCAAAGCGTTTCGGAAGTCCATCCCACGATGACCGGACCAGCTTTCCGCATGCTGTTTGATATGTGACGGTTTCGTAGACGACGGAGAGCGCCGGAACGCCACTTGCCGTCCTGACCGTGACGAAGTAATAGCCGGGAGACGAGTAGTCGTATCCGGCGAGCCGGGTGCTTTTGCGGTTCAGTGACGGTGTGTGTGGATCGCTCACCGTGGCAGAGTCACACAACAGCTTCCGCAGTTCAAAATACCGGTGGCGCACCGACGGAGCTGGCGCTACGCGCCCGGGCGCAGCAAGCGGCGCCGCTACCAGGAGAACGGGTGCGGCGAGCGGTGGTCTCTTCCTGCCTGGACAGAAAACAGCCTGCGGCCTATTACAGGCTTCGCAGTCGCGGGTAGATCGCCATCACAAGGGCTATCACCGCCAGGCATCCCGCGCCGAGGGCCATGTAGCCCGCGGAAACGCCGCGCTGGTCTGCGATGAATCCTGCGCCGAGCGCCGCGACAGGCATCAGTCCTGTGTCCAGCAGCGTCGTGGCGATCACGCGGCCGCGCATGTGGTCGGGCGTCGTCTCCATCAGGATCGTCGTGTTCATGGCGCGGAACGCCGTTTGCGACACGCCGACCAGGATCATGAGCGGGAACGCCAGCAGCAGCATGTCCAACCGTGCCGCGCCTGCGAACCCGAACAGCGCAAGCGCGTAGAAAAGCGTCGACACGACCATCAGCTTGCCCTTTGCGCTGATGCTCGTGCGGGAGGCGATGATCAGCCCGCCCGTCAGTCCGCCGATTGCGCCGACCGAGATGATGTAGCCGATCATGCTGGTGTCGTAGCCGAACTCGTCCACCAGTTGTGGCAGCAAAGTCTGGTGCGCAAACCCTATCGAGAGCGGCGCCACGCCAAGCAGCACAAGCGCGAGGACCATGCGGTTGGCCGCCATGTAGCGGAACCCTTCCATGAGCTGGGCGACCGGGCTGACTGTGGAACGCGGGCCTACTTTTTCCGGCATGTTGATGCGGGTTGTGAGCCAGATCACGACTGCGTATGCAATGGCGGACCAGACGTATGCGGCGCCTGTGTTGGTGATGGCGATAACGAACGCGATGATCGCAGGGCCGACGAGGCGGCTGCTGTTCATGGCGATCGAGTTCAGCGTGAGCGCATTGGTCAACTCGCTCTTCGGGACAAGGTTCGGGACGATCGATGTGCGCACAGGCTGGTTGAGCGCCATTCCGCCGCCAAGGCCGACCGCAAGGACGTAAACGTGCCATAGCTCGATGGCGTTTGCCAGGATGAGCACCGCCATGATGGCGTGCATGGCGAGGCTCCACGCCTGGATGACCATCAGAAGCCGCTTGCGGTTGAACCGGTCTGCGGCGACGCCGCCGAAGATGCCGAACACAAGCATCGGGACCGCTCTTGCGCCCAGGACTCCGCCGACCGCGGTGGAGGATTCGGTCAGCTCCCACACAAGCACGCCACGCGCCACCATGTCTGCGTGCATGGCGGTGGCAGAGGTGAGTTGGCCGAGCCACAGGTAGCGGAAGTCGCGGTTGGCAAGGGAGCGGAACGCTGAAGAAAAGCCGGACCGGACCTTTGGCGGGCCGGTCAGCTCAGCAGGCTGTTCGGTGATCGTGGTTGCCACGCCGGCAGCATACACCCGGCCGGTATGGCAGCCAGATCATTTCGCGATTTAAACCCGTCCCACAATGTCGTCTGCGAACAGCTTGATGGACTCCGCCTCTTCCTTGTACGGGAACACGACCATGAACTGCGTCACGCCGAGTTCCGTGTAGCGTTTCAGGAGGCCTTGCGCCTCGCCTGTTGTGCCGACGAAAGCACGCGACCGCTTCGACCGCCACTCGTCCGGCGACATGCCGTCTCGTCGCGCCACTCGCTCGAGGCGGGCCTGGACTCCCGCGTCGTCAGCGCCGATCAGCATCGTCAGAAAGTGCGTCTTGCGGATCCGGTCGAAATCACGGCCCTCTTCCGAGCAGATCTCCTCGAGACTGGCCAGCGTCTCGGCGTAGGCCTTGACGTCCGGTTGCGGCACGAAGTTCACCGTGTCTGCGTACCTGGCCATGATCCTGAGCATCCGCGGCCGGGAGCCGCCGATCAGCACAGGCGGATGCGGGGCCTGGACTGGCTTCGGAGCTGCGACGGCGCTTTTCACCGAGTGGTATTTGCCGTCGAATGTCGTGACCGGCTCGGTCCAGAGGCTCTTTATGATCTGGACGGCCTCCTCAAGCTGGCTGACGCGCTCGCCGGCAGACGGGAACCGGTAGCCGTATGCCTGGTACTCGACATCCTTCCAGCCGGCGCCGATGCCGAACTCGAGGCGTCCGCCTGAGACCCGGTCGAGCGACGCCGCCATCTTCGCCAGGAGCGCCGGGTTCCTGTACGAGGCGCAGGTAACGAGCGGGCCGATCCGGATGTCCTTCACCTCAACCGCGATGGCGGTCAGGAGGGTCCAGCACTCCAGGCAGTCGCGGTCAGGCTCGCCGTCGTTGAGCATGAAGTGGTCAGAGGCCCACATCGAGTTGAACCCGTTGGGTCTGAGGGACCGCGCCAGCCCGGCGACATCCTCGTAGCTGAAGCCGAATGACGGCTCAATCTGCAGACCGAAACTTGTCACCGTTCACCTCGTAGTTCTGCCGTATCTCCGCATACGGCCGTGAGCGTTGAACGGTCTCCCACGCCACGCCTTCAAGCCGTCTGACCGTCTCTACTTGCAGCCCGGTTGCGAGCGACACCTGCTCCAGCGTGAAGGGGTTGCTTGCGCTGGCGCGGGCGCTGCCGCCGGTCGAGCCGGATATGCCGAGCCGCAGCGCCATGATCGTCGCCATTTCTCCGGGGACTGAGCGCACGGCCACTGCGGTGAACGCCCGCGCCGCGGCCGGCGAGAGGGACCGGGAGTGGCCGTCGATGGCCCTGAACAGGCGGTCCATAGTCTTTGTTCGCCCCATAACCAGCAGCCTGAACGCGTGCAGCGGCTCACGTTCCGGCGCCTCCAGAGTGCGCACATGGTCAAGCGCAATGCTCTCCAGCGACATCCAGCCTGCGCGGTCGCGGCTCTGCCTGAGCCCGTGCACGGCGATCTCCCATCCATGCGGGTCGTCCTGTTCAAGAAGGGCTCGCAGCGCCGCAATGGCGTGACGGTCGCCGAGCGCGCCGAGTGCCGCCGCCGCCGCCGCCCGTCGCTCACCCGTCTCTTCGCTGTTAAGTATGGCGCTGAGCAGCCTCACCGAGCCGGAGTTTGCGCCTCCGAGTTCGTCTGCGACCCTGCGCAGGTGGCCGGCCTCGTCCTCGCGGTCGGTTTTGCCCAGTGGAGCCTGGTTGTGTTGGGCCTGCTGAGATTTCGTGGCGGACGCATCCTGTCTGAGGCTTGATATGTCAGGCTGGTTAATCATGGAGCACAATAGTGCCGACTTATCGCAGACCGTTCAACTGCGCTTGCCGCGTCTTGAACGGCCCGGCGGTGGCTCAGGCGGCTCGGCGGCGGCTCAGGCGACTCAAAAGAGAAAAATTCAATCCGGAGATACTAATGTCGAAGATCACCGCGGCGTTCCTTGGCTACCGTGACGAGTGGGAGATCGAGCGGATTCGCTCCGCCGTCCCAGATGACGTTGAGGTCGTCGGCGTGCCGCAGGACCCAATAGAAACAGTACAGGAACGGGGCGCTGAGTTGGCGCTGGCCGCTGAGGTAGTCGTTCCGTGGCGGTTTCGCGTCACGCCCGAACTTGCGGAGTCGCCGCGGCTGAGGCTGGTGCAGGTGTTGAGCGCAGGCACCGACTACCTTCCCAAGAAGGAGCTTCACGAGCACGGCGTCCTGGTGGCCGGGAACAACGGCGCCAACTCGGTGGCCGTCGCAGAGATTGCGATCATGCTGATGGTCGGCGCAAACCGCCACGCGCAGGAGCAGATCCGCAACCTGCAGTCCGGCAAGTACCACGGCGACTTCTTCGAGACGTGGGAGCAGTACCACGAGATCACTGGCAAGCGCGTCGGCATCATCGGCCTTGGCAAGATCGGATCGAAGGTGGCGAAGCGGTTGCAGGGCTGGGACTGCGAGGTCGTCTACCACGACAGGCTGGAGATAAACCCTGATGTTGAGACTGAGGCGCATGCGAAGCGAGTCTCGCTGGATGAGCTGCTGTCGACCTCGGACATCATCAGCGTGCATGTCCCTCTGACGGAGAACAGCCGCGGGATGATCGGCGACGGAGAGTTCGCGCAGATGAAGGAGTCGGCAATATACGTGAGCACCTGCCGCGGGCCGGTCACGGATGAGGCGGCGCTGATACGAGCGCTGGAAAATGGCGCGATCGCGGGCGCCGGTCTCGACGTGACGGAGATCGAGCCGATCGATCAGGACAATCCGCTGCTGAAGATGCGGAATGTGTTCATGACTCCGCACCTGGCGGGCTCGAGCATCGAGGCGCGGGAGAAGGCGGTGGATAACGCGGCCCGCAACATTGCGCTGCTATCGCAGGGCAAGCAGCCGCAGGGGCTGATCGACCCCTTCGAGTAGTCTTCGTGGCAGGGCGCCTGGCGATGGACGGCGCGGACTGGCGGCGTGGCGAGCGGCGCCCCGCCAAACGCGCGCCGAACTCAATTCGTTCGAGAGGACGTGTGCGCCCGGGGTTCCCCCGGAGTTCGTAAGGAGTGCTGCCGTACCTGCCCGTACCGGCGCCTGTGGGCCTGCCCGCACACCCGGATTGAGGGATGCACCGTGCGCAGCCATGTCGCCGAAACTAGGCTTGAAATTCGAGGGGATAGTTAATAGCTACATCCATATCAACCTGCCCAGAAGCCGCCGGACGCCGTAACGACTGGGCCAGATTGGGCCGGGCCCGGAGTTAATGAATGAACCGCGAAAACTCCAAGATCCTCAGCTTCTCTACCGGAGCGTCAGACCCCGTCCGGCACTCCGTCCTGCTGGTCGACGACCAGGAGGCGTTCCGCGACATCGCTCGTGACCAGCTCGCCACCGACTCCACCTTCCTGATTATTGGCGAGGCCGTTGACGGCGCCAACGCAATTGAGCTCACAGGCCGGCTGCGCCCGAACGTGATCGTGATGGACATCCAGATGCCTGACATGAGCGGCATCGAGGCTGCTCGTCACATCCTCAGGGACGATCCCGGCGTGCGCATTGTGCTCACAAGCATGGGCGACGACGCTGAGTACGGCCCGCTGGCGAGGGAGATCGGCGCATGTGGCTTCCTGCCGAAGCGCGAGCTTTCTGCATTGAGCGTGCATGCCCTGGTAGACGACTTCATGCCGCCGGCCGGCTCTGCCCGGATGGCTGCGTAACTGCGGCTATCCATTTTTCGCGGCCGGCCGGCCGTTCCAATCCAGTCTCCCGTTGTGCTGCCCCTCGCCGCTCAACCCGCAATCTGTGTGGTGTGCTGCGAGCTGGTATCGGCCGCCGAATGGCGCGTAACAACTCGCAGCGGTATGTACGGGCCATGGCGCACGCCGCTCTCCCACGCCCGTCCTAGACTCCGGTGAGAGCACCGCCCACTCCGCCGAAACAGCCGCATTGGCTATATCGGCCAGGCTGGCAGGAAGCGGCAGTTGAGTCCGGACGGTCCGTATCCCGGTGATCTCCGCAGCGTGACGAGTGCCAGTCTTGACCAGTCCTGAACAGAACCGTATGAGTCTCAATACAGCCAGCTTTCCCGGACGCCGCCCACGCCTCAAATTGCCATTTGGCGACTACTCTCACGCCAGCCAACCGCTCGGCGTTGGCATCGTGGCGATTCTCATCATCTCGGCGGCGATCCTTTTTCTTGGCGACACGCAGGTCGAGCGCAGCGTCCTGCGAACCGCAGGCGCCGAGCATGAAAGCGATCTGCTCCGCTTCAGCGAGACGCTCCACTACTCAGGGCTCAGCCTCAACGGTCCGCAGGCCGGTCAAGACCTCCCTGAGCTGGCGCAGACCGCCATATTCGACACGCGCGTCAAACGAGCGCTCTTTGGCCTCAACGCCGAGAGGATGGAGATCTACACGCTGGATGGCGTGCCGGTCTACTCCACCGAGGGCATTGAGAACGCCCCTGCGCTCTCCGGCGGCGCACTGGAGGCGTTCGAGAACGCCAGCCGCAGTCAGTTCACCTCGTTCTTCCGGAGCCGCGCCTCTTCGCTGGCCGACTTCAGCAGCGACGCCGAGCTGATCCAGTCCTTCATGCTGATGCGTGACGTCCCGCCTGACTCCGTCGACTCCGGCCGCTCCTTGATGGTCGCGGCGATCACCAGCGACGTCTCCCCTGAACTGGATGCCGCATACGCAACGATGTGGCTGGTTGTTGGCGTCTTCTTCTTCGGCTCTCTCGTGATCCTGGCGGTCGTCCACTGGGTTTCGGTGCGTTCCAGCTCCCGGTTGAAGGCTGCGAACGACGCTCTGGCGATGCAGAACGTGGCTGTCAGGGAGTCGAGAGAGCGGATGATTGCCGCTGCGGACGCCACAAAGCGGGCGATATCGGAGGAGCTGCACGGCTCTGTCCAGACCCGCCTGTTCTCCATCTGGATGCGTCTCTCCAACCTGAAGAAGAGAATGGACAGTGCTGGCACAGATACCGAGCCAGCCCCGGCCCCAGGCCCAGGTTCAGAGAGAGCAATCAGGTCCGAGCTTGCGAGGATCATCGACGAGCTGGACGACGTGCGTGAGAACGACATTCGAGGCCTCTCGCACCGGCTGCACCCGAGCATTGTGCGGGTTGGCGCCGCCCCGGCGCTGAAGTCGCTGTGCGACCGCCTCTCGGGAGACGTGAAGGTAGTGCTGCACGCAGATAGAGCGGTGCGGGAGCTGGAGCCTCTGGGCGCGTCTCCGATCCCGGAGCCGGTGCGGTTGGCGGTCTTCCGGATAGCGGAGCTTGCGATAGGCAACACGATCAAGCACGCGGCGGCGACTCGCTGCGATGTCCGCTGGAGTTACTCCGAGTCGCGGCAGGCCCTGGTCTTGAGCGTTGAGGACGACGGAGTCGGGTTCGAGCAGGGCACGATGAGTTCGTCCGGGCTCGGCATGGTCAATATCCAGGATTACACGGACGCCATCGACGGCAAGGCTGAGTTGAGGTCCGAGCCGGACTGGGGCACGACGCTTACGGTGACGATACCGTTTGTTCCCGTTCAGGCGGCGGAGTTCCAGTCACTGGCAGGCGCGAGGCTGAGGCTGCCGGACAACGTCACGCCGTTCGAACAGGGTGACCAGCAGGTGGCGGCCTGATCGGGACTTGCGGTTTTATCTGGCCAGTTTCATCTGGCAGCTAGCATCCATATCCACTGAGCCAATGGATGCTCGTTCTTGAGCTTTCGCCTACTCCGCCGGGTGCGCTGACGAGGTTTACTTGATCTGTTGGACCCGTAGAAGACAGAGTGCCGTTTTGCATGCGCCGAACGGCCGCGCCAAGACGGCCAGATACGGCCTTGCACAGACGGAGAGAGCATGTTCCGCGCCATTCTCGTAGACGACCAGCCGATCTTCCGCGACATCATTCGCGGGCTCTTGCACCGCACCGGCCGCTTCCAGTTCGTTGGAGAGGCTGAGGACGGGATTCAGGCGGTCAACCTGTACACCCGAGTGAAGCCGGACGTCGTGATCATGGATGTGCAGATGCCGAACCTGTCAGGCTTTGAGGCAACTGTGCGGATCCTCGAAGAGGACTCGGATGCCTTCGTGATCCTCACCAGCATGCAGGCGGACGCCGGTTACGCGGCGGTAGCCGCTCAGGCCGGCGCGAGAGGGTTTCTGCCAAAGCGCCACCTTGACGCCGATATGGTGCTGAGCCTGCTGACGGAGCGCACGGACCAGGGTTACCTGGCGGCGTAGTCCGGCCAGATTTTCTCGACAGCTAGAACGGCCGCAGTGAAAGCACTGTGGCCGTTTTGTTCGTCTGGCAATCGGGGTTACTGACCCGCCCTGTCATTACTCACGCTTCCTGAGCCGCATCAGGAAGTGGCGGCCGCCGCGGGTGTACGGCGAGATGTTCTCGTTGAGAATGTCCACCAGCGCCTTCGTCGGGATCATATCTGCCTGGAGCAGCAGCTGCGCCTCAGACTCCTTCGCCCTGTGGAAGGCAAACGCCAGGCTCGTCACGTCCTGCCCGGCCTCCATGACCATTCCCCAATCGTTTGCCAGCGACTTGAAGGTTGCGTCCTGGTCCTCGATCAGCGAGCTCACAACGAAGTGGCCGCCCGGCTTGAGCACCCGAATAACCTCGGCGATGTCGAACACGTCCGTCGAGATTACAAGATCGAACATGCCGTCATCGAACGGCAGATTGTCTGCACGAGCCTCGACGAATGTGCAGAGGTCCGAGATGTTTTCGATCTCGGCAAGGTCCATTGCCACGGCAAGGGCGTCTGCGTCAATGTCGTTGCCGTAGACCTGGCATCCGTAAAGGGATGCCAGCCAGCGGGCGTTGCCGCCGACGGCGCAGGCCGTGTCCAGGATCTTCGTGTCAGGCGTGATCTCCAGGCCCTGCAGCACGATGCGGAAGATGGTCTGGTTGGCGCCGACGTGCATGAACTCGCCGTACGAGGCGTGGTCCCAGCGAGGCCGCGACTCGAACCACTGCTGCAGGCGCTGTGTCTTGTTCAGGGGTTTCATCTGCTCACTCATACTCGCCTCGGGGCCGTTGCGGCTGCGAATGGACTTTGCGAACTGGCCAGGCTGCCGCCCGGCGCCTCGTGCTAGATGAAGTGTGCCACAGAGTGGGCGTCAGGCGCGCTGCAATGGCCGCTCTACAGCGAAGGTTCCCAGCGGCCCGGACATGGCTGCGCCTCGCAGATCCGGGCCACGGCGGCATTGTTGCGATCACGATTTCGAGCGGCGCGTCACCGTCGCTCCTGAACTGGAAACATGTGCCGGCCGAGATGGAACAGGATACGCCTGGCGTGAGAGCGAGAAGGTCTTCCCGCCCTTCGAGCGACCGCCAGAGCGCGCCGCTGCCTGCAACGCAGTGCCACATCTCCTCGACGCTGCGGTGACGCACCGGCCTGGTGATCTTTCCGGGAACCAGCGAGCATTGGACCATGCTGCCACCGGATGTGGCCACGGAGAGCAGGCGGATCTCAGAGCCGTCTGGCGCCAGGGCGTCCGGCTCAACCGGCAGGTGTTTGCTCTCGAATGCCATTGCGGGGTGAGGATAGCCCGTATCGAGCCTCTCCGCCCTGTTAGTCCGGCGCCTTTGCCGGGCCTTCGCTCACCCGGCGGAAGCAGCGGCTAGCCTCGGAGCCGGACCGTCTCTCTCAAGTAGACCAGCGTTGCGACGACCCTCTGGTCGATCCGCGGGCCATCGTCGATATGCATGTCCGCGTACAGCGACTTGATCAGCGTGTGGGTCTCTGCCTGCGTCAGCGCCAGCCTGCTGGCCACTCCGTGGTCTGAGCCGTCTGCCGCGCAGGCCCAGAGCTGGTCGATATCGTGTTCGTCTGGCCGCAGGAAGGCTATTCTCTTGCCGTCCGGTGACCAGACGGCGTGCTCCGCGTTTTCCAGGAGGAGCCGCGGCTCACGGTCCGCAGATGGATCGAGCCGCTGCAGGTAGACGTCTTTGAGCTCAAGCGGCTGGTCGCGCTCGAACCGTCCCACGGTGTAGAGGACAGACGCGCCGTCAGGGCTGATCGAAGGCTCCCGGGCTGTTCGGGTGTGATAGTGGAAGTCTGGTCCGATAGGTGAGGACATTTTGAGAGCGTCTCATGTGGACGTTGTGGCGGCCCAAAGCGGCCCAGTTCGGGCCATATCGGGAGCGCAGGGTCTGTGCGCTGAGCAGACAGGAATTGTATCTCGCTGCCGCTCGACTCAGACACGGCAGCGGCCACTGTGCGACGGAATCGTGCCAGTCTCCCGCGCTAATGCGATCTGTTTGCTCGCGTCATCTACTTTCCAGCAACTCGAATTCGGTGACTGAAAGCATCCAGCCGTGGCCGTATGCGCCAACTAAACGTGCGCTTGACGGATAACCGTAGACGGGGTCGTACGAGATCTCGCTGGACTCGCTGTAGTAGTTGCCTCCGCGGATCACTCCACCCATCCAGGCGAGCGCAATGGCGATCGTCAGGTCGCTGCTTGCAGCGCCCTGGGTGACAGGGGTGATGCGAGTGATGCCGGAAGCGGAAACCTTCACGTGCGCCGATTCTCCTGCCACCACAGGCGTGCATGACAGGCAGCCCCTGCGAATGACGTACTGATATGCGGGCGGCTCGTTTTCCTGCCACCGTGCCCAGGCGACCAGCAGAGCATCAAAATCGGTTAATGCAGCGGCCGGGGTGGGCTGCTGGCGCGTGCAGGCCGCCAGTGCCAGGACTGTAGGCAAGAGGATTGCCAGTGACTGACGCATGGAAGTTCCTGGCCCGGTTGCCATGATGCTCTCTCCCCATGTGGGTAATAGTTAGATGGAGGAGCTGTTGAGATGGGCTTTCGGGAGTTGTCAACCTCAGACGGGGAACACGCCTACGGGTCAAGGGTGTTGGCTGAGGGGAGGAACGCATGATATGTCATCCTGAGCTTGACTCAGAATCTCTCGGCTAACCGTAATCGAACGGTAAGATCCCTCGACTCCCAAGCAGGTGTCCGGCTGCCAGAATGGCAAACCCCGGAAGTCCCGCTCACCAGCCCTCACTCCTGTTCCTACGATGGGGGAGAGAGTTTTCCAACAGAGCCAATCAAGCTCAGCATGACAACTCCGGATGACGGCTATGGCAGGCGTGCCGGCTCTTCAGTTTGACCTCGCAGCCCGCTGATACTCTGAATAAGCTGGCCAGATGAACTGTGATAGGAGAGTGTTGCCGGAGACGCCCACCTCACTGGGGCCGAGCCTCGGGACGAACACCCCATTCAAGATCAAAACACCCGGCTTCAGCCCCCTGACATATAATCCTGCACACGACTCGAAGCAGTGCCGGTCGCTCCAGAGGCCCGCGAGGCCGAGCACCGATGGTTCGCGATGCGAAATCTCGTCTCCAGAAAGACCTCGCCAGAATGTCCCCAGAAGAGAACGGCGCCATGGTCACAACACCCGCCAGCATAGAGACGCAGCTCATATCGCACCTCCTGCGGAGAGCGGGCTTCGGCGGCACTCGGGATGAGATCGACAGGTTTTCGAAGCTGGGCTACGAGGCAACGGTCGAACACCTCCTTAACCCACCCTCGGTTGAGTCCATGCCGCAGGACATCATCCGCCGCTACCACGTTGACCAGTCAGACCTGCGAGTGCAGCCGGCGACCGGCGCCAACTGGATCTACCGCATGGTCACAACCAACGCGCCGCTCCTGGAGAAGATCGCACTCTTGTGGCACCGCGTCTTCGCAACCGGCCAGACCAAGCTCATCCAGGGCAAGGTCATCGTCACCCAGCTGGAGATGTTCCGCCGCCTCGGACTCGGCAACTACCGTGACCTGCTGCTCGCCCTGTCCAGGGACCCAGCGATGCTCATGTGGCTCGACAACCAGGACAACCACAACGGCGCGATCAACGAAAACTTCGGCCGGGAGATCCTCGAACTCTTCTCGATGGGCGTTGGCAACTACACCGAGCACGACATCTACGAGTGCTCGAGGGCGTTCACCGGCTGGACCATCGCAAACACTCCGTACAACACGCAGAAGATGCGCAACAACACGGCGCGGCCATACGGCTACATCGCATGGCAGTTCAAGTACGACGACTCCGACCACGACCACGGCGAAAAGACGTTCCTTGGCAAGACCGGAGACCTCAACGGCGAAGAGATAGTCGACATCATCTGCGAGCAGCGTGCGACTGCGCGCTTCATCGCCCGCCACCTCTATCACCACTTCGTCGCAGACGAGGTCCCTGTGCCGCAGTGGCCGCACGTGCCGCCGAAAGACCCCGAGGCCATCGAGCTCATGGCGGACGCATACTTCTCGTCCGGATACAGCATCGGCGAGATGCTGCGTGCCACGTTTAACTCCGGTTTCTTCAAGTCAGAGGCGACGCGCAACGCCCGCATTAAGAGTCCGGTCGAGGTCGTCGTCGGCTCGTTGAGACTTTCTGGCGGGTACGAATGGCCGACGATGGACGTATACGACGCCAGCGCCTCTTGCGGCTACATGGGGCAAGGACTGCTGGCGCCGCCGAGCGTCGAGGGCTGGCAGGGCGGTGAGGAGTGGGTCAGCACGGGCGCGATGATGCAGCGGGTCAACTACGCCTCCAGGATCATCGGAGACCCGTCCCGTCCCGGTGTCAGGGAGATCATCGACGCTGTTTGCCGGAGTGGAGCCAGCCGGGACGCAGAGACGCTTGTGGACGAGTGCCTGCGGCACCTGGGTTACCTTGAGCTCGGGGTTGAGACCCAGCGCGAGATAGTCGAGTTCGCACGTGGGCAGGTCGCGCAACTGCCGCAGGGCGGTGTCAAACAGAGAGACGAGGCGGTCGAGCGGGCGGTGATCGCCGTGCTGCAGTTGGCGGTGGCGACACGGGAGTTCCAGCTGGCGTAGCAGGCCCGTCTGAACTTCTCCCTCGCTCGACAAGACAAACGCTCACTCCAACGCAGACACAAACGTTCACGCAAGCAAAAATATGACGACACAGGCAAGATCCAGGCTAGAACTCAAGTACCTGACCACCGTCGGCTTCACAGCTGATTTCGGGGGCCGCGGCTTCCACCTCCCCGTCGACATCTCTATTCGTAACGATGGCCGGATCTTCGTCATGAGCCGCAGCTCACCCATCGCCACGCCGGGCATGCGCATCGGCATCGCAGACCTCAAACACAAGTTTCACGGCGAGTTTGGCAGCTTCGGCACAGACCCCGGCCAGTTCACGCGCCCGGCGGCCATCGCAATTAACGGCCAGAACCACCTGTTCGTCGCAGACGACAGCCTCAACCGCATCACCGAGTTCGACTCGAAGAACAACTACGTGCGGCACTGGGGTGAAACAGGTGACAAGCCAGGCCAGCTCTCCGGGCCAAGCGGTCTCGTATTCGACAGGACCGGCAACCTGCTTGTGGTCGACCACCTGAACCACCGTGTCCAGATGTTCACAAAAGACGGCAGGTACATCTCGCAGATCGGTGGGTCCGGCTCACGGCGAGGCCAGTTCTGCTTCCCGTGGGGCATCGCTCTCGGACCGGACGGCCGCATCTACGTCGCAGACTGGCGGAACGACCGCGTCCAGCGCTTTGCGCCAGACGGCGAGTTCATCGACATGCACGGGAAGTCCGGCTCAGCCGAAGGCCAGTTCAACAGGCCGTCAGACGTGGCGGTCGGCGCAGACGGCTTCATCTACGTCGCAGACTGGATGAACCAGCGCGTGCAGGCGTTCGACTCCGAATGGAAGTATCAAACAAGCCTCCGCGGCCAGGCAACGCTCTCACCATGGGCCACCGAGTACCTTGCGGCCAACGACGATGAGCGGCGGGCAAGAGAGTCGTTCAAGCCGGTGATTGAGGTCGACACAGTCGATCCTCACGAGGTTTCTGCACGTATCGAGTCCTACTTCTGGGACCCGGTCGCTGTTGAGGTCGACTCCGAAGGCAGGCTCTACGTGCTGGAGACCAACCGGCACCGTTTCCAGGTCTACCAGTCATCAAGCAGTTGACATGCTGCCCGATGTGATATGGCCAGTGGCTGAGAAAGTCAAAGAGGCGAATACAGGAGCGGAACATTGGCGAAGAAGCGAGACCGGGCACTTGTCGTCATCCAGCTCTCGGGCGGCAACGACTACCTGAACTGCGTCGTGCCATACGAGAACGGCCACTACAAGGACGCTCGCCCGAACCTGAAGATCACTGATGACAGGGTGATCCCGCTCGACAACGGCCTCGGCCTCAACCCCGGAATGAGGCCCGTCAAGGACCTCTACGACCGCGGCAAGGTCGCCATCCTCCACGGCATCGGCTACCCGGAGCCGAACCGCTCCCACTTCCGCTCGATGGACATCTGGCACACCGCTGAGCCGGCAAAGGTTGGCGACAAAGGCTGGCTCGGGCAGGCTGTGAGGGAGCTTGACCCGGCGGGAGAAAACGTCGTCACAGCGGTGAACTTCGGCAATGGACTGCCGCGCGCCCTTGCCGCGCCCGGAGTCCCGGTAGCCTCGGTTGGCGATCTCACCAACTACGGACTGCTCACTGGCATCGAGGGCCATCGCCAGCGTGAACAGGCGCTCGCAACATTCAACCGTATCTACGCGCCCGTCGCCGGCAGCGGCGCGGTCATGGACTACCTGGGCAAGACCGGTCAGGACGCGCTGCGCGGAGCGGAGATACTGCAAACGGCGCCGCAGAAGTACCGCTCGGACGTCGAGTACCCTGACAACCCGTTCGCCTCAAGCCTCAAGGGCGTTGCGCAGGTCCACATGGCAGACCTCGGCACCCGCGTCTTCTACACGCAGTACGGCGGCTTCGACACGCATGCGGACGAGGTGAAGACGCAGGAGCGGCTGTGGAGCCACGTCTCCGACTCACTGGCCGCGTTCTACCAGGACCTTGAGGAGGCGGGACGCAGCGAAGAGGTCGTTGTGTTGCTGTTCTCCGAGTTCGGCCGCAGAGTGAAGGACAACGGCACAGGCACAGACCACGGCTCAGGTGGCGTGGCGTTCCTTGTTGGCGACCAGGTGAAGGGTGGCCATTACAACGAGTACCCTGAGATCGAGACGTCTGCGCTGGTCGAGGGTGACCTGCGCTTCAACAACGACTTCCGCGGCCTCTACACGGACCTGCTTGAGGACTGGCTCGAAGTCGACGCGCAGCCGATAGTCGGCGGTCAGTACGAGAAGCTCCGGCCGTTCGTAAGCGTCAGCACAGGCTGAAGAGCCAAAGGCCCGGCGCGGCTGGCAATCCTGAAGCCACCTGACCCTGTATAAAACCCCCGCTCGTTTAATCGGTCGCCATCCCGGGCAATCGGGTTCAACCTGGTTCCGTGTAAGTTGGATTTCCGCTGGAAACGGCAATAAAAAAACTGGGGGAGACAGCGGCCGAAGGCGTAGCTTTCGATGTATGTTGACCCGTCAGCCACCACCACCTGATTTTGCATGGACAGCGGAGAGCATCCGGGCGCTCCGCAGCCACCTGAGCCAGTCACAGGCCGCCCTCGCCAGGGAGCTTGGCATCCGCCAGCAGACAGTGAGCGAGTGGGAGACTGGAATGTACAGGCCGCGCGGCGCCTCGGTCACAATCCTGACTCTTCTCGCCGTCAGCTCAGGGTTCCAGTTCGACCTGCCGCAGGCACGCGATACTCCTCGCGACCAGACGGCCGGGCAGCAACGTGGAAGGAACGGGACGACTCCTCACTCCTCATCTCGCGTCGCGCCCAGGGAGATCAGAGGGTCACGCACTCACCCAGACTGGGTGCGCGCGAGCGCCGTCTCGTCAGACGCCACCCGGACTCGCAACGTCGTTCAGCCCGGCCCTGACAGGAACTTCGGCTACCGTGACGGTGAGATTCCGTTGTAACAAGCGGGGCCACGTCCCGGTCCGCCGTCCGTGCTTTCTGGCCGTCTCTCAGCAGAGCCGCAGCGCTTCCTTTCATGTTCGTTGACACTCTGCGTGGCCGGGCCTAGCATTCCGCGCCACTGAATTTGTGCGAATTCAGTGCTGCATGTTGGAAACCACCAACGGGCCTCGGTTGCCGTTTGCTGTGCTTTCTTCCGGCAGGGACTCCCGGCGGAAGGGATTCCCGGATTCCGGCTCTGAGTGGCGGCCGCACCCGGGAGAGGCTGCGGCATACATGACACGGGCCTACATTCTGATCGAGACGGCGGTTGGGAAGACGGGCGAGGTGGCGGAGCGATTACGGCTGCTTGAGTCGATGAAGACGGTCGACGCGGTGACGGGGCCGTTCGACATCGTCGCTGTGGCCGAGGCAGAGACACTCAACGCCATCGGTGATCTGATCAGTGAAGGGATGCACCGCATCCCGGGCATCGTGAAGACCATCACCTGCCTTTCTGTGAGTAAACGGGACTAGTCTCTGGCGCCGGAAACTGGCAGCGACCTGCGCCCCTGTGGTGACCTAATGCGATTCGAGTTCACCAGCGAAGATGAACGGTTCCGCGCAGAGCTGCGTGCTCTTCTTGCTGCGAACCTTCCCGCCGGTTGGACCGGCCCTCCGGACGAGGCGGACGACGCCGACTGGGCGCTGAGCCAGCGGATGCGGAAGGCGATTGCCGCCCGAGGCTGGCTGGTGATGCACTGGCCAGCAGAGTACGGCGGACAGGACGCTTCGCCAATGCGCAACATCATCTTTGCCGAGGAGATGGCCCATCACCGCGCGCCAGGGAACGACCGTTTCGGCACCCGGATGATCGGCCCTGTGCTGATGCGTTACGGCTCTGATGAGCAGAAGCGGAAGTACCTTCCCGATATCGCGGCGGGCGGCATCCAGTGGTGCCAGGGCTATTCGGAGCCGGACGCCGGCTCTGACCTTGCTTCGCTGAAGACACGGGCCGTGTTGAAGGGCGACCGCTTCGTCGTCAACGGCGCAAAGATCTGGACCTCGCTGGCGCACCGGGCGGACATGATGTTCATGCTGGTCCGCACCGACCCTGGCGCGCCGAAGCACCGCGGCATCTCCATGCTGCTGGCCGACATGAACGCGCCGGGAGTCGAGGTGAGACCGATCATCAACATGTCCGGCTCCCACAGCTTCAACCAGGTGACGTTCGACGACGTCGAGGTGCCTGTTGAAAACCTTGTTGGCGATCTGAACAACGGCTGGCGAGTTGGCATGTCCGTGCTCAACTACGAGAGGTCAGGCGTCGACTACGTCGGCTGGGGGCAGCGGGCGTGGGACGAGCTGGCGCAGTTCTGTCGGGAGGAGAGCGGCCCGGACGGGCGACCGCTGTCCGCCGACCCCGCGGTGCGGAGGCGAATGGCGGAGCTTGACGCAGAGCTCGAGGGCGCACGTCTGCTGACGTACGAGGTTGCCTGGCATCAACAGAAGGGTGAGGCGCCTGCAGAGGTTGCGTCGATGAGCAAGCTGGCGGGCACGGTTGCGAACCGGAATGTGCTGGACTACGGGATGCGGCTGCTCGGGATGTACGGCGTACTGGAGCAGGGCTCGGCCCACGCGAAGCTCCAGGGCCGCTTCTTCAAGATGCGGATGTACTACACGTCCGGCGAGATCCTGGCGGGGACGACGGAGATACAGAAGAACCTGATTGCGTGGCGGGGACTGGAGTTGCCGCGGGTGTAGCGGCGCAGGTTGGATTGGGCCGGCAAAATCTGGGAGGATTTCATCCCGATCCAGGCAGGAGAGGTCTCAGGGAGGGAGATCATGTCACTCTGACCTTTGGTTCAGAGTCTCTCAGGAAGCCGGTTAGCCGAGAGATTCTGAGTCAAGCTCAGAATGACAACAACGGTCCACCTTCTACCTCTCTTTCTTGGCAGGGAGGGAGGACTAATACAGAGCCAATCGAGTTCGGCACGACAAAAAACTACCTCTCTAACGGCTTCACAACTCTAACGGCTTCACAACCGATACTCGTTTAACAGCACCCAGAAAAAACGAAAAACGAAAAATGGAATTTGGGCTTAGCGAAACCGAAGAGATGGTGCGGGCCAGCGCCAGGGAGTTTCTCGAGCGCGAGGCCGGCCCCGCTGTTGCGCGCCAGGAAGACGCAGCCGCCGGGTTCTGGTCGAAGGTCAGCGAGATGGGATGGCCTGGCCTTGCGATAGCCGAGCGGTACGTTGGCGCAGAGATGGGCCTGACCGCGCTCGGAGTGCTTGCCGAGCAGTGGGGAGCGCACCTTGCGCCGGGGCCGCTGCTCGAATCTGCAGTCCTCGCAGCGCCGCTACTGGAAGCCTTCGCAGAAGAGCGGCTCAAGCGAGAGGTGTTGCCGCAACTGGCAGACGGCAGCTCAACTATAGCGATAGCCGTGCTGGAGCAGGCGGCGTCGTGGAGGCCCGAAGATATCCGCGCAGTTGCCGTACGGACTTCGTCAAGTGCGGCCCGGACTCCGACAGGCTGGGCCATCACCGGAGTAAAGCACTTCGTCAGCTACGGCGACGAGGCGTCGAGGCTGATCGTGGCTGCGCGAACAGGTGACGGAGCACAGGACATCTCGCTATTTCTGATCGACCGCAATTCAGACGGTATTGATAGTCAGCCGCTCGACCACGCGTCCGGCACGCCGGCGACGGTCCTGACCTTTAACGAGACTCACGCCGATGGCACGCGACTGGTCGGCGAAGAGGACGGAGGGTGGCCGCTTGTCGAGTCGATGATGCTCAGGGGCGCCGCGTTCAGGGCGGTGCAACTGGCGGGCCTCGGCAGGATGGTGCTGGACATCACCGCCGTGTACGTGAAGGAGCGCAGGCAGTTCGGCGTTCCGGTCGGCTCGTTCCAGGCGGTGCAGCATCACCTGGCGGATATGGCGGTCTCGGTCAGGCGCGTCGAGCACCTGGCGCGGCAGGCGGTGTGGAGCGTGGCGGAGTCCAGTTTGAGCAGGTCTGATCAACAGAAGCAGGTATCGCGTGCCAAACATGCCGCAAGCGAGTTGATTCCGGGCGTGTGCTGGACGGCGCACCAGTGTCACGGCGCGATAGGATTCACATGGGAGCATGACCTCCACCTGTATACTCGGCGCGCCGTTTCATGGGCGGCGGAGTTTGGCGACGCGGCGTGGCATGCAGACCGTCTGGCCGGCGCGCTCGAGCTTTAGCGCTCGTGAACGTCCCGGCCCGGCAACTTCTAGCAAAAATCAAATTGTGCATACATTGCACGGGGAAGCGTGGATATGTGGCGCGACGTTAACGAAGAAAAATCGGTTGCCGACCTTGGCTGCGTCTTCTGCCGGGTAGCGGCTGGCCAACTGCCAAGCAGGCAGGTGTACAGCGATGACGACATCATTGCGTTTCATGATGTGACCCCGGTGGCAAAGGTGCATGTGCTGGTGATTCCGAAGCGGCACGTGACGCGCCTGGAAGATTCCACGCAGGTAGACGAGGCGCTGCTTGGGAGGTTGATCAGGGTCGGAGTCGAGGTGGCTCAGAAGCTGCGCATCTCAGACAGCGGATACCGGCTTGCGATCAACCAGGGAGCAGACGCGGGACAGGTGCTGGACCACCTGCACCTGCACGTAATGGGCGGGCAGAACCTGTATCCGCTTGGTGAGGTTACGACGGGCACCGAGGGCTGAACTCTGGAGAGTCGCCCCGTTGCCGCTCACGCCGGCGCGGGTGGGCCTGTCACGCCCCGCCTCGTTATCCGCCGCTTTCGGCCCCCAAACCAAAGTTGCGAACAGGTTGCCTCGCGCGCATAATGAGGCCGCCCACCTTGTGCGGCGCTTTCAATACGGCGCTGAGCTGGTGAAAGGCTCCATAGCCGACCTTGCTGGCATATTTCTTAGTGCCGGCCCATGCGATGAGATGAAAGGAGCGGATTTTTGCATCCGTTCGCGTATATCGCACCAAAGACCGTTGAAGAAGCCGTGGCGGTGCTAAACAAGCACGGTGATAGAGCGCGTCCAATAGCCGGTGGAACTGATCTCCTGGTCCAGGCCAGGGGCGGAAGGTTCGACCTGGACGCAGTTGTTGACATCAAGAAGATCCCTGAGCTCGAGTCGATCAAGAACGGCGCCTCGGGGCTTGAGTTTGGCGCTGCCGTCCCCTGCTACCAGCTCTACGAGAACAAGAAGCTGGCGGCCGAATACCCTGGGATCATGGACGCGGCGTCGCTGATCGGCGGAATCCAGATCCAGTCCCGGGCAGGGCTCGGCGGCAACCTCTGCAACGCCACGCCAAGTGGGGACGGCATCGGACCGCTGATCGTCCACTACGGCACGGCAGTCATTGCCGGCCCAGGCGGACGCCGCGAGCTTGCGGTTGAAAAGTTCTGCACCGGCCCCGGCCGCAACGCCCTCAAGAAGGGCGAGCTGCTGGTCAGCCTGAAGTTCCCGAAGCCGTCTGCCACCTTCGGCGCCGCCTACGAGCGGTTCATCCCTCGAAACGAGATGGACATCGCGGTCGCAGGTGTTGCCGTGTCCGTTGAGTTGAGCGCAGACAAGAAGACGATCAAGAAGGCCAGGGTGGCGCTGGCGTCCGTGGCCCCGACCCCGGTGCTGGCCGAAGCCGCCGGAGCGGCGCTAATTGGCAAGAGCGCAGATGACGAGGCCGCGATCAACGCGGCGGGCGCAGCGGCGGCCAAGGCCGCAAAGCCGATCACTGACATGCGCGGGACTATTGAGCAGCGCAAGCACCTCGTTGAGGTGCTGACGAAGCGAATGATCCGTAAGGCCGTTGAGAGGGCGAGGAGCTAGCATGGAGCTGCCACAGAGAGTTCACGTAAGGACCACGATCAACGGCCAGGCGCAGGAGTTCCTCGTGCCGCCGTACATGAGCCTGCTTGACACCATTCGTGAGATCGCCGGGCTTACCGGGACGAAGGAAGGGTGTCTGGACGGCAACTGCGGCGCCTGCACGGTGAGCATCGACGGACGGATCGTCGACTCGTGCCTTGTCCTTGGCGCAGAGGTCGATGGCAAGAGCATCACAACAGTCGAGGGTCTTGCCACCGCAAAGGGGCTGCACCCGCTGCAACAGGCGTTCCTGGAAGAGGCTGCGCTCCAGTGCGGCATCTGCACACCCGGGTTCCTGGTTGCCGCAAAGGGCCTGCTCGACAACGAACCGGACCCGAGCGAGGAGCGCATTCGCCACTGGCTCGCAGGCAACCTCTGCCGTTGCACCGGTTACGACAAGATCGTGAGGGCGGTCCAGAAGGCCGCCACCGCGTCACACTGAGCACACCCCGTGACCCAGACGGAGCCGGGGCAACAAGCGCCCGGAATATCTGAGCCAAAGGACGAAGTGAATGGTTAGCACATTCGAGCCGAAGTCCAACTACAAGGTGATCGGCACCCGGCCGATTCGCCATGACGGTCTGGACAAGGTAACGGGCCGCGCGATCTACGGCGCAGACATCAAGCTGCCGGGGATGCTGTGGGCCGTTGTCGTCAGGAGCCCGCACGCCCACGCGCGCATCAAGAGCATCGACACCTCTGCCGCCGAGGCGATGGACGGTGTCTACGCCGTGATGACAGGCGCAGACCTCCCGGCGCAGGAAGACAGGGTTGTCGACCTCGGCGAGGGCTCCGCGAACTTCAGGTGGGCCTCAGACAACATCATGGCGAGCGACAAGGCTCTCTACCGAGGCCACGCGGTGGCGGCTGTAGCCGCGTCCGACCGCTACATCGCAGAGATGGCCGCCGGCCTGGTGAAGGTTGAGTACGAGGTGCTTCCGAACGCAACGAACGTGGTCGACGCGTTGGCGCCGAACGCTCCAATCATCCTCGAAGACCTGGTTGGCGACGACCTTGGCGAAGAGGTCAAGAACACCAACATGGCGTCTCACTTCAGGCACGAGTTCGGGAACGTCGACGGCTCGTTCGCAAAAGCCGACCATGTGATCGAGCGTGAATACACGATGCAGATGGTCCACCAGGGCTATATCGAGCCTCACAACGCAACGGCCATCTGGGACCAGGAAAACCGTGTCCGCATCTGGACAAGCACACAGGGCGCGTTCCCTGTCCGCACCCAGACCGCGGGGATCCTCAAGCTCTCCGAGTCGCGTGTCAAGGTGACGCCGCTCGAGATTGGTGGCGGGTTCGGCGGCAAGATTCCGATCTACCTCGAGCCGGTCTGCGCCATCCTATCCAGGAAGTCTGGCGGCCGCCCGGTCAAGGGCGTCATGGAGCGTCGCTCTGTGTTCGAGGGCAGCGGCCCCGCTCCCGGCGGCGTGCTCACCGTAAAGCTCGGAGCAACCAGAGACGGCAAGCTGGTGGCCGCGGCGACGGACATCAAGCTCGAGGCCGGAGCCTACCCTGGCGCGGCGGTCGGCGCGGCGGCCATGTGCGTCTTCTCCTGTTACGACATTGCGAACACCCGCATTGATGGCTGGGACATAGTCGTCAACAAACCGAAGTCCTCTGCCTACCGGGCGCCGGGCGCTCCGCAGGCGACGTACGCCATGGAGTCTGCGGTAGATGAGCTCTGCGAGGCGGCAGGCTTCGACAAGATGAAATTCCGCGTAGATAACGCCGCGCACGAGGGCACTCGCCGCGGCGATGGCGTGATCTTTCAGAAGGTCGGGATGCGAGAGGTGCTGGCTGCGACGAAGGCGTCTCCGCACTGGAGGTCCGAAATCGGAGCGCCGTCCAGGCCCGGCAACAAGCGCGGGCGAGGCATTGCGTCAGGCTACTGGTTCAACATTGGCCTTAAGTCCAGCGTGAACCTTGCGCTCAACAGCGACGGCACAGTTGAGCTTGTGGAGGGGTCGACGGACATCGGCGGCAGCAGGGCATCCATCGCCATGCAGGCGGCCGAGGTCCTTGGCATCACAGCCGAAGAAGTGCGGCCCAGTGTGGTCGACACCGAGTCTGTCGGCTACACAGATGTGACTGGCGGCTCTCGCACGACGTACGCAACCGGCTACGCCGCGTGGAAGGCTGCGAACTCGATGGTGGACGAGCTGAAGCGCCGTGCGGCTTTGCTGTGGGAGATAGGCGAGGACAACATCCAGTTCGAGGACGGTGTGTTCAGCTCAAAGACGGACTCCGAGTTGAAGATCTCGTTCAAGGACCTGGCCGGTAAGCTCAACGACACAGGCGGCCCTGTGAATACAACCGGCGCGGTTGACCTGGAGGCCGCCGGAGGCGCTTACGGCACCCACATCTGTGACCTGGAGATCGACCCGGAGACGGGGAAGACGGATGTGGTCAGGTACACCGTTGTGCAGGATGTCGGCAAGGCGATCCACCCCTCGTATGTCGAAGGACAGATGCAGGGCGGCGCGGCGCAGGGCGTTGGCTGGGCGCTCAACGAAGAGTACTTCATGAACTTAGACGGCACGATGATGAACTCCACCTACCTGGACTACCGGATGCCGACTTCGCTGGACCTGCCTGAGATCGAGACGGTGATTGTCGAGGTCCCGAACCCGCTGCACCCGTTCGGCGTGCGAGGCGTTGGCGAGGTCCCGATCTGCCCTCCAATTGCGGCGGTGGCGAATGCCATTCACGACGCGGTTGGCGTCAGGCTGAGGGACACGCCGATGAACCCCGGCAAGATCATGAGCGCGCTGGAGAAGAAGGGTTAGAAGCCGGCTCGAGCGCCCATTGTTGAATCCAGGGTTCTGCGAACAACAGGACTGAATAAAAACAGCGGCCGGGCAGTCTTAACAACAGGCTCCCGGCTGTCTGGTTTAAGATAGTGGCTCTCTTTGCCGGATTGGCCGGCCGTTCAGCAGATTTGTAACATTCCGGCAGATGACGCCGGCACAGACACCGCGATTTTGTTCACAGAAAAACCAGGGAGACGCTGATGGTCCAGACATATGAGCCGAAGAGTGACTACAAAGTCGTAGGCACGCGGCCGATCCGCCACGACGGACTAGACAAGGTGACGGGCCGCGCTGTGTACGGCGCCGACGTCAAGGTCCCCGGCCTGATCTGGGGCGAGGTCCTCCGCAGTCCGCATGCGCACGCCCGCATCAAGAGCATCGACACATCTGCGGCCGAGGCGGCGCCGGGCGTCTACGCAGTCGCCACAAACGCAGACTTCCCTGACCCTCGCGCCGGAGAGATCGACTCCGGCGAAGACGTGGTCAACTTCGAGCGGGACACCAAGAACCTGCTCGCAAAGGACAAGGTCCTCTACAAGGGTCACGCCGTGGCGGCAGTTGCCGCGGTCGACCGCAACACCGCGATCGAGGCGACGAAGCTGATCAAGGTTGAGTACGAGCTGCTCAAGCCGGTCCGCAATGTTGATGAGGCGATGGCGAAGGGCGCTCCGATTCTCATGGAAGACCTGGTCGGCGACGACCTTGGCGAGGACGTTCGCAACACGAATGTGGCACGCCACTTCAGGCACGAGTTCGGCGAGGTCGAGAAAGGTTTCGCAGACTCAGACCTGGTGGTCGAGCGCACCTTCACACTGCAGATGGTGCACCAGGGCTACATCGAGCCCCACAACGCGACGGCAATCTGGGACGAGTCGGGGCACGTGACCGCATGGTCGAGCACCCAGGGCATGTTCGCAGTGCGCGACCAGACCGCCGGCATGCTGCGCATCCCGGAGTCACAGGTCACCGTCTACCCCGTCGAGATCGGCGGAGGCTTCGGCGGCAAGACGAAGGTGTACCTTGCGCCGGTTGCGGCCATTCTGTCGAAGAAGTCCGGCGGCCGGCCGGTCAAGATGATCATGGACCGCAACTCCGTGTTCGAGGCGTCCGGCCCCGCGCCGGGTGGCAAGATCACGGTGAAGATGGGCGTGACGAAGGATGGCAAGATCAAGGCATGCGCGTCCGACCTGCGATACGAGGCAGGCGCGTTCCCTGGCTCGGCCATCGGGGCAGGCGCCATCTGCATCTACGGCTGCTACAACATCCCGAACAGCCGCATCGACGGCTACGACGTTGTCGTGAACAAGCCGAAGTCCGCCGCATACAGAGCTCCCGGCTCTCCGCAGGCCGCTTTCGCCATCGAGCAGGTTGTGGACGAGATCTGCGACCAGATGAACTGGGACAAGATCAAGTTCCGGCTCGACAACGCGTCGAGAGAGGGAACGCGCCGCGGCGATGGCGTGATGTTCGGGAAGGTCGGCCTGATCGAGACGCTCGAGGCGGCACGCGACTCTGACCACTGGAAGACGCCGCTCAAGCCGTCAACGAACGGCATGCTGCGCGGTCGCGGCATTGCGTCCGGCTACTGGATGAACGGCGGTGGTAAGTCGACGGTTGACCTGATGCTGCAAGACGACGGCACGGTGGCGATGAATGAGGGCTCCGCCGACATCGGCGGGACCCGGGCTTCGATCGCGATGCAGGTGGCGGAGGTGCTGGGACTTCCGGCTGAGGCCGTTCACCCGTTCATCCCGAGCACGGACAGCATCGGCTTTACCGGCACCACTGGCGGCTCCCGGACGACCTACGCCACGGGCTACGCAGGGTGGCAGGCGGCGAACAAGCTGGTCGGTGAGATGAGCAAGCGGGCCTCGGTCCTCTGGGGCATCGACCCTTCGGATGTGAAGTTCGCCGCTGGCAAGTTCAGCTCCGGCTCAGACCCTGAGCTGAGCATTGGGTTCAAGGACCTTGCGGCCAGGATAGGTGACACGGGCGGCCCGATCACGACGACGGCGTCAGTAAACCTGGCGGCGGCTGGCGCCGCTTACGGGGTGCACATCTGCGACCTCGAGATCGACCCTGACACGGGCAAGACCGATGTCATTCGGTACACGGCCGTGCAGGATGTGGGAAAGGCGGTCCACCCGTCGTACGTAGAGGGGCAGATCCAGGGCGGCGTCGCACAGGGAATTGGCTGGGCGCTGAATGAGGAGTACTTCATCACCGACAGCGGCTCCATGGCGAACCACACCTTCCTGGACTACCGGATGCCGACTTCGCTTGACATGCCGATGATCGACACGATTCTCGTTGAGGTGCCGAACCCGCTGCACCCGTACGGCGTCCGCGGCGTTGGCGAGGTGCCACTTGCGCCGCCGCTGCCGGCCGTGGCAAACGCGGTGAAGGATGCGACCGGGAAGCGAATCCTGGACCTTCCGATCAAGCCGGGCAGGATCATTGAGGCGATGGGCAGCTAGGCGTTGCCTTCTTGCCCTGATCGAGGCGCCGCTGGAGTCTCAGGCGGCCCCTGCGGCAGATGCGCCCGCAGGTGAGCCAGCCTGGACGGCTCAATGTGGAACGGTTAGAAAAAAATGCGGGTCGGCTGCTCTTCGAGAGTGGCCGGCCCGCTTTGTTCAACGCCGCTCGTTAGCCGAAGAATTGCGGATTGCTGCCGAAGCTGGCCTTCGCGCGTCGGCGGAAGCCGCCTGCGGCATCGCTCGTCACAGACCGCGCCGCTCGTCGCTAATCCACGCGGCAACGCCGTCAGTCCATCTCTGCGCGTACAGTCCGCATCTAACCGGTAGAATTGCGCTACTGGAGTTTTAGATATGGCGAAGGTCTTCGTTTCATTTGCTCTTCGGAAATACACCGGCGGCAACGGCCAGGTGAACGTGCCGGGCGCAACGCTCGGCGAGCTGATCGACAACCTTGAGGCCGCTTACCCCGGCATCAGCGGGCACCTGCTGCAAGACGGCAGGCTGAAGCCTGGGCTTGCGGCGGTCTGCGGCCACGCCGCAACGCGTCAGGGGCTGCTACAGAAGCTCGAAGAAGACACAGAAGTCCACTTCGTGCCTGCCGTCTCAGGAGGCCAGGGCAGACCGCACCTGCTGGCGCTGTGACTGCCTCCGCTCACATGCGCACCCCGCTCAATATCGTTCAAGACAGTGACGACCGGGAAGAAGGGTCAACATGGCCGATACGACCAGTGTGAACGGCAGGCCGCTGGCTGAGTTGGAGTTTGAGGACGGCATCCAGCTCAGTGGCGAGTGCAAGAAGAAGATCGCGACAGCGGTCAGTGGAATACTTTCGACGATAGGCCAGAACGCCGATCGGTCCGGCACGGCAGACACGCCGATGCGCGTTGCCAACATGTACGACGAACTGCTCTCCGGCTACGCGCTCGACGCCGCAAAGGTGCTCAACAACGCGCTGTTTGAAGTCGAGTACGACGAGATGGTTGTGGTCAAGGACATCGACTTCTACAGCCTGTGCGAGCACCATATGCTGCCGTTCTACGGCAAGGCGCACGTCGGCTACCTCCCGGACAAGAAGGTCGTTGGCCTGAGCAAGATCCCTCGCCTCGTGGACATGTTCTCGAAGCGGCTGCAGGTGCAGGAGCGGATGACGCAACAGATAGCCGCCGCCATAGACGAACTGGTTATGCCGCGGGGCGTCGGCGTCGTGGTCGAGGCGCATCACCTTTGCGCCGCCATGCGCGGAGTCAAAAAGCCAGGCACGGTAATGACCACAAGCTCGTTGCGTGGCCAGTTCAGGGACAACTCGTCAACCAGGGACGAGTTCATGTCCCACCTCAGAGCGCGCGGCGGCTCATAGGCTACGCGGGTCAGCGGGCACGGAGCGATCTATTGAAGGTTTCCGGCAGTACGGCACTGGTCACAGGCGGCGGACGGCGCGTTGGGCGGGCAATAGCCCTTGCGCTTGCAGAGTCCGGAGCAAACGTCGCCGTGCACTTCAACCGCTCAGAGGGCGATGCAGCAGAGACGGTCGAAGTGGCACGGTCGATGGGCGTGAGCGCAGACTCGTTCCAGGCGGACCTGGCAGACGCCGGCAGCGCGGTCAGGCTCGTCGACACGGTCAGATCGTCGCTAGGACACCTGAACATCCTCGTCAACAGCGCGTCGATGTTCAGTCCGGGCAGCTTCGAGGACACATCGCTTGATGAGTGGGACCGATACATGGCGGTGAACTTCCGCGCTCCGTTTCTGCTGGCGCAGGCGATGTACCGTGCGATGCCGGACGGGGAGCAGGGCAAGGTGATCAACCTGAACGACTGGAGGACGGCACGCGCAAAGCGGTTTGCGTACGGCGTCAGCAAGGCGGCGCTATCGGGACTGACTCGCTCGCTTGCGGTGTCAATGGCGCCGAACGTGCAGGTGAGCGAACTGGCGCTGGGCGCAATACTGCCGCCGGCAGACATGGTTGTTGAGCGGCTCGGGCCGGTGGAGACGAAGCTGGGACCGGCTGCGCGCATGGGCACGCTGAACGAGGTTTCCGCCGCTGTGCTGTCACTGATCGGGAACGACTTCATAACGGGCGAGACGCTGCACATCGACGGCGGACGTCACATCAGGTAGAGGAATGTCATGTCATCGATCTCCGGCCTCGACGGCCGCATTGCGCTGATAACCGGCGCGTCAGGAGCGCTTGGCAGCGCCGCCGTCAAGGTATTCACAGACGCCGGGGCGACGGTCTCAGTGTGCAACCGGGCAGGTGAGGCGCCGACGCGGCTCGACGTGACAGACCCTGCTCAGGCGGCGCAAGCCGTCGAGTGCGCTGTGCGCGACCACGGACGGATAGACATCCTGCTCAACATCGTTGGCACGTGGTCGCCCCAGCCGCCTGTTGGCGAGATCGATGACGCGACTGTCGACAGGCTGATGGCGGTTAACTTCCGAAGCGCGCTCAACATGTCTCGCGCAGCCCTGCCGCACATGACCGGCAACGGCTGGGGACGGATAGTCAATGTGGGGGCGAAGCAGGGGTTGAAGAGCACTGCGGGAAACTCCGCATACGGCGCAGCGAAGGCGGCGGTGATAGCGCTGACGCAGTCGATAGCAGACGAGTCCGGCGCAGGTGGCGTCACCTGCAACGCCATTGTCCCCTCGATCATTGACACCGCCGCCAATCGCTCAGGGATGCCTGGCGCGGACTTCTCGAAGTGGGTGAAGCCCGAGCATATCGCTGAGACGATGGCGTTCCTCTGCACGGAGGCGGGCGGAAACATTAACGGCGCAACGATCCCGGTCTGGAACCGGGCATGAGCGACCGGCCGCTGGACCGGATCAGGCTGGAGGGACTGAGCTTCCACTGCGTCATCGGCATCAATGACTGGGAGCGGGTTGCGAAACAGGTGGTCGAGATTGACCTTACGCTGTACGCCGACCTTTCGCCGGCTGCGGAGAGCGATGACATCTCAGACACGGTGAACTACCGCACGATCAGCCAGAAGGTGCGGGACTTTGTGGAAGGCTCTAGCTTCGGGCTGGTGGAGAGACTGGCAGACGGCGTGGCGCGGATCTGCCTGGAGGACGAGATGGTGAGGCGCGTGGACGTGAGTCTCAGGAAGCCGGGCGCACTGCGGCTTGGCCGGTCTGTTGGGCTGGATATCACCCGGACGCGTGACGGTCAGTAGGCCCGGCTCGTATCGGAGTAGGCTGCGAGCAACTCTTCTTTGAGGTCAACGGCGCGCTGTGTGAGTTCGGAGATGTCGTCTGAGCCGACACGGCTCTCCTGCGCAACGCTGAGCGCGCCGAGAGCGTGTATAAGCTCGTTGGCTTTCGCCTGCAGTTCGTGTGTCATGTCTGGACTCCCCGACGCCCTCACGTATTCTCGACTGGACCGGGAACGCGAGTGCGGCTGCGAGAACTCACTGAATAGAGATACGAGCCTGCCTCCAGAGTGGGTGTTTCCCAGCGGCGCGTGCGGAAACTGTGACACACTTTGTCGCCAGCCGAACTGGGATGAACTGAGACGATCTTCGAAAAAGAGAGAAAAGCGGCAGCCGCTCCACGACGATCGCTGTGTTTCCCACTCAACCGCGCCGGACCGATTACCGGCGCATCGAGCGGGGCCGAAGGGACTGCGGTAACTTGAGAGCTACAGGCCTGAAACGTCTGCCGCCGGAGTGACCCTAATTACCATGAAGTTACGGCTTGATTACGGTACAGACGGGCTTGAGGTTGAGGTTCCGCAGACGGCCACAGTGATCGAGCCGGCGCATACAGCCGCTTTGCCCGACATGCATGCGGCGCTGATGGACGCGGTGCGAAGGCCGGACGGGACTGCCCGCCTTCGCGAACTCGTCCGTCCCGGCCAACGAGTCGGCATCTCGGTCTGCGACTTCACGCGGCCTCAGCCACGCCGCCAGATGCTCGAGGCGATCTTCGAAGAGTTGACCGAGGTCGGTGCCGACGCATTCACCATCTTCGTTGCGACCGGCACGCACCGCGCAAACACGGCCGAAGAGCTCGACCAGATGCTCGGAGCGGAGATTGTCAGCAGTTACCGGGTCGTGAACCACGTGGCGAGGGACGAGTCGACGTTGCGGCGGGCCGGCACGACTGGCAACGGTGTCGAGGTGCTGATGAACGCAGAGTGGCTCGACTGCGACTTCAGGATCACTACCGGCTTTGTCGAGCCGCACTTCTTCGCAGGATTCAGCGGCGGGCCGAAGATGGCTGCGCCCGGACTGGCCGGGCTTGAGACCGTGATGACGCTGCACGATGCGGCGCACATCGGGTCCCCGAACGCCACGTGGGGCGTCACGCACGGCAATCCTGTGCACGACGATGTCCGCGAGATCGCCCGCATGACCGGCGTCGACTTCGCTATCGACGTGACGCTGAACCGCCACAAGGAGGTCACCGCGGTCTTCGCAGGTGAGCTATTCGCGGAGCACGCGGCGGCGTGTGAGGTGGCAAGGCGGACTGCGATGCGGCCGGTTGAGGCGCCGTTCGATGTGGTGCTGACGACGAACTCCGGGTTTCCGCTCGACCAGAACCTGTACCAGGCTGTCAAGGGGATGTCTGCGGCGGCGAAAGTCGTGAAGACGGGCGGCACGATCATCTGCGCAGCGGAGTGCCGTGACGGGATCCCCGATCATGGCTCGTACGCAGAGATACTTGCCTCGGGCAGCTCTCCGGGCGAGTTGCTGTCGCTCATCAACTCGCCTGGTTACCGCGTGCCTGACCAGTGGCAGGTGCAGATTCAGGCAATGGTGCAGGAGCGGGCGCGAGTACAGGTGAAGGCCGGGATGTTGAGCGATGAGCAACTGCGAGCGGCGCACTTCGAGCCGGTGGACGATGTAACGAATGCGGTGGAGGCAGCGCTGGCAAATGCCGGACGTGGGGCGACGCTGTGTGTGCTGCCGCAGGGTCCGCAGACCATTCCGTACCTGTCTGGCTGAGTTGGCCTGCTGAACGGGTCTGGCCGAGTGGGCGGGCTGAACGCATTTTACGCGGCATGGCTCAGTCTTCGAGCATCTGCCTCACCTCAACCGATCTGTGGAACGCGCATGGCATCCTCGACGAGAAGCTCATGGCTTCGTCCATACCAGTACACTCGAGTATGTAGGCTCAGCCCAGCCGCTCTCTGGTTTTCTGCGAATGGCCCGTCGGTCTCTGCAAGTGATACTTCATCGCCGTCTCCGTTCAACGTTGCCGCTGTCGCTACCGTCCGGGCAGACGGGACAAACGATCTGTTCCGGCACATCGAACCGCCGAACTCAAACTTCGCTCCGGCCCGGACTCTCACGCGCCTGTGACCTCTTCGATCCTACGACGCAGGAACCTGCGCTCCGGCGCACTGTCTGCAAGCTCGAGCGCCTGGCGATACGCCGCGGCCGCCTCCGCATACCTGCCGAGCCGCCTCAAGAGGTCGGCCCGGGTCGAATACAGGAACAGGTATCGCTCCATGCGCTGGTCTTTTGCCAGACCGTCCACGATGGCAAGAGCGCGCTCAAGTTGTCCGGCCATCGCCACCGCGACCGCTCGGTTTAAGCTCACCACAGGCGAAGGCTGTGCGCTCTGCAGGGCGTCGTAGAGCAACACGATCTGCCGCCAGTCAGTCTCCTCAGCGGTCTTCGCCTCGCAGTGCACCGCGGCTATCGCCGCCTGCAACTGATAGACGCCCGGCGCGCCCCTCCTCAGAGCGGCCACGAGAAGCTCGGTTCCATCGGCGATCTGATCGCTGTTCCAAAGCGTGCGGTCCTGCGACTCAAGCAAAACCTGGTTGCCGTCAGCGTCCACGCGGGCATTCTTACGGGAGTCCTGCAGGAGCATCAGCGCGAGCAGCCCAGCGACCTCTGGCTCGTCTGGCATCAACAGGCAAAGCACGCGGCCAAGCCGTATCGCCTCATCGCACAGCTCAAAGCGGATCAGGTCGTCGCCGGCGGTCGCAGAATAGCCCTCGTTGAACACCAGGTAGATCACCGCAAGGACAGACGGCACTCGCTCAGGGAGCAGGTGGTCTGGCGGCACTCTGTAAGGTATACGGGCGTCCTTGATCTTGCGCTTGGCACGCACCAGGCGCTGGGCAAGCGTCGGCTCTGGGACGAGGAATGCCCTTGCGATCTCGGGAGTTGTCAGGCCGCCCAGCGTGCGCAGTGTGAGAGCGAGCTGTGCCTCGACGTTGATGGCAGGGTGACAGCAGGTGAAGATCAGCCTGAGCCTGTCGTCCACGAGAGCGGAGCCGGAGGCGTTCTCAACCATCTCGAACTCCGTTTCCTGGTCGTCTCCCGATGCCAGAGCAGACTGTTTGTTGTCCCTGACCTTGTCGCGCCTCAGACGGTCGATAGCCTTGCGCCGCGCCGCGGTGGTCAGCCATGCGCCAGGGTTGTCAGGCACGCCGTCACGCTGCCAGCGGTCGAGCGCAACCGTCATTGCGTCCTGGAGCGCCTCCTCGGCAAGATCGAAGTCGCCGAGGGAGCGAATCAGGGTTGCGATGATGAGGCCGTGCTCGTGGCGGAACACCCGGTCGATGGCGTCAGCCGGAGTTGGAGAGGGCGTTGGCCGTGACCCGCGGGACTCGCTCACGGCACGCTGCGCTCCTCCTCGATGACACGGCGTATCTCAAGCGTCGAGTCCATGACCGCCGGGATAAGCTCCATCCACCTCAACAGTTGCGCCTCATCCTGTGCCTCGACGAGGTAGTAGCCGCCGAACTGCTCCTTCGTCTCGGTGAAAGGGCCGTCCGTTATCGACCGCTCGCCGCCCCTGATCTTCACCAGGGTTGCGGTCGACGCAGGCGCCAGCCTGTGCGTGCCGAGCAGTATGCCCTCACGGGCCACAGTCTCTTCGAACGGCCTTAGCGACTCGATCATCCGTTGCGCGTCTTCGGGAGACAGCGCTGCGAACGCCTCACCGTCTCCGTGGATCAAGATCATGTATCTGTTCAAATGAGCGTGCCCTCCAGGTCCTGTGCCAGTGCCGGCTCACAGCGGGCGGCCGGCGTCCAGGACATTCAGCTCCAGGATGGGCCTCACCTCGATGGCTCCACCGCATCGGGCGTCCGGGATCCTGGCCGCCCACTCTAACGCCTGGTCGAGGTTCTCACACTCGAGCATATAGAATCCACCGAGCGCCTCATTCGACCCGGTGAACGGGCCATCTGTGATGGCGGCGCCGCTCTCCGTCATTCGCACGACGGTAGCCGTCTCGGCCGGCTGAAGCGCCTCGCCTCCGAGCAACACTCCGGCGTTTTTTGCCTCCCTGTTGAACCTCGCGTACTCGTCCTTAAGCAGTCTGTTCTCATGATCCGGCGCCGGACGCTCCGTGCTTCCGGCGAATATCATTGCCAGGTATCTCATTTGAGGTTGCCTTCTGGAGTTAACCGGTGCCGGCCCGTGCTTGCCAGTCCCTGGCCGGAGAGCGGTCCGGTCCGGCCAATGTCGGCCGTTTCGGGGTCATCTCGATTTCACGACGCACCAGCTCTGCAAAAATCGACATCTATTTGCCGGTAAGTGGTAGGCCAAACGGCGCGATCAGCGACAACGGAAACGGCGCGACATGAGCATCGAGGGCGGTACAACATGGCCGGGCCGTGATTGGCCGTGCGCAGAGCCGGAGGCGCTTGGCTTCGACCGGAGGCGCTTGATGGAGGCGGGCAGCTGGCAGGCTTCGGAGGCGGAAAATACGCCGTACAGAGCGCTGATAGTCCGGCACGGCCAGATCGCCGCCGAGTGGAACTTCCGCATCGACCCGCTTGAGCGCGCGCAGCAGGCCTCGGCCTCGAAGTCCACCTTCTCCTGTGTCCTGGGAGTCGCAGTCCAGGAAGGCGTGATCGGGTCGGTGGACGACCGCGTGGCGGACTACTACCCGGAGATGATGGACGTGGCGCCGGGCGAGGGCCCAAAACCTGACAGGCACGCCTTTCCGGAAAACGAGGGCATCACGTTCCGGCAACTGATCGGCAATACGTCCGGTTACATGAAGCCGGGTGAGGCGCCGGGCAGAGTGTTCAACTACCAGACGTTCGGCATGAACATCCTGACCCACGCCGTCGCGTCCGCTTACAGCCTGTACAAGACCGGTGACCCTGAGCGCGGCGCGGGGTTCGGCACATTGACGGAGTGGAAGGTGCGGGACCCGATAGGCGGCACATGGTCATGGGAATACCGCAACTTTAAACCTCCGCACGGGGCGAAGCTCGGGGTGTTCGGCTACTTCACAGGATACGAGATGACGCCGTATGACATGGCGAGGTGCGGTCTCCTGTGGATGCGTTACGGTGTCTGGGACGGCGCCCAGGTGGTCCCTGAGGAGTGGATGCGGCAGGCGACGCGTGTCAACGCAGACGTGCTGGCGAACGAGCCGGAAGAGAGCCACCGCTACGGCCTGGGCTTCTGGTGCAACGATCGCGGGCAGATGTGGCCTGACCTTCCGCGAGACGCCTTCGCTGCCAGCGGAAACGGGAGGCAGCACATCTGGGCATGCCCGTCTCTCGACCTGATAGTCGTGCGCAGTCCGGGAACGTATGAGCAGGAAGATCCGTCCCAGGGCGGGAGGTTGTTGGAACTGGTGGCGGACGCCGTGCGCTGAGGTCCGGCGCTGGCCAGAGTTGACCGGCGCTGGCCCGCTTTGGCCAGACCGCAGAGTCTGCGGCCAATTGCGGGCAAGTTGCGAGCCGTATACCCTGCAACGCCAGTCCGGGCTCACTGTTTGGTGCTGGCACACGTCCGTCTGACAGGCTGTGCCGGGAGAATGTGCCTGGACACAGGCACGATGCCGGGATTTTGTATGAACTTAACGCTTGGACGGAATGGCGGTCTCACGCTCGTTGCGCTCATTGCGCTTGTCGCATCGGCGTGTGGCTCGGACACCGATATCGACGCCACGATCGACGCCCGCATACAACTTGCGCTGGAGGCGGCGCCGACGGTCACGCCGCAGCCAACCGCGACGCTTCTGCCGTCTGCAACTCCACAGGCCATCCCAACTCAATTACCCACCGCAACTCCTGCGCCAACCGCGACGCCCGCTCCAACGGCGACTACGCTTCCTGAACCTACGCCGGCGCCGACCGCTACTCCACAGCCGACTGCAACACCGCCGCCTACGCCGACAGCGCCTCCGGCGCCGCCAGCGACGCCAACGGCCATACCGGTCCCGAGTGACCTGTATGCGGGCCTGCGGCTGTCTGTTGTGAGGGTCAGTTCAGGAAGCTCGTATGGATCTGGCTGGGCCATTGAGGACGGCTGGATCATCACCAATGAACATGTCGTTTCCGGGGCGTCTGTCGTCACGGTTGAGATACCGCTCCCAGGCGGCGGAGTGCAGACGAAGGTTGGAACGGTGCGAGCCGTTGACACCAAGCGTGACCTTGCGGCGGTGCAGGTTGACCACGGCGCTCCGGCGCTGCCGACGCGCGTGGTGGTGGCCCTGGACGCAGGGACGCAGATCATCCAGATGGGCTACTCGGTCAACTCATCAGGTGGATTCCCGGTGATTCACACCGGCGTGATCTCGACCGTGGTGCGTCACCTGGGCAATGTGCTTGACAGCGCATCCGAGCGGGCAGACGAGGGTAATGACGTAGGTGGCGTCGGCGTTGTGATCTTCGACGCAGACGCTGATCCCGGCGATAGCGGCGGGCCGGTGTTGGACCTGCAGGGCAATGTGGTTGGTATCACGTTCGGCTCTGTTGTCTTAACCGCCGGAGGCAATCGTGTGATCGGGCAGCAGAAGGCGACGGCCGTCGAGTCGATCGAGCGGGTCTGGACCGAGCTGCGGAACGGCACGAACACGACCGGTCTTTAGGCGGCCGGCAGCCGGTTTTCGACTGGCAACTGTCCGCGTCTCGTAGCGGTGTTCCATGCGTCTGGCACGAGCGACGCGTGCTATTCTCGGCCTTTTCGCAGACGGGGCAACCGGCCTCGCGCAGCCGAACTAACATTTGATCTTGCTCGTGACCGTAGACCCGGAGCGGACGCACTCCTCGAACGGACAAAATTACTTTGAGCGACCAGTTCTACGCGCTGACGATTGCCGGGGGCCGAGGCGAGAGGCTGAAGCCGCTCACGGATACGGTCCCGAAGCCGATGATCAGCCTGAACGGCAGGCCAATGCTTTCTTACCAGGTTGAGTGGATGCGCTCACAGGGCGTGACGGACATCGTGTTCCTGTGCGGATACCTGGGCGAGACGATCAGGGACTTCTTCGGTGACGGCAGCAAGTTCGGAGTCAATGCTCACTACTCGCTCGAGGACCGTCCGCTCGGCCGCGGCGGCGCTGTGCGCAAGGGCATGTCTCAGGTGCCGCCGGACGCCGGCACGGTGCTGGTGACGAACGGCGACAACGTAACGGACCAGCGGCTGTCTGAGATGACGGCGCTGCATGAGCGGCGGGACGCGCTCGCCACCATCATGCTTGCGCCTTACATGAGCCAGTACGGCACAGTCGAAAGCGATGAAGACGGCACGGTGACCCGCTTCGTTGAAAAGGGGCGGCTGCCACTCTGGATAAACGCCGGGGTCTATCTATTTGACCGCTCGCTTGAGCAGCGTCTTCCCGAGGTTGGGGACCACGAGACGACGACGTTCCAGGAGCTTGCGGCGGAGAGGCGGATGGCTGCGTTACGGTCTGAGGCGACGTGGCTGACGGTGGACAGCCAGAAGGATATCTCTGAGTGCGAGAAGCGGCTGAAGACGATGTTTAGCTGAAACGGTGTCAGGAATTTTTGCCAGGTTACGTGCCCTTGCCGGGCGGGTCTGCAGGACCGGCGGGGTCGAAGAATAGCCTCAACAGATCGTGCCTGGAGATGATTCCAACCGGCTTGCGGTCCTCTACAACGCAAACGTGGTGCACTTCGTCGCTCACCATTCGCTCAACGACGTCTGCGATGTGCGTATCCCGGCTGACAGGTCTGGCGCTGGTGTTCATGACCTCGCTGAGCTTCAGCGACCGCACCTCTGCCATCGTCTCCTCGATGTTCTCGAAGTCCCCGACTTCACGTCCAAGGACGCGGAACGCCTTACCACGCATGAACGGCACCAACGCCTCTTTCGGAAGCAACATCCGCTCAGTAAACAGTCCGGCGAAGTGGCCGTTCTCATCGAGGACAATAACTGATCCGACCTGGTTCACCAGCATCAGGTTCGCGGCCTCCGATACGGTCACATCTGAGCGGACCGTAATAACGGGCGAGGTCATCACCTCGCCTGCTGTCACAGTCTTGCCGACCTCAGGTTTGGTCCTTGCCAAGTGTCTTAGCTCCAGTCAGGTGGTCTGAAAAAAGGCGTCGAAGGACGCTGCGGAGGTGGCGCGTTTCCGGCGCGGAACGCAAGGCTCGCTGGCTCAGAATAACACCGGCGGCACGCGGACTGCGCTGACGACCGTGTCCTCAGACGCTCGCCGCCAGCTCCGGCCAGCCATTACGCGCTGCGCGGGTTATCCGGACCGCGGCCAGGTTGATCTGCTCACGAGATGTGTTGACGCAGATATCGTACAGGCTCTCGTCTTCAGGATGGGCGGAGTGTATCGACTCGAAGTATTGCGCCTGCGCCTCTTCCCGCTCACGGATCATACGGTCTGCCTGGGAGGTCCTGGAGAAGCCCTGGGAGCGCATGGTCCTGGCGACGTGGTCCTCCCAGGAGGCGAACACGCCGATCTTCAGCACCTGTTCATGGCCCTTGAGCGCCACCGCGCCCGCTCGTTGCACCAGTACTGACTGGCCGTTCTTGAGCAGGGCCTGGATAGAGTGCGGGTGCTCTTCGCCTTCTGCCGCGTCAGGGGCCATTGGCGCGCCGGGCGATGAGTCCCATGTGAGCGGATACATCATCAGCTCGGCGGTAGCGAAGTACGGATCACCGGCTGCGTTGCCGAGCGCGACGCCACGGACGGTCTTCTCGATGATCGACCAGACGCGGTCCGAAAGTCTCATCTTCTGCTGGACCGGCTCTTCGGAGGCTGTGTGACCGGGCAGCAGGAGCCTGTTCACGTATGTGTGGTCAAGCATGCGGGCAACGCTGCGGCCGAGCTGGGCGCTTCCTGCGCCAATGTGGCCGTCTATCGTGACGAGCGCCATTCAGGGCTCCTTACGTGCGAACAACCTGCTTTCCGCCTGTTCCCGCTTAGCTTGCGGATTCTACACTGCGAACAGGCTCAAGCGAAGTCCTGTACAGGCGCCAGAGGCTCAGAACATTCTCCGCAAGGGGATGAGCCGCCGAGTCGAACAGCCAGCGGGTCACCGACGCCTGGATCATCCCAAAGAACATTGTGGCCGCCGCAGACGGGTTGATCGACGGCTCGACCTCGCCGGAGTCGATGCCCTGCTGGATGAATCCTTCGACGACGGTGAGATAGTCTTCTACCAGTTTCTTACCTGCGCTGCGCACCCTCGGCTCCTGGAACTGTGCCGCCTCTGCAATGACGACGAATGAGATGCCGCGCCGGGATTCGATGAACGAGAGATGGTGTTGCAGCGCGTGCTCCAGCTTGTCGAGCGCATGCAGGTCTGGCGCTGTTGTCTGCGCAATCGTTCCGAGGACAGACTGGCGCACGTCTTCGAGCAACATGACAAGGACCTGGGCCTTGCTGTCGACATGACGGTATATCGCAGCCTCTGTGACGCCGACCTTCCGTGCGATGCCTCGCACAGTCAGCGCTCCAACGCCGCCGGCTGCGATCAACTCCCGCGCAGCGGCGAGGATCTGGTTAAGGCGCGTCTCGTGGTCTAAATGCGTATTGGTTGTCATTAGCAATCTGAACCGGCAGATGAGTGAACATATGTTATTGATTTGTGAAATTCAACGCAATTACTGATGTCACTGTTCGCAATTCCGGCGATTGCGTCCGGGCCGCCGCCAAACGCCACCCCGGATAGCGAGATAGCGCATCGGCACATAGTTCGAGCAACCGCGGGAAGACCACGCATTCATGCCAGGCTCACAACAAGCGGGAGGCGCCAGGACCCCGGACCGGCATACGGTAGTCCGGCCGCGCCGGACTCGCCTGCAGTCGGCGCGTCACACACGGGCTTTCAGGTGAATTGACCCGCATTTCACTCACAGGTGGCGCACATACGTCGGTCAATCCATACTGGCCGCGATGCTGCTCTGGGTGGTGCTGCTGGCGCAGGACGTCATCTCCAGTGGCGCCATAGTCGCCGCTATCGTCTCGTCGGTGGCCATCGTCTTCTTCGTGCCACACTCGGTGGCGTCTGCTCCCTCACACATCGTGGGAGGCCATTTATCCGGTGTTGTCGCCGCATACATCGTCGTCGGCATAGGCCTGGCGTTGCCCGGCTCAGTGGCAGACGCCACATGGTTTGTTGACCTTTCCGGGGCGGTCGCGCTCGGGCTGGTTGTGCTGTTGATGAGCGTAACGAACACGGAGCACGCGCCCGCCGCCGGTACTGCGCTCGGGCTGGCTGTGCGCGGGACGCCGGGAGAGGCGGTTCTCTTCATCATCACTGCGGCCGTTATCGTGGCCGCGGCGCGCGTCATACTTGGCCCGCGGTTACACAACCTGCTCTGATCTTGTTTCCCGGCGGTCTGCGTTGAGGCCTGGGTTTCTTACGCGGTCGCGCAGGGCTCCGGGGGCTGGGACCTGATAGCGCCAGTCACCGCCGGATATGCAAAAAGACCCCGGAACTCCGGGGTCTTCTTGCATCGGCTCAATGTCGAACAGCTAGTCTTGGACTAGTTGTTTGCCGTGTCACCGAACGGGTCTTGCAGGAACTTGAACAGGTCACTGTTCGAATCGAGCAGTATCGTGGTGTCTGCGTCCAGCGCGATGCGGTACGCCTCAAGCGTTCGCTGGAAGTCGTAGAACTCGGGGTCCTGCTCGAGCGCGTCTGCCAGGATCGTGATCGCCGCTCCCTCTCCCTCACCTCGTAGCAGTGACGCTCGGCCACGCGCCGTCTCCAGCGTTATCTCAACGTCCCTGTCAACGTCAGCCCTGATCTCGGCGTCGCGCTGTGCGCCTTCGGCACGGAGACCGCTTGCGATGCGTTCCCGTTCGGCTTGCATGCGGTTGAAGACGCTGCTGGCGATGTCTACAGGGAAGTCAGCGCCCTTGATGCGGACATCAACCACTTCCACTCCGAGCCGCCTCGCCAGCGGTTGGAAGTAAGCGGCCTGAAGGCCTGCCAGTTCCGGTGGGGAAGGCTCGCGGATGAGCGCCTCAAACTCAACGGTCGTGGGCGGCCTGGCACGCACCTGGTTTACCGGGTCCTGCACGATCGGAGATATCTGGATCGTAATCTCAGGATTTCGCAGGCCCAGGACGGGCTCCAACGAGAGCGCGGTATTGCGGTCGATCTCAGCGCGGTTGCTGCCGATCGTCACCCGCCGCATCACCTCTTCTCGTGTCTCCGAGATGATGTCTGACTGGAGGTCCAGAGCCACCTCGCTTCTGAGCTGCGAGTTGACAATTGCGGCGACTCGGCTGGCGGCTTCCCGCTCACTACCCAGGCTCCTGAAGAAGAGCAACGGGTCAACGATGCGATACCTGGCGTATGAGTCGATCACCAGGTTCCGCTTGTCAGAGGTCAGCAGTGAGGCACTCGGCGCGTCTGCCCTCAAAAGCCTCTTGTCGAACTTGGTAGCCGAATCGACAAACGGCGTCTTCACTCGCAGGCCCGGGTTGTTATGCGCCCGCCTGAACTCTCCGAACCTGGTCACGATGGCCAGTTGCGTCTCGTCGACGGTGAAGAAGATCTGCGGCAGGACGATGAGCGCCAGTATGGCGACTATTACTGTGGGGATAAGTACTTTTGCCATGATCAGGCGCCCCCTCCAACCGAAGCCGGGATCAAGCTCGTATTTGAGCCGCCAATTGGCAGGAACGGCAGGACGCCGCTTTCACTTGAGAGGATGAACTTCTTCACCCCCGGAAGGATCTCCTCCATCGCCTCCAGGTAGAGGCGGCGGCGCGTCACATCCGGCGAGCCGCGGTAGCCTTCCAGAATGGCGAGGAATCCGTCTGCCTCACCCTGGGCCTTGGCGATACGGCCGTTCCTGAAGCCCTGTGCAGCCTCGGTGATCCTTGCCGCCTCACCCTCCGCCTTCGGTATCTGCGCCGCCTCGTAGGCCAGGGCCTGGTTGATCGTGGTCTCACGGTCTTCCCGTGCCCTCACCACGTCCTCAAATGCCGCCTGGACTTCTTTTGGCGGATTAACGTTCTGCAACAGGACGTTCTGAATCTCTATGCCCGTGCTGTAAAACTGAGCGAGCTCGGTCATCTTCAGAAGAATATCTGTCTGGACGCGTTCCTTCTCCGTTGTCAGGACGTCGTCAATGTTCCTGGCCCCAACAACCTGCCTAACCGCGGTCTCTGCTATGTCCCGCAGGGTCGTGCCGTCTGGCTGACCGGATGCGATGCCGCGGTCGCTGTCTCCGGGGTCGTCTACCGCAAAGAGGAAGTCTCGCAAGCTGCCGACGCGGTACTGCACAACGACCTGCACGTCGACGATGTTCTCGTCGCTGGTGATCATCAGAGACTCTTCAGGCACAGATCTGGGTGCGCTGTTGCCATCTTCTCCACTACGGAAGCCGAGTTCGAGCTGCCGGGTGGTTGTTACGGAGACTACGTTCCGGGTGCCGATTGGCGCCGGATAGTGCCAGTGCAGGCCCGATGTCTCGAAGCGCTGGAACTCTCCAAACGTTCTGAGTGCGGCCTGTTCTGCCGGCGATACGGTATAGAAGCCTGTCGCGAGCCAGATGAAGAGTGACAGGAAGAAGATCCCGAGCACTATCACCAGCGCGCCGCCGCCGCCTACGCCGGGGGTGTTGAACGAGTTGCGCAGCCGGTTGATGATGTCCTCAAACTGTACATTTGGCTCCTCGTTCTGAGGCGGCCTGTACATCTTGAGGTCCTCGACCGTGCCGCCCTCGTTGTTAGCGATTGCCATTGATCCTCCAACCTGTTCGTGGCCTGGTCTGCCCGTGGTCCGCTCGTATCGTGAACCGGGTGGGCTTGCCGTCTGGGACGGAACATTACAGAGCCGTGCGCTCGCCACAACTCGCCTCAGCCGGACAGGGCATAGACGGCGTTGGGCCGGTGCGGACAGCCGCCGACAAGTATAGCGAAGTACAGGGGTTCAACCCGGCAGTAAGCGCTCTATCTGCCGCTTTAACGGCCAACGGCAATCCCGCGGGCGTCCAGCAGCGCCTCGAATTCCGAGTACGTCGAAACGCCCCTGACGGCTTTAAGAAGGCCGGCCGAGCCGTTCTCTTGCTGGCGTAGTTCCCACATTTGATGCGCTGTGGGGCTTACAGATGAAGGGCTGTCGCCGTAGCTCCCGTTGAAAGCGAAGAACGCCTGGTTGATCTTCCGGATGAAATAGCCGTTGTCCTGGAGCTCGACGCGCCGCCGCTCCATCCACGTCTCTGCCTCATCGGTCTCGCCAGCCGCCAGGAGTTCATCCGCACGCACCCTCGTGTCACGCATAAAGCGAAAGAAGTCGAACTCGCCCGGCTCAGGCTCAGGCGCCGGCGGCTCGTCTGGTGAAGTGAACGGCGGCGGAGGTTCCCGGACAGGCGCCGGATTTCCGGTGAGTTGGGCCCACGCCTCTCCGCCGATCTCGTTGCCCACGATGTTGGCGAGCGTCTCGTTGAGCTCGACCATCTGGCCGCCGCTGAAGAAAGAGCGGCCCAGCGGGTAGAAGAAGAGGTACGCGTGGACCCATTCGTGCGCCGCGACCTCAAGCGTGGGAAGCAGGTCGCGGGTGGACGATATGACGTTTGGATAGCTTGCCAGGCCGCCAGTGCGCATGATTGCGGCAGACAGATTGTTCTCTTCGAGCAGGAGCTTCTCTATGCGCTCCATGTCTGCCACTGAGATGTCCGGCTCGATGAGTATCGTCTCAGCGCGGTCGATGCGGTCTCTCGGTGAGATGACCAGCACGCTTGGCGGGTTGTCGATGCGGAAGTCGACGGGCGGCCAGATGAAATCGCCCGCCACATTCAGGCCGACCTCCACAAGCCGGGCGCTGATCGCCGACTCCAGGTACTCCTCCACACTGTCGCGCAGCCCGTCACGCTCACTCAGAAGGTCGTCCAGTTCGCGTTGCCGTTCGGCGAGCGCCGCGGGAGCGACGGTGTCTTTGGAGGACTCTTCAAGGACGTTGAACTCGACACTACGGATGAGCGGCACAAGCTCCAGGTAACGGGCGAGGTCACGTTCCCTGTCCGCTGTTCCGGTGTCTGTCCAGGGAAACGCGGTGTAGACCCGGTGGAGCCACTTGTCGAGGAAGTTCTCGATCTCAAACGACAGAAGTCCGTAGCGGTGGCTTGCAGACGCTGCTTCGGCCGCTGTGAAAGATAGCGAGTCTCCGCGCGGGAGCATCCACGCAATGATGCCGTAGAGGACAAGAAGAGCGACGACGAGCCACCTGGAGACACGGCCCTCCGGCGCTCGCAGAGTCCGGCGGACGGGACGGATTACCAGTCTCAGCGGCAGCTTGAAGAGCCGCTGAGTGACGCGGTTTGCTGCCGGTTTCGGTGTGCGGCGTGCGGTTAGCACAAGTGGTTGACCCTGTGGATGCTGCTACGAACTCCCTATCAACTGTGAACGTATATGTTTGTTACCCGAGATGCACACGCGGTTTCACTATTTTCACAGGCTCATCGTTTTCGCTGCGACTGGCGCTCTGGCGTCTGCACTACTGCTGACGGCGTGTAGCGGCAAAGGCGCCGGCCGCGTCACGCCGGCTACTCCGGCCATAAGTACCGCGACGCAAACGCCCGTGGCAGTTAGCGCAGGCGCTGCCAGTCCCGCCAGTCCCGCCAGTCCTGCCAGTCCCGGCAGCTCTGGCAGACAGCCGTGGCCCGATGGCCAGCCGGTTGAGCAGTCGCAATGGGTGCGGGACAGGCTGGCCGCTGTGAAGATGATCTACCGCTTCACTCTCGCAGGCGAGGAGTGGATCGACGGATACGATTTCCGGCAGATGGTGGAGCAACCGGCATGGTTCGGAAGCCACGGCTACGGCTCATGGGCGGGCGCAGGCGAGGCGGTGCCGAGATCGGTGCTGCATGAGCTAGGCCACTCTTACTGGGGCGCGTTCTCGGTCGCAGGCCGGCCCGAGCTTGATTGGGACACTTCGACCGGAACGGCGCCCGCGTTAGAGGCGTTCAGAGGAGACCTCGACACGTTCCTGAGGCAGCCGCCTGACCGGTTCGAGCCGTTGCGAGACCGTTTCAGGAACCTGCCGGGACTGAACGCCGGTGAGTACCCTGACCTGTTCCACTTCGGCGAGGCCGACCTCCTGTACATGACCGGAGGTAACCTGCAGCTCGTGCCGCCGGTCCTGCGGAAGTATGTCTCAGGCTATCTGCTGCCGGCAGGCGCAGGGCCTGAGGGCGGCGGCGGGATGCTCGCATCGTGGGACATCGCACTCTCGTGGTTCAACTCTCTCTCGCCCGATGACAGGCGGATCGCAGGAGAGCTATTCGGGCTTCAACACTTCCCTGAAGAGCCGTATGCGGGTCTGCCGCAAGTCAAATTCCCGGGCGATTTACCTGGTATCGCAGTAGAACTCCGTACGGTGTACGAAGGCGAGGAGCGGCAGCGCTTAATCGACTTCGCAGAGCAGTTCGCAGGGATACTCGACCGGGAGTTCTCTCTGGTCGATGCCGCAGGCGCTGACCGCGGGTTCGATTTCTGGCGTTCGTACCTGTCAGACAAGCTGGACCTGCACACCCGCTACCCGGAGGTGCTTACTGGCGTCGGCACAGCCCGAGCCCGCGAACTGTCTGCGGCGCTCGACCTGTATGGAGATCTGTCTGGACTGTCAGTGGATCTGCAAGTCACCCGATACCGGGAGGCGCAGAGGCAGGCGCTTGTGCCTGAGCTTGCGGTCCTGCTAAAGCCCCGGGCGATAGTCCGGCTGTTCGCAGATGTGGAGTCGGCTGGCGGGATAGCCGCCGTGCTGGGCAGCAGGGCAGCCAGGCTGACAGCCCTCGTTGAGGCGGTTGAGCGCGTCGGGTCAGCAAGCAGTGCGGCGGCAGGCGCGGCTGAGCTGGAGCGGTTCATGCGCTCTGTACCGGAGGACGAACTGCGGTCAGACATATTCCTGCTGCTCGACCTGCTCCGCAGCGCTGACGATGGCCTGTCCGGCCGGGTGCTCCCGGCGCTGAGCGATGACGCGCTTCTGCTCTTGCTGCGGGTCCAGCCTGCTGCCGCAAGGTCGTTTGAGATCGGCCCGGAGCGGCTTCTCAAGGCGACGGGCGTTACCGCCGGATCATCGCTTGCAGAGATCAGCGCAGGCGCCAGGATGCTGGCCGGCAGTTCATCGGGAAACTTCGCCATCGACGCGGCGTACGACGAGGCACTGTTTTCGCACCTCGACCGGTTTGTCGGTTCCGCTCCCGTGGAGGTGCTCACAGCGGTCACAGACAGCGGATTGCGGTTTGTGCCGTGGATTTCGCGCTCAAGTGACGGCGCTCTGACAGCGATGCGGAGCGAGCCGCACGTCGCGGCGGGTCTGTTACTCGGGTTGACCGGTTCACGCGAGACGCCGGAGCGGATCATTCACCTGGTTGCGAAGGCCGATCCCGGTCTGGCCGCGGAGTTGACGCTGTCTGCCGCAAACGTGCATGGCCGCGGCGCGCCATTCCTGGCATCTGCTCTCAGCGAGTTCGTATATGACCTCTACTGGTCGGAGCGTAGTTCAGGGCCAGATGTGGCGCCGGGGCAATTCGCAGAGTACGTCGCGGCGCTGGTTGAGCGATTCGGGGCGGCGAAAGTTGCGACGGCCGTTTCGGATGTGGTCAGTGGAGCGGAGTCCGGCGCTGTAGCGGGCGATCTCGAGCCGGGCGGCGTGGAGGAGTTCAGGCGGACGGCGCAGGCGGCATTGAATGCGGTGTCAGGAGAGACCGCAGCTACGTTGAGCGAGATACTGGAGTTGTCTGGTCTGGCGGTTAAGGAGAGATAAGCGGCTGAGCCGCAGCGCGAGAGGTCCTACTTCGCCTTCGCCCACAGGACCTCGTACTCCTCACCGCGCAGCAGTGCGCCCAACTCACGTGACTCGGCGACTCGCAGCTCTGTAAGCGAGTCATCGAGCGCATCGGCGGCTGCGGCGGAGCCAGAGGACGCGACCCGTTGCTGAAGCCGCTGCCAGATCCCGGCGCGCACCAGCCCGTCGACGAATGATGGCCAGGGGACTACAAGTATCTCAGCTGCGCGCGGGAGCGTCGGGCGAAGCCGCCGCAGGCTGCGGAGCCTCTCGGATGCGGTGCGGGCCATAGGCATTACGCGAACGAACGGACCGTCATCGCCCTTCGTGCGCATATCTATCACAAGAGCGCGTTTGACCGTCGGCAGTGCGATTGAAAACGTCTCGGCTTTTTCGATGTGCTGAAGTACGGCTTCGAGATTGATGCTGAATTGTCCGTCCACGTTTGCGCCTCTCCAGTTTCGCCTTGCTGGTTAGCTGATATCCCTCACTGCCGATATGAAGGCGGGCAAGACCTTCTCCCAGTCTCCAACAACCCCGAACCGCGCATCCCCGAATATGCTGGCGTCTGCGTCCGTGTTGACAGCCACGATATTACGCGATGATGAGCAACCCGCCATGTGCTGACTGGCTCCCGAGATGCCGAAGCTCAAGTAGAGTCGCGGGCTCACGGACTTTCCTGTCAACCCCACCTGGTGCGAGTGATCTATCCACCCGGCATCACACGCCGCACGTGACGCCCCAACGGCGCCGCCGAGGAGATCGGCCAGCTCTGCCAGCTGTGTGAACGGCTCCGGCCCGCCCAGGCCTCGACCGCCAGACACGACAACCTCCGCATCCTCCAAGCGTACCCCCTCTTTCTGCTCCTGCCCAGTCCTCAGAAGTTTTGATCTTGACTCGCGGATGTGGGGCGCGGGGTCGAAGTTGCGCAGTTCGGGAGACGAAGTCGTGGAGGACGCCGGGTCGTGTGCGCCCGCGTCGTGTGCGCCCGCGTCGTGTGCGCCAGGACGGAACATGACGACGCATGGGCCTTTGCCAGCGAGCCGGAACCGCGCGTTGGCGTTGCCGCCGTGGACAGGGCGGGTAACGATGACGTCCCCTGCGTCCCATGCAGCCGCAACGCAGTCTCTCGCGAATGCTGATCTGAGCCTCATGGCCAGCCGAGGCGCCACCACCGAGCCGCGGTCTGTGCGGGCGAAAAGGATGATGTCGGGGTCAAGTTCTGACGCAAGCGCCGAGAGCACGTCCGTGGCGGCGTCGAACGTGCCAGAGTCCTTTTCGCCGAGCGCCTCATGCTTGAGGAGATAGACGGAGTCGGCTGGCAGCGCCGGCGCCACGGCGTCTTGTGCGCCGGTGAATACAGCGATCACCTCGCCGCCGTCCCCTGCCAGCGAGCGAGCCGCAGTGACCAGCTCAAGCGTTTGCTGGGTTACGCCTTGCTGCCCGGTCTCGCCGGCAATCAGGATGACGCTCATCTAGATCAGACGCTCATGACGTAGCCTGATTGCCAGGTTGCGGCCCTTTTCGGCATCGTCCGCGCCGTCGATCATCTCCGCCCTGCCCTGCCTCTGCGGAATCTCGAGGCTGATCAACTCGACCATCGGCGCAATCTGCTCATCTGTAAGGCCGAGTTCGTCGAGCTTGTGTACCTCCGGCTGTTTTCGGCTGGCGGCCATGATGCCCTTGAGGGCAGGGTAGCGAGGCTCTCCGAGTTCGTTGCTGACGGTCACCAGCGCGGGTAGAGCGACCTCAACGACCTGATAGCCGTCGGGAACGACGCGCTCAACGGTGGCGGAGGCGCCGTCAATGTCGATACGGCGTGCGACAGTCACGCACGGGATGTCCATCAGCTCGGCAACGAACAGAGGCACGTGCGCCTGGTCCCAGTCCGAGGCCTGTCTGCCGCAGAGCACCAGGTCGAACGGGCCGTGCATGGATAGCGTCGCTGCGAGGACCTGCGCCGTCCCTGCCGCGTCGAGGTCCTGGGCTGAAGGGTCGTCAACAAGGACGAGCCTGTCCGCTCCTGTTGCCAGCGCCCGCTTCATCACGTCGAGCGCGAAGCCGTGGCCAACGGAGATGACCGTTATTTCTGTGTCTGAGTCTGCCGACTCCTTGATCCGCACGGCGGCTTCAACGGCGTTCAGGTCGAAGCCGTTGATGACAGGGGATACGTTTCGGGGCGGCTCGACCGCGCGGCCTGAACTGCTTAGCTTGAACTGGGACGGTGGAATGTCCGGGTCGGGAACCTGTTTGGCGCAGACAGCTATGCGCATGGCGTTCAGCGACGGTTCAGGCGGTTGAGGTTTGTGTGGTCAGAAAAACGGGCCAGGTTTCGACGCCGGCTCCAGAAAACTAGCACCGGGCGCGCGGGCAGTCAATTGAGAATGGGGTTAACCGGAGAGGTAAAGCGTGTGGCCGCGTGAAAGTTGCGGGCGTAGAGTTGTTTGAATGCACTTGAGTTGCCAGCCGCCACAGCGTCGTTCCCCGATCTGAACTGGGACCTGAATTGGAAAGACTTTGCGAGGCGGCCGAATCGGTTGGGGTCAGCGCCGGAGACGAGTTCAGGCGCGCATTCACGCGCTACTTTGAGCTGATCGAGGCGGCAAACTCCCGGTTCAACCTGACAGGCGCACGCGGCTGGGACCGCGTTAGAGACGAACTCTTCATTCGATCACTGCGGTTCCTTGCGCCAGTCGCAGGGGGATACGTCCCTGCGGTCGAGTGGTTCACCGGCCGGCGTGTCCTGGATGTAGGGACGGGCGCGGGTATCCCCGGACTGGTCCTCAAGCTGGCCGTCCCAGGCATGAACCTCACGCTCATCGAGGCGTCCAGGAAAAAGAGCGCGTTTGTGCAAGAGGTCGTGACGGACCTTGGACTCGGGGACACGCTTGTCGTGACCGGGCGCGCCGAAGAGGTTGGGAGAGATAGAAAGCACAGGGAGACGTACGACCTCGTGATGTCACGCGGCGTCGCACGCCTGGCAGAACTGGCGGAGTTGACGCTGCCGTTCGCCGCTGTAGGTGGCGTTGTTGTCGCAGCCAAGGGACAGGGCGTCGAGACCGAGCTTGAGGAGTCTGCCGCGGCGGCAGAGTTGATGGGCGCTGCCCCGGGCATTGCAGCCACAGTCTCCGCTCCAGGGACCGGAGCAATCAGCCCGGACACTATGGTGTACTGGATGAAGATCGGTCACACGCCTGCCGAGTACCCGCGCAGAAACGGTGTGCCTCACTCGAGGCCGATCATGGCTGAGCGCGGCAAGAGCGGCATGGCTCCTGCACGATGAACGGCAACGGCGGCCGGATATCGGGAGACGCGCTCAGGAGCAGGATCCTCTCGCTGCCTACCCTGCTGGCCCTGCTGGCAGGCGGAGCGCTGCTGGCATTCGTCCTGTGGCGAGTCTTCGATTTCAACTGGAGCGAGTTGTGGTCGAATATCCGCGGCGTCAATCCGTGGCTGTACCTGGCCGCCGCGGCCGTCTATTACCTCAGCTTCTGGTTCCGTGGCCTGCGCTGGCGTCTGATCGCTATCACCGCGAACATTGACGGCCAGGACGGCAAGACGATACCCCGAACGACGAAGATGGGCGGCATCATCCTGATGGGATGGTTCGCAAACTCGGTGGCTTTCCTCAGGCTTGGCGACGCTCTACGCGGCTGGACGCTGCACAGGGAGTCGGCCGGTCCGTTCTCATCTTCGCTCGGCACCGTTCTGGCAGAGCGCGTGCAGGACATGGTGGCGGTGCTGCTGCTGGTATTCGTTGCCGCTGTCCTGGTCACCGTGGCTGGAGATTCCGAGGTGCCTGGCATCGTGCTGATCGCCGCGGTCGGCCTGGTTGTCGCCCTTGTGGCAGTCCTCATCGCCATGCGTATCTTCGGTCTGAGGGCGTCGAGATTTCTTCCAGGCCGGATACAGGGCGCGTACGCCAGCTTCCAGGAAGGAACCCTGAGCAGCTTCCGGGGAAGCCAGCTCCCTGTCCAGCTCTTGCTCGGCGTCGTCGGCTGGCTGCTGGAGATCGCCCGCTTCTATCTGGTGTCGCAGGCGCTCGATCTCGATATCGGCTTTGGCGTCGTGATGTTCGCCGCGCTCGCGAACGCGATGCTGTCCACTATCCCGACGCCTGGAGGGTTCGGGTTCGTCGAAGGCGGTCTCACGGGAGTGCTGGTGCTGCTGGGCGTAGGCGACACGGACGCGCTGACGCTGACGGTGGTTGACCGGTCTATCAGCTGGCTCAGTGTCGTACTGTTCGGCGGACTGCTGTTCGTGGCGTGGCAGTACTTCAGCAACGGCCATTCGAGGAAGCAGGCTCAGGACAAGCAAGCGCCAGAGATTTTGGCAGAGGACGCCGGGGCGGTCCCTGACACAGCAGGTTCCGGGCCGAGGCAGGCATGAAGTAACGTAACGCAAGTCTCCGGGCCGATTTCTGTGTTGGCGCACATGTCGGACACGGCGTTACGTGTGCTACGATTTTCCGGTTACGGGCGTTCCGCTCGTCCAGTCCGCGCTCGCACTCCATGGCGACGCTCTTGCGGATGTAGAGTCCGGTATTGTCGGGGCTGTAGCTCAATTGGGAGAGCGCTTCAATGGCATTGAAGAGGCAGAGGGTTCGAATCCCTCCAGCTCCACCAATCACAACTTCTCCACACCACAGATTCGACAGGCTGTTCGAGATCATCGTAG
>JAQBUH010000012.1 GCA_027624075.1 Chloroflexota bacterium
GCAGCGCTCCTGCTGATGGCGGGGATCGTCTCTCTAACGATCAGAGAGAAGAGATACTCGGCCCGCTACTCGCCCGTGCAGGAGCCAGTCGGGCCAGTCGGACCAGTCGGGCCAGTCGGGCCAGAACCGCTGCATGCTGGCGCGGAGACGGACTGAGGCTGCACGGCGTGAAGCCCTGGCGCAGTAGGATGGATGAATGGACACGTTTGGAAGCATCCTTGCGCATCACTCAGAGGCCGTCGACCCGACGCTGGTCGAATGGATTCGCCACCAGATTGATGATGTGGTTGGCCTCGACGCCGTCTCTATCGTTCTCCTGCTCGGGGCGCTGATCGTGCTGTTCCCGGCTGGTCTGCTGGCGCTTGTGTGGCTGCAGCGACGAAGGGCCGCTCGCCGGAGTTGAGCACTGGCTGAGCCCTGGTTGAGCACGGGCGCTCAATCGAGTCCTGCGATCCACCGGAGCCAACCGATGACGCCCGGCCGCCTGGTCCGGGTTTTTTCGTCGAGGTCTGCTGGAACAGCGATACCGAGTAGTTCGGCCGCGCGGCGGGCGTCCTTGCGAAACACGGCAAGCTGCGGCTCTGCGAACCGTTGCAGCCTCCCGGAGCCTTGTCCGTAAAGCCCGCCGAAGCTCTGATTGCGGATCTGGCACTGGATTCCGGCCTGTTCAAGCTGGTCGCGGGCGATAGCAACCTGCACCGGGTCAGGGTTAGTGATCAGCGTTATCAGGTCGAAGTCACGGTCCATCTGGCACCCCATGCCCGGGCGCGGCTGCCGCAGGCTGTCGAAGACTCTGGCGGCGCCCCCGCCAGAATATTCCGGCAACGCAGCAACCCGCCCTTGGGAATCCTTTACTCACCGAAGCGAGGAAAAGCCGGGCGCTGCCGCCTGCAACTAGTCCAGCAGCGGGCTGAGCCTTTCCAGTATCCGGTCCAGCTCCTCCACATCCAGCCTGTCCATCTTCTTCGCCGCGGGGTTCCGCGTCACGGGAGTCTTGATCACGCCCCTGCGGTAGAACGCCATCTTGTACGCCGTGATGCTGAACAGGAACTCGAAGTTCAGCGAAGGCAGCAGTTTCTCCCAGATCGCCTGAGCCTCGTCAGTCACGACCTGCAGGCCATCGCCATCCCTGCCACCCTTTTCGAGCGCGTCCCACAGCTTGCGATGAGCATCCGTGATATGCCCCGATGGCATCGTGCCACAGGAGCCGCGGTGATACTCGTCCGTCAGGAACCTGCCGCCCATCCCGCCCATGACGCCGCGGCACGCGTCGCCGGACTGTTCGAACAACTCTGTCATCACCTGCCCCGGAACGAGACTCTCCTCCTTCACGTAGTCGACATGCTCGATCTCCTTGAGCATCCGGACGATCAGAGACGTCGGAATGGTCGGGCTGGCCGGCGGCTTGTTGTTCTGCACCCAGACAGGCACGCCCGCCGCCTCCGCAACCGCTCCGTAGTAGTCGATCATCAGGCCGGAGCCGGCCCCGTTGGGCGGCGCGGCGATCACAGAGTCGGCGCCAGCGTCCACCGCTGCCTTCGTGTATTCGACCGCGTGGGTAGTTGTGATGCCTGACACTCCGGCCACGAACGGTACAGCGCCGCCGGTAGCCTTGACGCCAGTCTCTATCACCGCCGACCTCTCAGAGTCGGTGAGGAACGGTCCCTCGCTTGCGTTCACCGGCAGCACTATGCCGTGGGCGCCCTTTTCGACGCACCACTCAACGCAGCGGGTCAGCGACGTGAAATCGACGGAGCCGTCTTCGTTAAACGGCGTAACCGGGATTGAGTAGACGCCTCTCATCTGGTCTTTCATTGGTTCTCTTTTTCTCCTGGGCAGGGCAGCGCAGGTGTCTGCGGAGCGAGGGGACTGCTAACGGGCAAGCGAGTCCCGGTGGAACGTCGTGGCGGCGGGACAGCGCCGTCGAGAGGTGTTCAGTTCAATGGCCACACGCCCGCGCGCCAGACCGGCAGCATCGTATAACATCCGGCCACCATCGGCCGGTTGAACGCGTGGCCGGTCCGGGTCCCCATTTCTCATGCCGGTTAAAAGGAGTGCCGCAGATGCCGTCGAAGATGAAGGCCGCTCTCGATGACGGGACTGGCAGGTACGCGATGCACGAGACCGGCATGCCGCGTATGTACGAAGGCGCCGCTCTCATCAGGGTGCGACAGACCGGAATATGTGGCTCCGATCTGCATATGACCAATGCGCGGACAGAGGCGCAAACGATTCCGTCAGGGCATGAGGTTGCCGGCGAGATCGTCGAGTTACCGGCCGGTGAGACGAGGCTGCGCGTCGGCGACAGGGTTGCCCTCGAAACGATCGGCGCCGGCCGGGCCTGCATGCGTTGTCACTACTGCAGGTTCGGACAGTACAGGCACTGCATGGACCTTGCGCCGGACACAGGCGGAGGTTTCGCCGAGTACATGACCCGCAAGCCGGAAGGGCTGTTCAAGCTGCCAGACAGCCTCGACTGGGTTGACGGCGCCCTGGTTGAGCCGATGGCGGTATCGGTGCATGCGCTGAGGTACGCCGGGATGAAGCCGGGAGACGTTGTCGGCGTGACCGGCTCGGCGACTATTGGTCTCTCAGCCATCGCCGCCGCGCACGCCTTTGGCGCTAAGAGGGTGATCGCGTCTGCGAAGTACCCGCATCAGGCGGACGCCGCGCGCAAGATGGGCGCAGACGTGGTGACCGGGCCAGGTGGCGACGAGTTCGAGGACGCTTGCCGTGAGGCGTCCGGAGGCATCGGCGCAGACATCGTTGTCGAATCTGTCGGCGGCCATCAGACAGCAGCGCTGCACCAGGCGGTCCGGGCGACTCGTCCTCAGGGCAAGATGGTCAACCTCGGCGGCGTCAAGGTGCCGATGGAGATCGACCTGCTGGACCCGCTGCTGCGTGAGATTTCCATCATCTCGGTCTCCTGCTACGACGTCATCGACGGCGTCCACGACTATGAGGTGGCGATCGACCTGCTGGCCTCGGGGAAGGTGCCGTACCGGGAGATCGTGACGCACAAGAACAGCCTGGACGATATCCAGGACGGTTTTGCCGCGGCGTACGACAAGAACTCAGGGTCGATCAAGGTCCACATCACCCAGTAGACGCAGACGGCCTTAAGCTCAACCTGAACTGCGGTAGTTGAGCCATACAGACCTCCTCCGGTGAGCCTGAAGTTGCTGCTGTGTGCGTGCGCGTACCCAAAATAGGGCGCAGACACACCATTCGCACACATTCCGCACACCCCGGGCAATACGTTTCGCCGTGCCGCGAAGTGTGACTCGGCCAGGACCAGTAATGACTCGCAGAATACGAACCTCTCGAAGCCGGCAGATCCCGCGATACGGAGTGCAACCGACCAGAGCGCTTGCCGTCGGCAACGGGCAGAAGTTTATCGAGGAGATCTCGACTCTGCTTTCCTCCGCGGAACGCATCGAGTTCCTGGGCGGGGCGCAGAGCCGGTCAGAGGCGGCGGAGAGGCTCGTCCTGCTCAAGCCGGACGTCGTGGTGATCGAGGTGAACCTGGACTACGAGCTGGGCGGAATCGACACGGCGTTCGCACTTCGCCTGATATCGCCAACTACGGCGTTTGTACTTATTTCACCTTACTCCGACCCGGAACGGCTTTCGATGGTGCCGAGAGGACTCGGCCTGGAGTGGTCCTACCTGCTTTCGGACGGCGGGATCGACGCCATTGAGCTTGCTGCCGCAATACGCAGCGCCGCGTGGTCCATCCCGTACATCGACCGACGGATCGACCGCTCGCGAGTGCGCGACCTGCAGGACGAGGTGGAGAAGGCGATCGAGATCGCAATCCAGGTCCCGAAGAGGCACACGCGCGGGAGACCCGGCCCGAAGATCGGTTACGCCAACTCTGCTGACTGGGGCAACTGGAGCGGCAAGATCCGGAAGTTTCGTCTGTCTGAAGACGGGTTCGGCAACACGCCGGAAGGCGGGGCCTGAACATGCGCAGGACAGTTCTTGGGATCGTTGCCGGACTGGTGCTTGGACTGGCCTTGACCGCTGGTGTGAGCGCTGTCCGTGGCCAGTCAGCCGATGGCGAGACTGCGTGGGTGCCTGACATTGAGCGGATCTACACCACCGCGCTGGGCAATGTGTTCGACGCTGCTGGTGAGAAGTTCACGGACCCGGAGTTAAAAGCGTTCTACGACCGCTTGACCGGCGAAATCACAGACTCGCTGTCGACTCCGGTGGCGTTCGATCCGGGAATAGTGATTCCGACGCCAACGCCAGTTCCGACAGCAGTCCCGACGCCGGTCCCTACAGCAGTGCCTACACCAGAGCCGACGCCCCAGCTTACCGTGCAGTTCGTTAAATCGGCACAGCCGACTGCGACGACATCGTCAACTACATGACAGCGTTGCTCAAAAACACAGATGTTGCTCACAAAGTGCGATTTGAAGCTGCACGCTGGCTCACCGAACGTGGTTGGGGAAAAGCCGTGGAGAGTGCAGAACCAGTGCGCTACTCAAATTCTATGGACGAAATGCTAGGGATGGGGCCATTCAACTTCTGAGGGCGACCCGAAGAACTGCGGTGCTATACCGCCATATGCACGAAGACGAGTTTGCAACAGCACCAGCAGGGTCGGAGCTATCAGGATATAGCTGACGGTCTTGGAGACGCTGGAATCGCTGCCAGTTGGTGGCCGGTTTTCAGGTGCCTGAAGGGGCTGTCGGCGTATCTAAGTCCGCTCCGCGAGAATCGGCGAAGCCACCGGGGCAAGGCCTCGTTCCAACCAGCGGATTCTAGGGGCGACCTAAGTAGGATGACCAGTTTCAGGGTGTTGCGAAATGGAACCTGCCAAAATTGGAGCCTAGTTTGTGAATGACCATAGCAAGTTGCCGATGATGCTGCTTATTGCGCCGAGCAGGATTGTGCCCAGGCCCGCCGCCACAAAAGTGGTTATCTTACGAATCGGGGCAAACGCTAACCGATGATGGAGCCTGTATGCTTCTCGGTATGCCGCTTCGTACTCGTTAGTGGCTTTGATCCATCCATCCGCATCGGTGGCAGAATGTTTGCTGAGCCTAGCTTTGATGAAGTGATTCCTGATGGTGTTGATGGAATCAGTTACCGCTTCCCGAGTGGGCAGGACTCTCCACACACCTCGAATGAATCGGCAGCGTTCTAATCGTTCTGCTCTCTTTTTCCATCTAAAAGCCGTCAACTGCATCGTGTCGGTGGCGATAACACCGATATGCTCTTGACTTAGCTGAACTTGTATTCTCTATGATTGAGGGGTGGCAGCGCTGGCAGCTAACATCAGATGGTTTAGCGCATCTCTAAACCTGAGAGTTGAGTAGGTATCCCATTTCCGCTCTGCTTCTTCGAGGTGAATGAGTGATGCTGATGCTAACTGGTGAAGTGTGACAATTGACTCAGGGAGCACAACTTCGGGCACGCTCGGGTTTGGATCTTGAGTACTCATCACTCCAACTTTGTCCATCACACAGAGCGGACAGTAAAACTGCTGTCCGCTCACTCACCTCACCGTATGGCAGGTGACGCTACTCGTCTTCTTGCTCGAAACGCTCGATCTCTTTCGCCTCTTTAGCGCTCTTAGGCTCAATTCTCTCAAACAGTCTTGAACTCAGATTGCCATCACGATGATCGGTCATCTCAGCTGGCCCTTTACGATATGGCACACGCTCCTCTAAAGAGACGCGCATCGACATTCGTCTCTGGGCAGCCCGATCCGCCGCATCCCAAGCCTGGCTATCTTTGCCGCTTTCGTAGAAGAACCTAGCGATTTTTCTTTTTACGCTTGGCATATCACCGACTCCTAGCCGCTTGCCTGTCACCGCAACAGAAACACCCCCCACACTTGTCGGGGGTGCTTGATGCTTGCATAGGGTGTTCCTATACCACGGACAAGTCAACTTGTAAACAGGGATTCTGGGCGGATTCCGGTGGATTTCCCGTACTCCCGAGATATCCCAACTAGTTAAATAATTTTAGTATGGAATTGTGGAAATAATTATTACTTGAACTGGGGGACAGCACCTAACTCCAGCGTTTTTCACGCCGCCCTCACAAGATTCCTTGGTCTCTCCGGCATTGCCAGCGCCCACGCAACCTGCACGATCAGCCGTGTGAACACATGCACCGTTACCTTGCGCAGACCGCGGTGAGTGATGTTGTTGAGGCTACGGTGCGACTTCAACCTCGAAAACACTCGTTCAACCGAAGTTCTCGTCGAGTAGACTCGCCGAAACTCGGCATCTTCCGGTTCGGCCTTGAGCTTGCGTGCGTACCGCAGCGTAGATGGATTGTCAGGGTGGTGTGCGTGAAGTACGTCTCTTCTATCGGGGTCTGCCAGGTCCCAGCCTGCGCCGCATCGCCGCTGTATCGCCAGAGAGCATGAGTGGATGCAGCAGAGCGGCGAACACTCTGTCTAGCGCACGGTGCCTGACCGCGGCTGATACCGACCGGGCGCAAAGGAGCAGTCGGCTTGCAGTACTGCTTCCCGCTGTTCCCCGGTTGGCGGCACCTCATGGCTTCACCCTGCGCCACTGTCCTGCTATCGCCGTACAAGGGACTGGTGCGTGCAGAGAAGCATGAGGCGGGGCGAGAAGTTAGGGGCGCACTCAGCCATCGTCAGTGCCTTCTCGACCCGCGACTGCTTGAAGCTGCCGTTCCACTCGTCAGAGGCTACAATCAGAGTCGGGTTGGTGTCAATTTAGGTGTCATCCGGGCAAAGCGAGAGGCGTTGTACACTGCTCGACCTCAGTTTGACGTGAGATTGGTACCCCGTACCGGATTCGAACCGGTGATCTTCTCCTTGAAAGGGAGACGTGTTGGGCCACTACACTAACGGGGCATTGCCAGGCCGCATGACGCTCTTGCTCCACTTGAACAGCGAGTTTAAGCGTCAGCCATGCGCGCCGGGCCGCGGGTAAACAGCCCGGCACAGACAATATTAACCGTCATCCTGCGAGAAGGCACCGCAGAGGGGCTACGGATAGACCGGGAGTCCTTTCAGACCGGCGGTCTCCTCCAGGCCAAGCATGATGTTCATGTTCTGGACGCCTGCTCCGGCCGCGCCCTTCACCAGGTTATCCAGGGCGCTTATCACTATGAGCATGCCGGTTTCGTTGTTAACAGACGGATAGAGCAGGCAGTCGTTGCTGCCCCAGGTCTGTTTGGTCGCAGGCGGCGCAGGGACCACACGCGCAAAAGGCTCGTCTGCGTAGAACTCCCGGAACATCTCATCGACCTCCGCCTGCGTCACATCCTTGCTCAGCTTTGCGTAGTGTGTTCCCAGGATCCCTCTTGTCATTGGCGCCAGGTGCGGCACGAAGGTGACGCTAACATTGCCGTTCGATGAAAGGGCGCTGAGTTCCTGAGTCATCTCAGGCAGGTGCCGGTGACCGCGCAGGCCGTAAGCCGACATGTTGTCGTTCAACTCGGAGAAGCCGTACTCCACCGCGGCAGAGCGGCCGGCGCCGGAGATGCCTGACTTGCAGTCGCTTATCACATCTGTTTGCACGATTCCCGCCTGGACCGCAGGCGCCATTGCCAGCACTGTGCCTGTTGGGAAGCATCCCGGGTTGGCGACCAGCTTTGTCTGCCGTATCTCTGAGCGGTGCAACTCGGGGAGGCCGTAGACCGCGGTCTCGATGTGATGCGGGCACGGGTGCTCAACCTTGTACCACCGCTCGTACGTCGGCAGGTCCTTGAGGCGGAAGTCAGCGCTGATATCGACCACCGGAACGCCTTTGTCGATGTACGGGGCGAGCTTCTCTGCGCTTGCGGCGTGCGGTAGAGCCGAGAACACGAAGTCGACAGACTCCTCGATCTCGGAAGTGATCGTCATCGACGCCTCTCGCAGGTGCGGAAACACTTCGGAGAGCTGCTTCCCGGCCGCGCTTCGCCCGGTGACGCTGACCAGTTCCACCTCAGGGTGGTTGTGCAGAATGCGTGCAAGCTCTGAGCCGGCGTAACCGGTCACGTTGATGATGCCGACCCTGGTGCTGCTCATTTAGCCACTCCGCGAGCTGTGTCGTGCCCCGAAACTTAACGGGTGTGCAAACTCGGATTTTAACACCGGCGCCGGGCCGCAAAAGAGCGGCGATCAGGCAAATTCTTGTGATTAGCGGCTCGAATGGCAGACCGAACAGCAGTGGGAGCTCAAACGAACTTGCCGCGAGATGGACAGCGCTCCGCCAGCGGGCACCGGTCACAAAGCGGGCGGCGGGCCTTGCAGACCCGGCGGCCGTGGGTGATCAGCAACACGTGCAGGCTGAACCGGTCTTCCGGCGCAACGATCTTCTCCAGGACCTCGTGAGCGTCGTCTGCATTCGTGCCGTCGCGGATCATCCCCAGCCTGCCTGAGACGCGGTGAATGTGCGTGTCGACAGGCATGGCTGGCATCCCGAGGGCGAACGCCATTACAACTGCCGCCGTCTTCGGGCCCACTCCCGGAAGCGTCGTAAGCCACTTGCGGGCCTCATCGGCACTAAAGCTCTTGAGGAACTCAAGCTCCAGTGCTCCGTGCCGCTCAACAATCTCCCGCAGGATGCTCTGGATGCGAACCGACTTCTGGTTCGCCAGCCCCCCGCGCTGGATTGCCGCGGCTACCGCGGTGACCTCCGCTTCGATCACCTCACCCCACGAAGGCATCCGGCGCCGCAGCTCATCGAAGGCGCGCTCAGCGTTCAGGTCTGAGGTGTGCTGAGTGAGAACTGTGAAGATCAGCTCGTCCAGCGCGTTGTAGCGCGGCCGCCACTCGACAGGGCCGTACAGCGGCGTCAGCTTCTCGAAGATGAGATCGACGGGGACCGGCAGATTGCGAGGCGGCGAGAGCTTATTTCGCCGGGCCGGACGCCGGACGGGCTGCCGGGCCCGGCTGACGCGCGGGGGCATCAGCTAAAACTGCCTGTCCCGGATGTAGTCCGTCAACTCGACTAGCGCGTCCCGGGATGGAGACGGCGGCAGCGGCTCCAGGCTCCGCATCGCCTCTGAGATGTAGTCATTGGCGATCTGGCGTGAGCGGCGGAGCGCGTCCGACCCGCAGATGGCGTCGTAGGCGACGGTCAGCAGGCGAGGCCGGTCGGCCACAGGCGCCGTCATGAAAGCGCTCACCGCTTCAGACGCGTCGCCACTCTCGATTGCGAGGATTGCCGGCAGCGTCAGCACACCGTTTGCAAGGTCGTTGGCGGTTGGCTTCCCAAGTAGTTCAGGGCTCGACTCGTAGTCGAGCAGGTCGTCCAGCACCTGGTATGCCATGCCAAGGTTGTAGCCGTATCGCCGCAGGCTGGCCACCGACTCCTCGTCGCCCTCTCCCAGCACCGCGCCGCTCTCGGCGGAGGTTGAGAAGAGGGAGGCGGTCTTGTCATAGATGCGTTCGAGATACTTCTTGCGGTCCGTTTTGAGCGACCAGGACTCAAGGATCTCGTTCAGCTCGCCGCGGGAAAGCTCGGCGATGGTCTGTGCAAAGCGGCGGATCAGGCGGACGCTGTTTGTGTCACAGACGAATGTCGCCGAAGTTGCGAACACGAAGTCGCCCAGCAGCACTGCGATGTTGCCGCCCCAGAGGTTGGAAGCGGTGGCGTGGCCGCGCCTCGTGTCTGCGCTGTCTACCGTGTCATCGTGGATAAGGCTGGCGATGTGGAGCAGTTCGACGGCCGTCGCCATCTTGATGGTCCGTTCGTCCGGGACGCGGCCCCAGAGTTTCGAGACCAGCAGAGTTATCGCAGGCCGGATGCGCTTGCCTGGTGTTGCCAGGACCTGCGCAAGCCGGGCCTCGATCTCTGGCGGCGGCCCTGTAGTCTCGCTCTCTGCCACCCCGGCGATATTAGCAATGACCTCGTCCAGGTCTTCTGCGACCGGGGTGTAGATTCTCTCTTTGGCATCGGCTCCGAGCAACTGGTACCTACCCTGGCCGTCCCAGACGGGCGTTTTCCTCATCTACGATGCTGTCATCCAGCTTCCGGAACAGCGGAGCCGGCGGACCCAGCTTTGTTCCAGGGACCACCTCGACCCTGTTCCAGCCGTCAGACGCGATATCGCCCGCGAGCCCAAGCATACCGTGAATCTTTTCGCAAGACGACGGTAAGAAGGGTGAGAACACGGTCCGTAGTGTCGCAATGATGTTGAGTCCGGTCCAGAGCGTGGTGGCTGCGATGGCGCGGTCCTGCTTGACCGTTGCCCATGGCTGCTTCTGGTCGATATAGCGGTTGCCGTGCTGCGCCAGCGCCATTGCGGCCCGCAGGCCGTCACGGAAGTTCCGCGCGTCCAGCGCCGCCGCAACGTCACGGACCGCAGTGTCGCATGCCGCAAGCGCTGCCTCATCTGCCTCGTCCAGGTCACCTGGCTCAGGCGCCGCGCCGTCGAAGTTTCGCGATGTGATTGTCAGGACGCGGTGGACGAAGTTGCCGAATGTTGCCACAAGCTCATTGTTGTTGGCGGCGTGAAAACCGGCCCACGTGAACTCCGAGTCCGAGGTCTCAGGCATGATCGAGGTCAGGTAGTAGCGTAGCGGGTCGACATCGTACCGCTCAAGGTAGTCAGGCAGCCACACTGCGTTGCCACGGCTCTTCGAGAAACCGGTTGCGCCGAGGTTCAGGTACTCGTTGGCGACCACATCAGTCGGCAGGTTCAGGCCGCCGTAACCCATCAGGATTGCTGGCCAGATGATGGCGTGGAACGGGATGTTGTCCTTGCCCTGGAAGTAGTAGGTCTCAGCGGACTCATCCTTCCAGAAGGCCTCCCACGCATCCGGCTTGCCCTGCTGCTCCGCCAGCAGCTTAGTGGCCGACAGGTAGCCCATCACGGCCTCAAACCAGACATAGATGCGCTTGGTTTCGTAGCCCTCGACCGGGACGGTCACACCCCATTCGATGTCACGGGTTATGGCGCGGTCACGCAGCCCTTCCCGGATGTAGTTCATGGCGCCGTTGCGAACGTTGGGACGCCAGTCCGTCTTGGACCCGAGCCACGTGGCGAGCCGGTCTTGGAACTCGCTCAGCTTGAAGTACAGGTGCTTCGTGTCCCTGAACTCAGGCGTCGAGCCGTCCCGCTTCGAGCGGATGTCGATCAGGTCTGACGGGTCGAGCGTACGCCCGCAGTTGTCGCACTGGTCACCGCGCGCGTCGGCGAAGCCGCAGTGCGGACAGGTGCCTTCGACGAAGCGGTCTGAGAGGAACCGCTGCTCTGTGAGCGAGTAAGGCATCGACTGCGACGCCTCGTAGAACAGTCCCTTTTCGTCCAGCACGCGGAACATGTCGTGGACAACGTCCCGGTGGTGGTCGGTGTGGGTGTGTGTGTAGATGTCGTAGCTGAAACCCATCTGCTTGAAACAGCGGGACCAGATCTCGTGATAACGGCCTGCGATCTCTTCGGGCGTGACGCCGTCGTCGATGGCGCGCAGGGCGGTTGGGGTCCCGTGCATGTCGGAGCCGGAGACCATCGCCACATTGTTCCCTGCAAGCCGGTGGTAGCGGGCGAAGATGTCCGCCGGCATGTTCATCCCTGCGATGTGGCCGAGATGTGGCGCGTTGTTGACGTAAGGCCACGCCACGCAGACGAGGATGTTTCTTGGCAAAGGAAAATGGCTCTGTTCGCGCTAAGGCTGAGATGCGAGTGGAAGATGGCTGACTGCCGGTTCATTCCGGCACTCTCATTATAGCTGTGAGCCCATGTCTATCAGATCACAAGTATTGGGGCCAGTTTCTCTATGGCGCCGCATGGGGTGTCTGGGCCGGCCCGTTAGTCTGGCCGTTGCGCTGCGAGGACTATCGGGTAGACGCGTGAGCGAGGCGCGCCGGTTTCTGCGATCACTTGCTGGACCGCGGCTCTGCCCCTGAGCCCCGCTTTCAGCACGCTCTCGGCGGTGGTTACGATCAGCTCATCCGTGATGGTGACCGCCGTCACAGGACCCGCAGAGAGCACGACTACGAACTCGCCTCTCGGTTGGGCGAAGTGCCTGAGCGCGCTGTCCGCCGTCCCGCGGAACACCTCTTCGTGCAGCTTTGTCAGCTCACGGCACACGGCGAGCTCCCTGTCCGGAGCGATTGCGGCGATGTCCTCAAGCGTCTTGCGGAACCTGTGAGGCGCTTCGAGCACCACGAGCGTCATAGGCAGCGCCATGCTTTCGGCCAGGAACTGTCGGCGTTCCGCCTGTTTCCTTGGCGGAAAACCCAGGAAGGCAAAGCGGTCCCCGCCGAACCCGCTTGCTGACAGCGCTGCTGTAACCGCAGACGGTCCAGCGATTGGCGTGATCTTGTGACCGGCCTCCGCCGCCTCTCGCACGAGGATGGCGCCGGGGTCGGACACGGCCGGAGTGCCGGCGTCTGTCATGAGAGCCAGGTCGGCCGACTCGAGGTGTTCGAGCAGTTGCCTCAGGCGTCCGGGCGGGCTGTTCTCGTTGTAGCTCAGCATCCGGGCACTGCTGCCCGCATGGTTGAGCAGCTTTCGGGAGACGCGTGTATCTTCGGCGGCAATCAGGGGGACGGTGCGAAGCGTTTCGGCGGCACGCGGCGAGAGGTCCTGCAGGTTGCCGATGGGCGTTGCGACGACGAAAAGTGTGCTCATGGATGTGGCTGCGACAGACTGGAGTGAATGGGCTTTGCTGTCATCCTCTAGCTGCCGCGGGTGCTGGTAAGTGTGCGCCCGAGGGAGTTAGGGGGTTGGCTGTTTTTGTCATGTTGAACCTGATTGGCTCTGAATATAACTCCCTCTCTTGCTCAGGCACGCGCAGGCGGGTACTGGATGGGGAGAGGGACGCTGGTTGAGCAGAGGACGCATGATCTGTCATTCTGAGCTTGACTCAGAATCTCTCGTTGACCGGTTTCCTGAGAGACGCTGAATCAAGCTGGCTCTGTTGACATCGCGTTCTGCCTCCCTCACTTGAGAGCAGAGGGAGAAAGCTGGAGAGCGGGCACGGGCCGGAATCTGTCCTCTTGTGCCAAGGGGCCGCGCCCGTGGGGCAACCGGCAGGGCAATCTTACCGTTCCGGAACGGTTAACCGAGAGACTCCGGATCGAGTCCGGAGTGACAATCAAACCACCCTCTCCCCATATTCCAAACAGAGGCAAAGAGGATTTGATCAGCGCCAATTAAGTTCAGCGCGGCAATGCTGAGCCCTGAGCCGCCCTATCTGCCGGCGGCTGAAAGCAGCCTGTCGATCGCCGCCTCGTGCTGCTCGTCCGCGTGATAGGAGCTTCGCACAAGCGGCCCGGCTGCAACGTGCTTGAACCCCATCTGCAGCCCGGCTTCCTCGAATCCCTTGAACTCGTCCGGGTGGTAGAAGCGGATCAGCGGGTGGTGCCTCTTCGACGGCCGCAGGTACTGGCCGATGGTCAGGAGATCGCAGTCGGCCTCGCGCAGATCACGCATCGTGGCGAGGACCTCACCCTTCGTCTCGCCGATACCGACCATCATGCCGGACTTGCTGGGCATGTGCGGATCGATCTCCTTCACACGCCTCAGCAGTTCCAGAGACAGATCATAATCGCCCTTCGGCCGCACCTTCGGGAATACCCTGCGCACCGTTTCGATGTTGTGGTTCAGCACCTCTGGGCGGGCTTTGACGACTGTCTCAAGGTGCTCTCGAACGCCCTGGAAATCGGGGATGAGCACCTCTACCTTGCAGGTCGGAAGCAGGCGGTGGATCTGCCGGATGCTCATCGAAAAGATGCCAGCGCCGAAGTCCGGCAGGTCGTCGCGGTCGACGGATGTGACGACCGTGTACTTGAGGTCCATGTCACGCACGGTCGAGGCGAGACGGAATGGCTCGCCGGCGTCTACGGCGCCGGGCCAACCGGTCTTGACGTTGCAGTAGGAGCAGGCGCGGGTGCAGGTGTCGCCCAGGATCATGAAGGTGGCTGTCCTGCGGCCCCAGCAGTCGCCGATGTTTGGGCAGGCAGCCTCTTCGCAGACGGTGTTCAGTTTGGCGTTGCGGAACTTGCGGCGCAGGTCGAGATAGTCCTCGCCTCCCGGCGCCTGGACCTTGAACCACTCTGGGAGCCTGCGTTCGACAGTCATATGATCCTGTGCCGGCGGTCCGGCTTTCTCCCTCATTTACCCCGCCAAACCGGGCTGCGGTCCTCAGCTGTTTGTTACCGTCTTACTCGCTCATGCCGCGTCGCGGGTGCGTCGGCTTGCGCCGGACATGCGCACAATGAGCTTCTTCTCTTTTATCGTAGTTGAAATGGGCTGAGTTTGGGCAAGCGTAAGAGACGCCAGCGATACAGCGGTCCAGACCTCACTTCGCACCTCGGGCTTGAGAAGGGCGATCTGCTGGAGCTGGAACTTGGCGCGCACGCAGATGACGGCAACCCGGTGGCGCGAATGCCGGGTCCAGAAGGCGTTCCTGTCAGTGTGATGGGCGGGCTGGCAGGCGAGAAGGTCCGCTGCGAGGTGGTCTGGATCAACCCGGACGCGATCTATGCCAGGGTGCGAGATGTGATCGAGCCGAGCGAATACAGGGTCGTCCCTCCCTGCGGCTACTTCCTGGACTGCACAGGCTGCCAGTGGCAGCATGTGTCGTACTCGCGCCAGCTTGAACTAAAGCATGCTCGCGTAGTTGCGGCGATGAGTAAGTATCCGGCGCTTTCTGGCTTCGGTGTCGCGCCTGTCGCAGGTAGTGAAAACCAGCTCGGTTACCGCAACCACGCACGCTTCACGGTCTCCCGCTGGCCGGAAAACCGTGGCCAGGTTGGGTTCATGAACGCTGTAAGCAGGCGGTTCGTGCGCGTCGACCGCTGCCTCTTGATGAACGGACCCGTGAACGCGGTGTTGGCAGAGGTTCAGGGCAGGCTGTCCGGCATGAGCCAGTTTTCAGTCCGGGCCAGCGGCGCGACGGGCTCGTTGCTGATCCAACCGCCGCTCCCGGTCGAGGCCGGAGCGCCCGGCGTAAGCTCGCCGCCTTCGGGCCAGAAACACTATGAGGAGTCTGCCGCCGGTAGGTCGTTCCGGGTCGCTTCCCCTTCATTCTTCCAGGTGAACATCGGCCAACTAGAGCGGATGGTGGAGCTGATCGAATCGATGCTTGGCCTGGACGGAAACGGCACGCTGCTCGACGCATACTCTGGCGTCGGCACCTTTTCGGTGCTGCTGGCGCCGCACGTTGAGCGGGTTATCGCCATCGAGGAGTCTGCGGCGGGCGTTGCAGACGCGCAGGCCAACGCCGCCGGACTCTCGAACATTGAGTTCATGCAGGGCAAGTCAGAGGAGCTGATGCCTGGCCTTGCCGGCGATGTCGACTATGTGATCCTCGACCCGCCGCGCGCCGGCTGCATGCCGGATGCGCTTGACGCCGTTGCCAGGATGCGGCCTGCGAAGGTCGTGCTCGTCTCATGTGACACGGAGGCGATGGCCCGCGATCAGGCCCGCATGGTTGGCGACGGGTTTAAACTGGTGAGCGTTCAACCGGTGGACATGTTTCCTCAAACCCGGCATGTTGAGGTCCTGTCCTTACTTGAGTGGGCTTGAACGGGTTTGAACGGGCTTGAATGGCCGCCAGGTCATGTGGCCTGAGGATTTGCCAACATTGCCAGCAGGGCAGATCGAGCGATGGCAACAGAACTGAGACAGTCAGAGTCAACAGGGCCAACAGGGCGAATACGGCCCGTACGCACAACGCACCCGCTGGTGCTGGCGTCTTCTTCGCCGCGCCGCGCCTCGATCCTGCGCCGGTTGGGGCTGGAGTTCGAAGTGCTTCCGGCTGATGTCGATGAGACAGCCAGACCGGGTCAGAGCCCGGAAGATCTGGCACTGAGCCTCGCAGAGTCGAAAGCGGGCGCTGTTGCTCGAATCCGCCCCGGCGCAGCCGTCGTCGCGGCGGACACCGTTGTGGCGCTGGATGGCGCGGCGCTCGGCAAACCTGTGGACTGCGTTGAGGCGATGGCGATGCTGAGATCGCTGAGTGGCAGGAGCCACCTTGTCCACACCGGTGTCGCGGTCAGGTTGGGTGGCGTGACCCGGAGCGGGGTCGAGACGACCGAGGTGCGGATGCGCCAACTGTCCGATTCCGAGATCGATGTGTACGTCCGCTCAGGAGCGGCCCTGGACAAGGCGGGAGCCTACGGCATACAGGACAGCGAGTTTTCGCCTGTCGAATCGTTCCATGGCTCTTACCTCAACGTGGTCGGATTACCGGCTGGTCTGCTGGCGGACCTGCTGCTCGCGACAGGCGAGATCGAATCTGACAGCGCGGACCTGATCAGCGGGAGTGATGAGCCGTGAACTTTCTGGGCATTGGCGGACTCGAGTTCCTGCTTATTTTTGGTGTTGCCATGTTCTTCCTCGGCCCAAAGCGCCTTGCAGAAGGTGTCCGCACCGGCCGCAAGTACTACACCGAGCTGAAGCGGTACCGCCAGGAGCTGACAATTCTTGTGAGCGAGGCGATCGATGCTGAGGAGCTTAAGACTGAGCTAGAGCAGATGAAGAAGGATGTGTGGGATGAGGGCGTGACGAAGGAGATCGCTGGCCTTGAGCAAGACCTGACGCTCGACCAGGGTGACCTGGACCCAATGCGCCCTGTGCCCGCCGACCGCGCCGCCACACGGACGAGCAGCAGGGCGGGCACGATGAACCGCGGCGACGGCACGATTGCTGGCAGCTCTATTCCTTCCATCGGACTGACGTCAGGCGGGTCGAGCCCGGCGCCCGAGCCGGAGACCGGAGGGTCACGCCCGGCATGAACCGCGACCGCGCAATGTCAGTGCTGGAGCACATGGGCGAGTTTAAGCGCCGCATGATCCGTGTCTCGATCATGTTCCTTGTGTTCACGATTGTGGCCGCCGTCTTCTACCAGGAGATATTCGCCTTCCTTCAGAAACCGGCGGAGAAGGCGCTTGCGGACGCAGAGGGGCAGATCATCTTCACGCAGGTGGCGGAGGCGTGGGGCGCCGCGATGAAGGTGGCGGTGATTATCGGGTTCACTGCCACGATGCCGTATTTCCTGTTCGAGCTGACGATGTTCCTGCGCAGCGGCCTGAAGCCGCAGGAGCGTCGCTACCTGTACTTTTTCTTCCCTTTCGCCGTGCTTTCGTTCGCCACCGGTGTCTGGTTCGGGTTCGCTTTGCTCGTGCCCCCTGCCATCAACTTCTTGCTCACGTTCGGTAGTGAGCTTGCAACGCCGTTCCCAACTATCGGGTCGTATGTGAGCCTGCTAATTGCGCTGGCGTTCTGGATGGGCTTGATCTTCGAGCTGCCTATCGTGATGTTTTTTCTTGCGAAGCTGGGCGTGCTGAAGTCGTCGTGGTTCATCCACCAGTGGCGGTGGCTGGTGCTCTTTGCGTTTGTGCTCGGCGCCATAGTGACGCCAACGTTCGACCCGGTCACCCAGTCGCTGGTGGCAGGCCCGGTGATTGCGCTCTATGCGACAGGGGTCGTCCTGGCGAAGGTGGCTGAGAGAGGAAAGGGTGATACGGAGAGTGACGCGATAGCCGAAAGTCCATCAGGCGGAGGCGAATAGGTTCTGCCCAAGCCGGGTTTTCGCAGGTATCGCAGTTACCGGGCAAATAGAAAGGCACCCGGTTGAGGGTGCCATTTCGTTAGCTTGATCCGGGGGAGCCGAGGCGAGCCGGGCTCAGGAGACCTTGGACTCAGCTTTCGTCTCAGCCTTGGACTCGGCGGACTCCAGCTTCTTCTCGCCCTCGTCCTTGTCCTTGACAGACGAGCGGAACTCTTTAAGCGCCTGTCCCATGCCCTTGCCGACTGATGGCAGCTTCCCGACACCGAAGATAATCATGATGACTACCAGGATCAGGAAGATTTCGAGCGGGCCAATGCCCTTAATGAATCCCATGTCAGCGCTCCGATATTACCGCGCGTGTGTTGTACTTACGATATCGGGTCAAGAATAGGCTCGGCTGTATAGGGTGTCAAACGAGGCGCTCTGCGGGAATATGAGGAATCGCAGGGCCCGCTCCGCCTGATCAGGCCATATACCGCCAGACCGCAAGGACGCGGCTCATCACCTCAACGTTGCCTGCCTCGGCGTAGATTGGCTCCATCCGGCTGTTTGCAGGCTGGAGCCGCACCCGGTCGCCTTCAGGGAAGAAGTACTTGAGCGTCGTCTCGTCTTCCCGCACCAGCCGGACCGCCGCCATCTGGCCGTTTCGCACCTGTTTGGTCGATTCCATGATGACGAGGTCACCATCGCCGATAAGCGCGTCGATCATCGAGTCACCCTTGACCTTGAGCGCGTACACGCCGTCGCCGCGGCCAACGATCGCCTGTGGCAATTCAATCTGCTCGATCCCGGCGTCTGTCCAGGCGTCTGACTGCGGCAGCGGGAAGGGTAAGCCCGCCGCGATGGTCCCCATAAGCGGCACGGTAACGGTCTCCGGACCCCGGGCGCTGCGGCCGCCTGGAATCGCAAGGCCGCGTGAGACCTCGGAGTCACGGTTCAGATAGCCGGACTCAGACAGCCGGTCGAGGTTGTACTTGACGACCGAGGTGGAGCTGAGGTCACACCCGAACTGGATGTCACGGACCGTTGGCGGGTAGTCGTGCTCATCGATGAACTCCTCGATGAAACCGAGCATCCGTTGCTGCTTGTCTGAGAGTTCTTTCACGGCTTGTCTTTCAAATTCTGGCGGGTACTGGCAATACTGGCAAAAGCTGGCAGGCGCCGGGCCCTCTGGCGACCCCATTGGCGGCGCATGATACGCACTAATGTTCTGACGCTAGCAGTTGTCCACAACCTGTGTCAATTAGAGTTGGCACAGGTGCGGGCCGGCGACGCATCTTCTAGTTAAGCGAAGGCGCGGACGGGTGTCCGCCCTTGCTGTGGCAAGTGGGGTCGGCGGTAGAGCGGCAGATTTCCCTGAGCCGGACTACCCGAAGCGGGAGTCTGGTGGTGGGTGCATATCGTGGTCGCCGAACGAGACGCCTTCGAGAGCGCCCGGAGGACCGTCCGGCTTGTCTGCCTGTCCGAATGCCACGTAGTGCGGCGGATCGCCTCTGAACACGAGATAGGCGCTCCTGGTAGATGAGAGGGGGTCGAGCCCGCCCATCCACAGAACCTCTGGCCCGTTGACCAGTTGCACAGGGCCGCCCTGGACAGGGTTGCGCACATCCGTGTCGATGGGACCGCCGTTCGGAGAGCCGACACCCCAGCGGGTCACTCCGGTGAAGCCGCCCGGTGTTACGAACCGCCAGCGGGGCAGGAGGCCGCTCTTGGGCGCCACCTCGACGGCAACCTCGTCGCCGTCATCGCCGAACGGGTGGTGTATGCGCCAGGTGTACTCGGTGTCCGGGTTTGGCTCGTGCTCGTGGGAGTGCCCGTCCTCGTGCGAGTGGCCGCCGCCGTGTTCGTGAGAGTGGTCGTGCGGCACGGCAGAGTCAGGAGCTTGAAATGGAGTTGAGCTTGCGCTGCAGGGTGGACTTCTTGCGAGCCGCCTGGTTTCGGTGAATCACACCTTTTCGAGCCGCCCTGTCGAGGGCGGAGATGGCTTCCTTGACCGTTGACGCGGTCAGGTCGGCCGGCTCGCCGGCCGCGACTATATCGCGTGCCTTGACGACCCTCGAGCGGGTGAATGTGCGAACGGTCTTGTTCCGTGTGCCCTTCCGGACCTGGGCACGGTGCGTCTTTGCGCTTGGCATGTTCTTCCTGTTGTGGCCCGCGTCATGACCTTTCGGCCCGCGGGGCCGGCTCCGGGTAAACCTGAGCCTCTTGACATTAACTAGACGGCGGCCTGTGGAGTCGCCTGGTCGCCTTCATTGGCCCGGTTGACGGAGTGGACTCCCTGGATCATCTCGAGCCTGGTGAAAACCCTGCTCAACTGGTCAACCCCGCTAGTGTACACGGTCAATGTGACGGTGCACGAGTTTGTGACGGGATCTTCATGGGAAGACATCGAGTGGATGTTGACATGTTCTGCAGACACAAAATGCGTGATGTCCCGCAGTAGTCCGACCCTGTCGTACGCACGGACAATGAGGCGGGCTGGATACGTGCTGTCGGCATGGCCCCAGGCAACCGGGACCAGTCTGTCGTGGTCGTCTGCAGAGCGCATGTTGACGCAGTTGGTCCGGTGGACCGTAACGCCGCGCCCGCGTGTGATGTAGCCGCTGATCTCGTCGCCGTAGACCGGGCTGCAGCAGCGAGCGACGCGTGTGAGCAGGTTCAGCGCACCCATCACGACGATGCCGGACCGCTCCTGTCTCAACAGAGAGGCTGGCAGTTCCGTGACCGGTTTTTCCGTCTCGACGGGGAAGTTGCGGGACACCGACTCAAGAATTTTCCCGATGCCGATCTGCCCAGATCCGAGCGACTCCTCGAGTTCACCTGCCGAGTCAAACCCGAGCTTCTCTGCGATCTGTGCGCTCGAAACCTCGACGCCGACTCGCTTCAACTCCCTTGCCAGGAGTTCATGGCCGCGCGTGATGTTCGACTCAAGCTCTTGCCTGCGGAACCAGAGCCTCGCCTTTGCCCTCGCGCTCGCCGTCGCCAGGTAGCCGAGGTCTGAGTTCAGCCAGTCGAGGCTTGGGCCGCGCGGTGTGCGGGCCTTGCGTATCTCTATCGTGTCGCCGGTGTGCAGTTGCGTGTTAAGCGGCATCAGCTTGCCGTTCACAACTGCGCCAACGGTGTTGTGTCCCAGGTCCGTGTGGACGCGATAGGCAAAGTCTAGCGGTGTCGAGCCAGACGGCAGGTCGATCACGTCACCCGCCGGCGTGTAGATGAAGACCTGGTCGCCGAGAATGTCGGTCTTGACGGAGTCAAGGTACTCGTCGTCGCCGCTCATCTCCCTCTGCCACTCGAGAAGTTGCTTGAGCCAGGTCAGTTTCTCGTCAAAGAGGGCGTCCTCACCCTCCGTGTCGCCCTGCTTGTAAGTCCAGTGGGCGGCGACGCCGTCCTCCGCTATGCGGTGCATCTCCCGAGTGCGGATCTGGACTTCAAGCGGATAGCCCTGCGGGCCGATAACGGACGTGTGCAGAGACTGGTAGAGGTTCTCCTTCGGGTTGGCGATATAGTCGTCGAACTCACCCGGCACCGGCCGCCACATCTGGTGCACGGCGCCCAGGCTGGCGTAGCAATCGGCGGTGGTGTCGACGATCACACGCAGCGCGATCAGATCGTATATCTCGTCGAATTTCCTGCCTCGCGCCTGGTAGCGGTGGAGCTTCTGATACGTGCTGTACAGGTGCTTTGGCCGCCCGCTCACAGAGCACTCGACGCCAACGCGACGCAGGGCTTCGGTTAGCGCCTCGATAGCATTTTTTGTGTACTCCTCTCGCTCAGCGCGCTTGCGGCTGATCATTCTGGAGACGGACTTGTACTGCCGGGGGTGCAGGTACTTGAATGACTCGTCCTCAAGCTGCCACTTGATGTCTGCCATTCCAAGGCGCTGGGCCAGGGGCGCGTAGATGTCCAGCGTCTCCCGGGCTATTCGCTGCTGGCGTTCCTCAGAGAGGTGGCGCAGCGTGCGCATGTTGTGGAGCCTGTCCGCCAGCTTGATCAGCACGACGCGGATATCAGACGCCATTGCGACAAGCATTTTGCGGAGGCTGGCGGTCCGGGCCGCCTCGGCTGTTGCCTGGACGGGCCGCGCTCCGTTGGTCCTTGCCGGATCATCTTTCGATAACAGGTCGAGGCGCTTCAGTTTTGTCACGCCGTCGACCAGCCGTGCCACGTCTGCGCCGAAGTCTCGTTCGAGCTCAGCCTTGGTGATGGCGGTGTCTTCTATGACGTCGTGGAGCAGCGCCGCCGCAAGCGTGATTGAGTCGAGGTTGATGTTGGCGAGGTAGAGCGCTGTGGCGACTGGATGCTCTATGTAAGGCTCGCCTGAGCTCCTGGTCTGGCCCTCGTGGGCCGCGGTCGCAGCCGTGAGCGCAGACCGGACGAATTCAACTCGGTCCGGTGGAAGATATGACTTGGCTCGTGCAATCAGCTGTGCTGCGGACAATCGCCACCTGCCTCTTGAGAATGCCCTTACTCTTCGATTTTAACGCTTGCTGAGGCGATCGTCGTGAGGCTGGTCCACACTCAAGCCCCGGATGTTGAGGAGACTTCCGAGAAAAGGCGCGCGATCTCGTCTCTGGCGAAGAAGGGCAGCGGAGCAGTTGCGCCGTCTGCGCGTTCGATGAGCGCAGGCTCTCCGGGACCTGTGACGCGGCCGATCACACTGGCGGCTATTCCGGCCGACTCAAGGGCGGTGACGATGTCATCCGAGGAGCCGGAAGAGCAGGTGATGAGCAGCGCGCCTGATGCGATCAGGCCCCAGACATCGGCGCCGAGCGCCCCACAGAGCTCTGCGCATTCGGGTAGGACCAGGACTGAGCGCTGATCAACGACAAGCCCGTTGCCGGACGCCTGGCTCAGTTCGGCGAGCGCGCTGGCGAGTCCGCCCTCGGTCGGGTCGTGCATCGCGGTGACGCTCCCCGCAGCCATAGCGGTCCGGGCGTCCTTGAGCACTGAGATGCCAGGCTCGAACAGGAAGTTGGCCGCTTTCTCCAGGGTCTGCTCAGACACACCCGATTCCAGCGCCGCTACGCGAAACTCCCTTGCGAGCAGTGACGCGCCCTCGACCGCGATGCCCTTGGTCAAGATGATGTGATCGCCGGGCCGCGCCCCGGAGGTCGCAAGCGTGCCGCTGGCGGGTGCCTCTCCGAGCATGGCGCCGCTTATCACGGGCCTCGGCAGGCCGATTGTCACCTCGGTGTGTCCTCCGATCAGCTCGACGCCGATCGACCCGGCTGCCTCTCGTAGTTGCGTGAAGATGCTCTCCACTACACCCGCAGTCACGCCTTCGGGGAGCAGCACAGTGGGAAGGAACCACCTGGGGGTAGCGCCTGTCGCCGCGATGTCGTTTGCGTTGACATGCACGGCGTACCAGCCGATCAGGTCTGTCGCGAACGTGACAGGGTCAGATTTGGCGACCAGGCTGGTGGCGCCAAACGAGATGACGGCCGCGTCTTCACCGACTCCGGGGCCGGTGAGGAGCCTGCGGCCGGGCTCAGGCAGTCGCGCCAGCAGCTCATGGAGCATCGCCGCAGGCAGTTTGCCGGCGGGAAGCACAATCGAGCGGTCGAAGGTTGCCATTCCAGGTCCGGGACCCGGTTGCGCCGCCGGGTGTAGCTGAGAAGGCACGTGTCCCGTGCGCTCGCCCATTACGCTTCAGGGAGCGCTGGTAGCGGCTCGTCTGAGAAGTACGGGCCGATTGCGGTGCTGAATTCAAGGGGCGCGTTGGCATCCTGCCCTTGCCAGAACGACTGGTCGCCGCGAATCAGGCGCGTTTTACCGCCGCAGATCGTGCCGATCGCCTGGTTTCCCGCCGGTGTGACGAACACCAGCTGGAAGATAGCCAGGCAACTGGCCGCAGGGCCGGGCAGGACCGGCACATCCAGAGTGTCTACTATCACCTTGATCCGCGCAGGGTCCGTCACCGTGGTCTTGAGCGCGTACGCACCCGTCGCATCGCGTCTGCGCATCTCGATCTCTGTGGTCGAGCGGAGGCCGGCAAGCTCGACTATGTTGACCGCACTCGCCAGTTGGGCAAGGTTTTCCGTGCAGTTGACCATTCTTTCAGTAGCTTCGTCGACGTGGTACTCGAACGACTCTCCACCCGCCTCCAGCATCACGGTCCAACCGCTCACGACGGCAGGCAGGTAGATGAAGCCTGGGACAGGGCAGCCAAGCGCTGAACTGGGCCATGTTGCCCGCTCATAGCCGGATATCGATACGGAGTTCGGTGGGATGCTTAGCTGTTCGGCGAGGTCGAACAGGGCGAAGTACGCAACGTCAGGCGCCACCGGAGTCGGTGTGGGAGTTGGAGTGGCGGTCGGTCTTGGCGCCAGAGTCGGCGTTGGGATCAGCGCAGTTGGGGTCGGCGATGGCACAGGGGTTGCAGTCGGGCGCGGCGTGGATGTCGGGTTAAGTCCGACCGTCGGCCTTGGACTGTCGTTGCTGCATGCCGCAAAGGCGAAGACGAGCAGAGCGGCGAAGGCGGCTGTGAGTTGGAATTTGCGTCGTGGCATAGGTTAAGACTACCGCTTTTGTCCGGTGCAAGGAATTACGGGCGGCGAGCGATTTTGCGAGTTGCAGCCAGTTTGCGCCAGCGTGACTGCCTGGCGAGCATGCCCGGCAACTGGAGCGCGCGGCGGGCTGTGACGCATGCCGGCGACCCGCTCTGCGTCATATCCGGGCGACGCCTGCGCGTCCCGCCAATGGCGTGGTGATTCTCATGTAACGCAGCAACTCAGTCGCATGATGGCTCTAAGCATGAACCGAATAGTTTGTATATACGAAGAGCACTCAGTGTCCGCACTCAGAGTGGACTCGAATTGCGGTGATGTTAGAAAATGATTCACAAGCTACTTGCGCGGCCGGAAACATTGTGTACTCTATGGGTCAGGTATTGACATACGAACTCAAAAATGAGTGCCTGCGCCAACGATTGATAGCGTATACGAACTCCCCTGCAGAAAGGTGTATCAGACGTGATAGCGATGAGAACCGGCGAAACACGTATCCGGTGGCGGATGTTGCTTGCGGGCTTCGTATCTTCCGTCCTCATCGCCGCTATCGCCTGCGGCAGCGACGGCGAAGCGTCATCTGACCCCACCGGCGCCAAACCCCTTGTTGTCTATTCAGGCAGAAGCGAGTCTCTCGTCGGCCCTGTGATTGAGCAGTTCAAGGACCTCACCGGAATCCAGGTCCAGGTTAACTACGGCAGCACAGGCGCGCTCGCGGCAACTTTGCTCGAAGAGGGCAGCCGGACTCCGGCCGATATCTTCTTCGCGCAGGACCCTGGAGGTCTCGGCGCTGTGATCGGCATGCTTGACACGCTCCCGCCGGAGGTGCTCAACCTCGCGCCGGGATGGGCGCGTTCCCCTGAGGGCAAGTGGGTCGGCATCTCCGGCCGCGCTCGAGTGCTTGTCTACGGCACGGACGCTCTCTCAGAGAGCGATCTTCCGGAGTCCATCTGGGACCTCACGGACCCGAAATGGAAGGGCAAGATCGGATGGGCGCCATCAAACTCGTCTTTTCAGGCGATGGTCACAGGGATGCGCCGGTTGTGGGGTGAGGACAAGACGCGTGACTGGCTAGAAGGCATCGTTGCGAACGACCCGATCACGTATCCGAACAACTCGACCCAGGTTGCTGCTGCCGCTGCCGGCGAGATCGAGATCGGGATGGTGAACCACTACTACCTGTACCAGTTCCTGGCCGAAGAGGGTGATGGCTTCAGGGCGCGAAACTGGTTCACACCGGCGAGGGACCCCGGCTCGGTTGTCCTGGCCGCAGGCGCTGGGGTCCTGAGCGCCTCCGACAACAAGGAGGCCGCAAACCGCTTCCTTGAGTTCATGCTGTCGCCTGTGGCACAGCAGTACTTCGCAACGCAGACGCACGAATACCCGCTGATCGAAGGAGTAGTCGCAGACCGCGGCCTGCCGCCACTGGAGTCGATCGCAAAGCCGGATGTTGATCTCTCTACCCTCGGCGATCTGGAAAACACACAGGACCTGCTACGTGATGTCGGCGCTCTCTCATAGAAAATCAACGGCTGCGGCAAAGCGCTCTGCGGCCTGTGCGGTAACCAGCTGCCTGGCGTGCCGCCCGGCGTGCTGCCCGGTACCGGAGAATCCCGGAGAAGGGAATATCGCTTTGCACCGGCTCCGCACCGGTAGAGGGACAGCGTGCGAAAGAGGAGAGGCCGCTTCATGACCACTGTCAGCGACGCCGCCCCGGCAGGCCGCCGGTTTCTTCGTGAGCTTCCCCATGCGTTTCTGAGAGAGCGGCCGCCGTGGCCATTGCTCGGGCTCGGAGTCGCGGCAGGTCTGGCGGCGCTGCTTCCCGCGTTCTACCTGGTCGTCCGCGCCGTAGACGGAGGGGCAGACACATGGGAGTTCATATTCCGGGCCCGCACGGCACAGATACTGGGCCGGACCGCGCTGCTCATCGGCATCGTCACAGTCGTCTCGACGGTTGTCGGCACCCTGCTTGCCTGGTTTACGTTGCGGACCGACATGCCGTTAAGGCGCGTCACGACTGTAGCCGTTGTCCTGCCACTGGTCATCCCCAGCTTCGTGATGGCCACGACCGCGATCCAGTTCTTCGGCGCCGGCGGAGTGCTTGAAGGCTGGCTCGCGCCATTCGGAGTGGAGCGCATCCCGCGGTTTGCCGGCCTGCGCGGCGCAACACTCGTCCTTGTCCTGATGACCTATCCGTACGTGTTCCTGTCTGTGCGCGGCGCGTTGCGGCGGCTCGACCCAGCGCTCGAAGAGGCTGCGCGCAGCATGGGCTATGGCGCCGTCCAGACGTTCCGCATGGTCACGCTGCCAATTCTCCGGCCCGCGCTGGCGGCCGGCTCGCTCCTGGTTGCGCTCTACACACTCAGCGACTTCGGCGCGGTCGCGCTGCTCAGGTACGAGACATTCACATTTGCCATCTTCAACCAGTACGAGTCGGCGCTGAACAGATCGGTCGCCGCCGGCCTGTCGCTCGTGCTCGTATTCTTCGCCGTTCTGCTGCTGACCGGTGAGGGGATCACTCGAGGGCGGGCGCGGTTCCACCGCAGCACGGCCGGCGCCGTCAGACCGGCTGTCGACGCAGAGTTGGGCAGGTGGCGATGGCCAGTGCTTGGCTTTGTGTCGCTGCCGGTGGTCATGGGCCTCGCCATACCGGTCGGCATCTTGACGTGGTGGCTGGTCCGTGGTCTTCTGCGGGATCAGACGATGGTCGCGTTGCTGGAGCCGGCATGGAACTCGATCGCCATATCGCTTACCGCCGCGCTGCTGACCGTCGTCGTGGCGATGCCGGTCGCCATTCTCGCCGTGCGTCACCGCTCATGGTGGCCGAGCCGCCTCATCGAGCGGGTCACGCACATCGGCTTCGGGCTGCCTGGAGTGGTCGTCGCCATCTCGCTCGTCTTCTTCGGAGTCAACTACGCGCGGCCGGTGTACCAGTCGAACTGGCTCTTGCTGTTCGGCTACGTTGTGCTGTTCCTGCCGGCGGCCGTCGGCGCGATCAGGTACTCGCTGATGCAGGTCAGTCCTCGGATAGAGGAGGCGGCGCAAGGGCTGGGCAGGCGACCGTTGCGCGTGCTGGTCTCAGTGACCCTGCCGATGGTCATGCCCGGCGTGCTGGCGGGTGGCGCACTCGTGTTCTTGATGACCATGAAGGAGTTGCCGGCGACGTTGATATTGAGTCCAATCGGGTTCAAGACGCTGGCAACTGTGATCTGGGACGCCTCGACAGACGCGTTTTTCGCCCGCACCGCAGCCGCCTCACTGCTGCTCATTGCCTTAGCCGGACTGCCAACGGCGTACATGGTGCTTCGAGATAACTCGTACCGCAGCGGCGGCGGCCATTAAGCGCGACGATGGCTTGACTATGACCTTTGACCCAACGGCGCAGGTGCTGCCTGAATCTCCAGTAGACGTCGCTCCATCCCTGCGTGGCGCGGTCATCCAGGTCGAGGACGTCACGGTCCAGTACCAGGCCGCAGACGGCCCTGCGCTGTCTCACTTCGACTTCGAGGTGAAGGCCGGCGAGTTCGTCTCGCTTCTTGGCCACAGCGGCGTGGGTAAGACGACCGCGCTCAGGGTGATCGCAGGCTTCGAGAAGGTTCACTCAGGGTACGTGCGTATCGGCGGCAGGCTCGTGGCGTCCTCGTTCACGCACGTCCCACCGGACAAACGCAGGGTTGGCCTCGTCTTCCAGGACTATGCGCTGTTTCCGCACCTCACGGTCCGGGCCAACATCGAGTTTGGCCTCAGCGGCATGGACCGCCCGGTGCGCGACCGGCAGGTCGAGAGGATGATCGAGCTTACCGGTCTCAACGGGTATGAGAAGCGTTATGCGCACGAGCTCTCTGGCGGGCAGCAGCAACGGGTGGCGCTGGCACGCGCACTCGCGCCTGCGCCGGTCGCGGTGTTGATGGACGAGCCGTTCAGCAACCTGGACAGGCAGCTGCGCTCAACGCTTCGCCGTGAGGTCAAGTCAATCCTCAAGGACGCCGGCGCAACCGCCGTGCTCGTCACCCACGACCGTGAAGAGGCGTTCGCCCTGGCGGACAGGGTCGGCGTGATGAACGGCGGGAGAATCGAGCAGATAGGCTCGCCGCAGGAGGTCTACGCGAACCCTGTGTCACCCGTTGTCGCCAGGCTTGCGGGGGCGTGCGAGCTGGTGCCCGGCGTGATTCGCGGAGACCTGGTCGAGACGGAGGCGGGGAGTTTCCCCGTCGCATCGAACGGCTCTGGGAGACGCGGGACCGAAAATGGCGCCTCCGTTCTGGCGTTAATGAGGACCTCTGACCTTGAGTTGACGCCTCCGGAAGGCGGGCCGGAGCTAACGGTGATCTACAAAGAGTTCCGCGGAGAGTTCACCGAGTTCGGTGTGTCGATGCCGTCCGGTCGCATGGTCAGGGTCCGTCTGCGTTCAAGCGAAACCTTCAGAAAAGGCGACATCGTCGGGATCCGCACTCGCGGCAACGGCAGGCTGATCGTGTTTCCTGACGCCAGGCTTGAGCACGGGCCTGAACACGGCGCCATAATCGGCTCTCTGACGGACAGCGACTGACTCTTCGGTCAGCCGGTGAACTTTTTGATCACGATGCAGGCGTTCTGCCCACCGAATCCGAAGCTGTTCGACAGCGCAGTATTGACCGCCGACTCACGCGCCTCGTTCGGAATGTAGTCGAGGTCGCACTCCGGGTCAGCCGTGTGCTGGTTGATCGTCGGCGGCATCACACCCTCTCGCACCGCCTGCACGCACGCGATTGCCTCGAGCGCACCTGACGCTCCGAGCGAATGGCCGATCATCGACTTCGTCGAGCTGATTGGCGTCTTGTACGCCTGCTCGCCAAACAGGCCTTTGATCGCCAGTGTCTCGATGCGGTCATTGGTTGGCGTGGACGTGCCGTGCGCGTTTATGTAGTCGACGTCATCCAGGTTCACATTTGCGTCTGCGAGGGCGAGCTTCATTGCGCTGATTGCGCCAAGCCCTTGCTCATGTGGCTGAACCAGGTGGAACGCATCTGACGAGACGCCCCAGCCCGTGACCTCTGCCAGGATATTGGCCCCTCTCGCCCGTGCGTGTTCCAGGCTTTCCAGTATGAGAATCCCTGCGCCTTCCGCGGGGGCAAATCCGTCACGGTCCGCGTCGAACGGGCGGCTCGCCTCGGCCGGGTCGCCAGTCCAGGTCGTCAGAGCGTGCATGGTGCTGAACCCGCCCATGCCAATCTCGCAGATGCCGGCCTCGGTGCCGCCTGCGACGATCACGTCTGCAGTGCCGCGCCGGATCACCTCAACCGCCTCGCCAACGGCCTGGGTGCTTGCGGCGCAAGCGGTGGCGCATGTGTTTGTGTAGCCGGTGATCCCGAAGGTGCGGCTAACGTTGGCAGCCGCCATGTTGACCAGCATGATCGGTATATAGAAGGGGCTCATGCGCATCACGCCCTTCGTGACCTTCACGGTGGCCTGCTCGTCCGTCTCAGGGAGCCCGCCGGAACCAGATCCCATCAGGACGCCAACGCGACTCGGGTCCTCTTTGGAGATGTCAAGGCCAGACGAGTCCATCGCCTCGTAGGCGGCGGCCAGCGCAAGTTGAGAGAAGCGTCCCATCCGACGCGCCTCCCGCTTGTCCATCCACTCAGTTGGGTCGAAGTCAGGGACCTCGCCACTGACCTTGCACGGGAACGACGCAGGATCGACAGCGGTGATCCTGCGAACCCCTGAACGGCCGTTCTTAAGCCCGTCCCAGTACTCTTTGACGGACTTGCCGAGTGGCGTCATAGCGCCCATGCCAGTGACGACTACTCGTGTTTCCTTCCGGTTAGCTCTGGTCATTACTTTTAGTGTCACCTTGGGGGAGCAGGTGTCGCCAGTTCGGGTTTCAGACGCAGCGGACCTGCTGAGCCTCTCATGTCAGGGTAGATCTCCGGCTCGACGCCGAAGACCATCTCAATCGCCTCGGCCGCCACGAAGAGCGAACCGGTTGCGATGATCGTTCCATCTGCGGGCGCGATCTGCCTTGCCCGCTCTAACGCCTCCTGTGTTGTCCGGGTCACTTTCGCCACTTCGATATTATCCTGCCGGAGGGCCGCGGCAAAATCATACGGCTCGACGGCTTTCGGGTGTCTTGATCGCGTGACGATCACATGAGGCGAAAGACTGGAGAACACGCGTGCGACGGCCAGCGGGTCGTGTCCTCCCGTCGCGCCGAGGACAAGTACAGGAGCGTGCAGCGGGCCGAAGTGCCGGGTGAGCGCGGCTCTGAGCGCAATGGCTGAGTCATGGTTGTGGGCTCCGTCTGCAATAAGAAGCGGCGGGCCGGTTTCGAGGACCTGTACGCGGCCGGGCCAGCGCACGTTCGATATTCCATGCTCAATCATACGTTGGCTCAGCGGCCTTGTGCGAGTTCCGAACGTCTCAAGCGCTGCAATTGCGGTCGCGGCGTTGCCAACCTGGTGCTCGCCAAGTAGCGGGAGGCGGATGCTGTACTCGCCACTGGCTCCTGCCAGCCGCAGAAGCTGAGGGCCGGCGCCATTCGGATCTGCCGCAACTACCCGGACCGATGACGAGTGGACCAGGGACGCGCCGAGCCTTTTGGCCGTGGCCGCGATCACTCTTGCCGCTTCCGGCGCCTGCCTGGCTGAGACTACCGGCACGCCCGGCTTGATGATCCCGGCCTTCTCGGCTGCGATCTTCGTAAGCGTGTCACCGAGCACGGCAACGTGGTCGATCCCAATTGGCGTGATCACCGACACCTCCGGCGTGAGCACGTTTGTCGAATCGAGTCTCCCGCCCAGCCCGACCTCAATCACCATTACGTCTACGAGAACATCTGCGAAATACAGGAACGCCATCGCCGTCTGGAACTCGAACACGCTTACCGTTCCGGAGCCGCCGCGCTCCCTCACAGACTCGGCGGCCGGCCAGACGCGCTCGAACATTGCCACGAACCGGTCCTGTGAGATCGGCACGCCGTCGACGGTGAAGCGCTCGGTCATGGTGTGCAGATGCGGCGAGATGAACATTCCGGTGCGCATGCCGCATGCGGAGAGAGCGGCCGCGATCATGGCGCAGGTGCTGCCTTTGCCCTTGCTCCCGGCAACGTGAATGGCAGGCACGCGGCGATGCGGGTTGCCGAGCGCCTCAAGCAGCAGCGAAGTCCGCTTGATGTGGAAATCAGGCGACTCGTTGGCGCGGGCCTTACGCTCGAAGTCGGCGAGTGACAGCACCTGTTCGACGGCCTGTTGGTATGTGAGTGACATTCTGTTCCGGGCTGCGGACCGCAAATAATCAGGGTAAATCGGGGACTGGCCATTCCTCTACAGAACTGGTCCAGAACTGGCCGGCAACAAATGGTGCGGTCAGAGTTGGCCGCTGTCCACAGCGTCCGCAACCCCGTGCGGACAAGCTGCGGTCCAGGCGCGGGCCTGACGCGGGCAACAGCAAAGAGTTAGATGTAGTCTGGATAGACTGCATCCGTCAGAATAACTGGCAGAACACTCGTCATATCCTGAACGCCTGAGCGGATTACGCCCACCGTTTTGGAAGGGACGCAGAAGCCAACACCGCCGGACATGGGGATTAACCTTGACCTATCGTGACCAGATTGAAGACGCATTACGCGGCAACGGCGCAGACTACTGCGAGGTCCGTATCGAAGACACGGACTCGACGCGCCTGACCTACCGTGGCAGACAGCTAGAAGATATCGCCCAGACCAGTGGCAGAGGCGGCAACGTGCGTGCGGTGGTCAACGGCGGCTGGGGCTTTGCCAGTTTCAACGACCTGGAAGACCTCAAACAGAAGGTTGCGGGCGCTGTCGAGCAGGCGAGGCTTGTGGGCGGTGACGGCACAAAATTTGCCGATGTCGAGCCGGTTGTTGACATCGTCCCGCCGGTAATCGTTAACAGTGCCGCAGATGTTCCGCTCGAAGAGAAGAAGCGGCAGATGGACCACTACAACGACCTTGTGTGGTCGGTTGCAGGCATCCAGAGTTCTGACATCGTCTACGGAGACAACCGGCGCCGGGTCACCTTCGTAAGCTCACAGGGCGCGTACATCGAGCAGCAGTTCAACCACGTCGTTTCCAGGATCTCGGCCCAGGCCAGGGAGGGCGGAGACGTCCAGCAAGCCGGTTTCAGCCTGGGCTCCCTCGGCGACTATGAAGTAGTGAGTGGCCTCGATGAGCAGGTGATAGACGCTGCTAAACGGGCGGTCGGCCTGCTGTCTGCGAAGGCGCTGGTCGGTGGCGAGCGAACGGTGATTCTCGACCCCGTGCTGGCCGGTGTGTTTGTGCATGAGGCGTTCGGCCACCTGTCCGAGGCGGACAACGTGGCGGAGAACGAAAATCTAAGGGATCTCATGCACATGGGCCGCAAGTTTGGCGGCAAGCACCTCAACTTCACGGACGGCGCAGCGATCCCAGGCCTCCGTGGAAGCTACAAATATGACGACGAAGGCACGCCCGCAACGCGCACTCCGCTGGTACGCGACGGTGAGCTGGTCGGAAGACTTCACTCCAGGGAGACGGCTGCAAGGCTCGGCGAGAAGCCAACCGGCAACGCCCGGGCTATCGGGTTCAACTTCCCACCGATCGTCAGAATGACCAACACGATTATCGAGTCCGGCGAGGCGACTCTCGACGACCTGCTGGAAGGTGTAGACGAGGGCGTCTACGTAGCCAACTGGTACGGCGGGATGACGCAGCACGAGATGTTCACATTCTCCTCCGGAGAGGCGTACATGATCCGCAAAGGGCGTATCGAAGAGCCGGTGCGGCCTGTAATGCTCACAGGCAACCTGTTTAAGACGCTGGAGAACCTGGATGCCATCGGGAATGACCTGGACATGAACCAGGGCGGCGGCTGCGGCAAGGGTGGGCAGATGCCATTGCCAGTCTCGAACGGAAGCCCGCACATCAGGATCCGGAACTGCCTCATCTCAGGGGCTTAGGGCTGAAGCCGGAATCACGTAACGACCTGAAAAACAGAGTGGCGGACTGGAACGAGAATTGACCGAAGAACTGTTGAGCGAAGCAAAAAAGAGGTACGGACAGGCGGAGGTGTACCGCGTCCGGTCCGAGAGCCACCCGGTCTCTTTCGAGAACAACCGGCTCAAAGAGGTGATGAGACGGGACCAGGCCGGCGTCGCACTGCGTGTGATCGACGAAGGCCGCATCGGCTTCTCGTCAACCACCAACCCTGACAGGGAGTCTGAGCTTGTAGAGCGGGTCGGTGTGTTATCGAAATTCGGGTCGGAGGCGAAGTTCGAGTTCCGCGGCCAGCAAGCGGCGCAAGAGCTAGCCACATACGACCCCGCGATCGAGAGCATCTCGGACAGCGATCTCATCGAGAAGGGCCGCCGGCTCATGGACGCCGTCCTGTCCGAGTGGCCAGATGTGCTCTGTGACGTCAGCCTCGGCCGCTCGGTAGCAGAGGAGTCCGTGCAGAACTCGGCGGGGACGGAGCGTTCATACCGCCACTCAAGCTACCACGTTGCGATTGGCGCCCAGCTCATTCGCGGCACCGACATGCTCAACGTCTGGGCCAGCCACTCGTCGCATAACGTGTTCGGGCGGGACCAGGAAGACCGTTTGCTGGCAGAGGTCCTGCAGGCACTTGCGAACTCCAAGAACCTGGCGAGTGCGCCATCTGGCGACGTGCCTGTGCTGTTCACTCCGCACGGTGTGGCCGCAACGTTGCTGAACCCGCTAATGTCCGGCTTCAACGGCAAGAACGTCGTAACAGGCTCTTCGCCCATCATCGGGCGAGAAGGCGAGAAAGCGTTCGACAGCCGACTCAGCGTATATGACAACCCGCTGTTGCCCGGCGCCAGCCGAAGCCGCCCGTTCGACGATGAAGGCGTGCCGTCAAGGAAGATCGGTTTGATCGAAAGCGGCGTGATCGGCGAGCCGGTCTTTGACCTGCAGACAGCGGGTCAGGCCGGCCGAAGCTCGACCGGCTCTGCGCAGCGAGGGTTGGCCAGCACCCCGAACCCAGGCATCTCGGTGGTAGACATCGCTCCCGGAGATACACCGTACACGCAGATGCTGGCGGACATGAGGGACGGCCTGATCATCGAAGGGCTGCTGGGCGCAGGCCAGGGGAACGAGCTTGGCGGCGACTTCAGGGCCAACGTCGCTCTTGGCTTCCGGGTACGGAACGGCGAGATCGTTGGACGGGTAAAGGACACGATGATCTCAGGGAACGTCTACACCGTGCTGAACAACGTCGAGGCCATCTCTGAAAACGCAGAGTGGGTCTACGGCTCGCTCCGTGCGCCGGCTATTCGCTGCCGCGGCATCGAGTTGGCCTCAGGATAGGGCGCTGACCAGGCAAAGCGGCCCAGTATTTTTGGAGCGGACGAATATGACTGTTGAAAAGTTCTTGCAGGACTTTGTCCCCGGCGCGGTGACCGCAGACGAGACGCTGTCTGAGCTTACCGGCCTATCGAACAGCGCCGCCGCCACTCTGTCCCGCAGGTGGTTGTCCTGGACGGACGACGAGGTGCTGGACCTCCACACAAAGCTGGTTGAACTCTCTGCAGTCGACACCAGCCTTGAGTTCGAGTGCGTCTTCAAGGCAGGTCTGGCCCACAGTGACGGCCGCGTGCGTGCTGCCGCGGTCCACGGTCTTGCCGAGTCCGGTGACACCTCTGCCGTCTCAAGAGTCCTCGATCTGCTGGCCGGAGACGGCGACACCGAGGTCAGGGTCGCCGCCGCAACCGCTATGAGCTCCTTTGCTGAGATGGCTTCCCAGGGAAGGCTCAGCGAGCGGTTGAGAAACCGGATCTTCACATCGCTCTCCGAGGTGCTAGAGACCACAGACGCGCCGCCCGTGTTGTGGCGGCGGTCGCTCGAGGCGGCCGGGGCGTTTGAAGACGATCGCGTGAACAGGTATATCGAACGCGCGCAGGCCTCGGACTCCTCGGAGCTCAAATGCAGCGTGCTGATCGCCATGGCGCGGACCTCGGACGCCCGGTGGCTGGACTTCGTCACACGTGAGCTTGAGAACAGAGACGCCACCGTCCGGTTCGAGGCGGTCAGCGCGCTGGGCGAGATCGGCGAGGAGTCGGATGCCTTCTACCTGGAAGAGGCGCTCGATGACCAGGACCTGATGGTGCAGCTCGCAGCGGTAGCCGCGGCCGAGAAGATCGGGGGGCCGGCGGCCAAACGCCTGTTACAGATCGCCGGACAGAGCCCGGAGCCGAGTGTCGCCGCCGCAGCGACTACGGCGCTAGGCAGCATCGAGAGCGAGGACAACCTCGTCCATACGGTGACACCCGAGATGGCAAGCAAGGGAATGTTCGGCGTCGGCGCGGGTACGCCTGTTGATGACGGCGTGCCGTACGACGCGGGTGAGCGCGAGGGGTGGAGCCACATCGGCGAGGATGGACAGGCTTTCCACGCCGCAGACAACTTCCGGGAGGACGATGACGACCCGCTGGCCTCGCTAATGGACTTCGAGGCTGATCCCGGTCAGTACGAAGACGACGATTAGCCGCTGTTGATGTGTCAGCTCTGGCCCGCGTGCCGGAACGCCAGGCCGGCCGCGCCGAGCAGGCTGACGTCATCTCCAAGCGTCGTCACATGAACGCGAGGGTTCTCCTGAAAGTGCGCCAGGGAGAACCTCTTGACCGTCGCGATCACCTCGTCCCACATGTTCGCGAGACCGCTCGTCACGCCGCCGCCTACCACCAGCGCCTCAGGGTCGAAGATGTTTAGCAGGCTGCCGAGACCGATACCGATGGCCCGAATAGCGTGGTTCCGCACCGCGACAGCGACAGGGTCACCGGCGGCCGCAGCCTCGAGGACCAGTCTTGAGGTGACGTTTGCACGGTCCTGCCCGGCCAACTTCCAGATAGCGGTCTCCTCCCCGGCGTCTATCCTTGCCAGCGCAGCTTTCCTTATCGCCGGACCGGACGCGTTACCCTCGAAGCAGCCGTCACATCCCACGTTGCAGCTCTGTGCGCCCGGCTGGACGGTGATGTGGCCGACCTCTCCCGCGTGACCCTCTGAGCCGGTGACCATCTCGCCGTTCGCGATGATCCCTCCGCCAACGCCGGTGCTGATCGTCACGTAGACCAGGTTCTGCGCCCCGCGGTGAGGGCCGAAGCGCGTCTCCGCGAACGCGGCCAGCGTGGCGTCGTGGCCGATATGCACCGGCAGCCCCAGCCGTGCGGCGAGTGTCGGCTTCATCGACTTCTCGTCCCATGCCCCGAGATTCGGCGGGTTCTTGTAGACGCCTGTCTCAGGGTCCAGCGGCCCGGCCGTCGAGATGCCCATCCCGACAGGTGCGCCGTGTGTGCCGCGTGCGGTCTGTGGGTTGATCGACTCGACAAGGTCGGCCAGCCGGTTCGCCGCCACCTCGATGCCGTCATCCGGCCTGGTGTCGATGACGTCGCGCTCCAGTATCTTGCCGTCCGCCGTCACGATTGCGGCGCGCATATGCGTCCCGCCGATATCGGCGGCTATCGCAATATTGCCATTCGGTCCGGTGTTCATCCAGGGCACTCCTCAGTTGGCCACTTTGCCTGACCTGCTAGCGCTCAGGACTCTAGCCGGTCTCGCCAGTCCTCAGCGTTGTCCTGCGGCGCGTATCCGATCTTTTCCGCCGCGTGTCCGATGTCCCAGAAGCGCCATGTGTTGGCGGACACACCATAGAAGATCTCAAACTTCAATGGCTCAGTGAGACACCGTTCGACCAACTGGGCAAGGTCCCTGTGGCTCAACCACGTTGCCAGGTGGCGGACTGACTGCGCAGGTGAGTTGAGGCGGTTGACTGTGCCGATGCGCAAACAGGCGACTTCGAGGCCGAACCGCTCCGAGTAGTAGCGGCCCGTGGCCTCACCGAAAACCTTGCTGATGCCGTAGTCAGAGTCGGGCCGCACAGGGACCGTGTTGTCGACCCGTTTGAACTCGCCTGGCTTGAGATCGCCGTAGTTGCCGGCGACGATGCTCTTGTACGGCTCGTCATCCTCGAACAGCCCGACTGCGTGGTTTGAGCTGGCGAACACAAGCCGCCTGACCCCGCTCTGACGCGCCGCCTCGTAGACGTTATGCGTGGCGGAGATGTTGTTCTTGAGCACGTCCGGCCACGGTGTTTCGACCGGCGCGTTTGCGGCGAGGTGCACGACAGCGTCTATCCCCTTGAACGCAGGGAGTATTGCGTCATAGTCAGAGCCGTCTGCGACGGTGGTCGGCAACGTGCCGGATGCCGCCATCGCTGCCGGAGGTGTGACATCGAGGCCGGAGACGTTGAACTTGCCGCTGAAGGCGGCTGAGAGCGTTGTGCCGATGAGGCCGTTCGAGCCAGTGATAAGAACGTTCTTGATGGGCCCTGCCAAGTTGCTCTCCCTGTGTGGTGGTCAGATGTCGCCAGACGGTGAATCCCGAGGGGATAGTACTCGTGGCCGGCTTTTCTTGCCCTGTTCGGGCCTGTCAATCGGCCGAGTCTGCCGGCCCTGAGTCGTCTATTCCTCGCGCTGGCTCCCATGGCAGCCTGGCGCGCGGCTTGCGCCTGATCACCTGGGTCATGATCCAGTTGCTGGGGATCAGCGCAACATCGTCGCCAAGGTCAAGGCGCGTGTGCATCATCCGGATATCGGTAACCGTTCCGGTCATCCCGCCGATCGTGATCTCTTCACCCACGCGGAAGGGACGGTTTATCGCGAGGAACACGCCGGCGAATGCATTGCCTACCAGGTTCTGGGCAGAAAAGGCGATGACCACACCTGTGATGCCGCCGACTCCGATGGCCAGCGCCGGGTTTTCCGCCAGTATCGAAACCAGCGCCACCAGCAGTATCAGGTAGGCGACAAGCCGCATGGTTGCCCGGACAGCGATGCCGGTCTGGAGCGCGTCTGCACGATGAAACGCGACCAGCGTCACGTTCGCCAGCAACTCGATTATCACGATGCCGAAGAAAGTGATCTCGATGGCGTATATGCGTGACCTGTTCGTCTGGAGGAAAGACACGTCGGACGTATTGGCCAGGTGCGCTGTGACGCCGAAAACGAGGCAGCCGATCACGACTGCGACGGCGGCTAAGACCACCCGTTTCTTCAGGCCCGGCATCGATGATTCTGGAGTGGTGTGTTCCATAGACTGCAGTGTTTACACGGTTACGTGGGAGAGCGCAACAAACTGGAAGCAGGGGTAAATTTCCCAGCTTGGATGGGGTGCCGCCCGGACAGTAGGATTCATCGGTGCACTCATCAGATTTCGTCCACGACTTTGGAATTGTCGTCACCGGCGCCGCGGTTTCGCTTGTCATCTTTCGGAGGCTGGGCCTCCCGCCGGTGCTCGGCTTCCTCCTCGCGGGCGCTTTGCTGGGGCCATTCTCGCTGATCGGCTCACAGATAGGCGATGTCGAAACGATCCGCCTGCTTGCAGACGTCGGTCTCGTCATGTTGCTGTTCGCGCTCGGGGTTGAGCTCGGCTGGGAGCGAATTCGCAAGGTCGGGTTCGGCGTCATCCTCATCGGCGCCCTCGAGCTGAGCGTGATGATGGGCCTCGGATACCTGGTTGGACTGATGCTCGGCTGGGAGCCTGTAGAGTCGCTGTTCCTTGGCGCAGCGATATCTGTCAGCAGCAGCGCTGTGCTTGTGCAGATGCTGCGAGACAAGGGAGAGCTGACGAGCCAGCGCGGCCGCATCATCGTCGGTCTGCTTGTCGTCGAGGACTTCGCTGCCGTCGTACTGCTGAGCGTGCTTGCCGGCGTTGCGACCCAGGGAGGCGACGGAGAGGGCGGCGCTCTTGCCATAGTGTGGCGTCTGCTGGTGTTCGCCATTGCGGCGCTGGTGTTTGGCGCGCTGCTGGTGCCGCGAGTGCTCGACCTGCTTGCCCGGATGCGCTCGAACCAGGTCATGCTCATGGGCGCTCTTGGGATGTGCTTCGGCTTCGCGCTCGCCGCAGGGCAACTTGGCCTCTCCGCCGGCGCGGGCGCATTCATCATCGGGACGGTCGTTGGCGATACCCGTCACTCGCAGACCATCTCCCGGATGACCGAGCCTGTCCGGGACCTGTTTGCCGCCGTGTTCTTCGTGTCGATCGGGATGCTCGTCAACGTGGGGGAGCTCGGCCGCTACATCGGACCCGTCCTGCTCATCACATTCGTCGTGGTCGTTGGGAAGGTACTTGTGAACACCTTTGGCACGTACCTGACCGGCAGGGACGGCAGGACATCGCTCGAAGTTGGCGCCGCGATGCCGCAACCGGGCGAGTTTTCGCTGGCCATGGTCAAGTCAGGGACGGACAACGGCGCTGTCAGCGCCTCACTCAGCCCCATCGTCACCGCGGTGATCGTCGTCAGCTCTATCGTCTACCCGCTCGTCTCCAATTCGGCCGGCATACTCGAGCGCTTCATCGAACGGCGTGCGCCGTCGCGAGTTAGGAGACACGCGATCTCCATCAACGCGTCTGCAGCCGTCGCCGCTCACCTCATGCACGCTGACGGTGAAGCCGGCAAGCAGATCAAGCGGCTGTTGAGCATTGCAATTGTCAACACCGGTGTGATCGGCTTAATAGTTGCCGGAGGGATTGCGGTCCTGAGCTTTGCCGGCCCCATTGCGGACGCCATATCCGTTTCACCGGGGACGATCGGGCTCATACTCGGCGGAATACTCGTAACGCTTTCGGTGCCGCCGGGGATGACGTTGTGGAAGGCGCTGTCTGAGATGTCCCAGGAGATAGCGCACGAATTGATCCTCAGGCGAATTCACGCCAATAGAGAGTCGTTCCCTGCCGCCGTTGCGGCGCTGGTTGGACACAGCTTCTTCGCCGTTGCCCTCTTCATCATCGCGGTCTGGATGACGCCGTTACTCTGGGAGCTGGTCTCTGTCGGCCAGTTGGCGACTCCAGCGTCCGTGCTCATCATGGTCGGCACGATGGCGCTTACGGCCCGTGTCGCCCTCAAGATCCACAGCTCGCTCGAAGAGACGTTCGAGCACACATTTCTCGGCAGTCAACCGGTCAGCCCAGTCGGCCCGGTCAGCCCAGTCGGCCCAGTCGGCACGGATGGCGCCCAGGCCGTAGTTAACGACTCAGGTGACCCTGCGTCGCCAGTTGAGCATGTGCCTCAAGTCGCCCCGGCCCGGGAGGCCCCCGAGTTCGAGAAAGCGCCTCTACCGCTTGACGGCGGCGACCGCGGGGCTTCGATGTCTGGCAGGGAGTGGCAGCGCGGGCTGAAAGCTCGCGAAGTCAGGTTGCGGAGATAGCTCGCCGGAGGTACGTTTCGTCGCATGGAACCTGTAATCCACCTGAGCGATGAACTGGTTGAGCGTTTCCGCAAGATCACCTCTGCAACCGCATACAGCGGCGTATGGCGATTGGCGCCTCCCGAGGGACAGGAGTGGTTCGCCTCCGCCAACTACCAACTCTGCCTGATGCGCGGTGTGAAGCCTATGACGGCCGGTAAGAGGATGGTTGGCCGCGCCCGGACGCTGCGCTTTGTGCCGTCCCGACCCGATTTGCTGAAGCTAACGAGGCGCGGCGCGGACTCGCCTGAGTACCGGGCAATGGCCAGGTGCGGCCCCGGTGACGTGCTGGTCGTTGAGGCGCACACGTTCGACGAGTATGCGTGCATCCTCGGCAACATGAAGACGCGCATGCTGTGGCGTCAACAAGCCGAGGGGCTGGTCACAGACGGCGCGATCCGTGACCTCCAGATGATCTCAGACGACTACGGGCTGACGGTGTTTGCCGCCAACCGCTCGCCAGCTGGAAACCTCCCGTTCCTCGAGGCGTACGAAGAGAACGAGCCGGTGAGCGTCGGCGGCGTGCTTGTGATGCCGGGAGACATGATCGTGGCAGACGACGACGGCGTTGTGGTTGTGCCTGCCGGCCGCGCCGAAGAGGTGATCGGCTGGATCGAGGAGCAGGAAGAGGCGGAGGAGTGGGTGATACGGCTGATCGACGAGGAACGGGTCCCGCCGGGAACGTACTATCCCATCTCGGCTGAGACCAAGGAGCGCTTCCGGGCATGGAAGCGGGAGCAGGGCGAGAAGTAGCCTGAGCCGGCAGGTGGGGAGATATGACAACGACAGCAGATGTAATAGTGATCGGGCTTGGCGCTCATGGCAGCTCTGCCGCGTGCCACCTTGCACGGCGCGGGCTCAAGGTGATCGGCTTCGACACTCACCACCCGCCGCACACGCTCGGCTCATCGCACGGCGGCTCGCGGATCATCCGGCAGGCGTACTCGGAGGGTCCGTTCTATGTGCCGCTAATGCTGCGCTCATATGAGCTGTGGGAAGACCTGCAGGCGCGCGCCGGATCAGAGATATTTCGCATCACAGGCGGCGTATCGATTGGCGACACCCGCGGCAGGGGCACGGCGGGCATCCGCAAGAGCGCAGAGCTCTTCAACCTGCCAATCGACATCCTCACTCCGGAGCAGATCCATGAGCGGTTCCCCGTGTTGCACCCGCACGAAAACATGGAAGGCACGTTCGATCCGCGCTCAGGCGGCATATTTCCTGAAAAGGCCGTCCAGGCGCACCTCGACGAGGCGGTCAAGGCCGGGGGGGATCTCCGCTTTGACGAGCCGGTTATCCGCTGGCGGCCGGACCGTGAAGGCGGAAACGTGCAGGTCGAGACAAAATCGGGGACGTTCGAGGCGAAACAGCTGGTGTTCACGGCGGGCGCGTGGCTGCCAGAACTCGTGTCGAAGCTGAAACTGCCCATGTGGATAGAGCGCCAGGTGCTTTTCTGGCTTGAGCCGCGCGCCAACGCAGACGCGTTCAAGCCGGAGAAAATGGGTAATCATGGCTGGGAATACGAGCCCGGCCACTCGTTCTACGCGCAGCCTGACTACGGCGAGGGCGTGAAGGTGGCGCTGCACCACGACGGCGCAAGCTCCCACCCGGACCGGCTCGACCGTGTCGTGACAGCGGAGGACGAGAGGGCGCTCCGGGAGCAGGTCGAGCGCTACGTCCCCGATCTGAACGGCAGGCTGCTTAACAGCGCTGTCTGCATGTATACGGACACGCCAGACCTGCACTTCCTGATCGACTTTCATCCCGGTCACAAGAACATCCTGCTCATCAGCCCGTGCTCGGGCCACGGCTTCAAGTTCTCGGCAGTGATGGGCGAGATCGTCGCTGACATGGTGATCGATGGCCGCTCGAAGTTCGATCTTTCGCACTTTGGCGTGGAGCGGCTGCTGAGCGAGGAGTCGCAGGCCGCGTGTCCGCCCGAGCGAAGGCCGTACGCCACGGCATGACGATGCGAATACTGGCCGCACTGAGCCTGGTCATCCTGCTCGGTATGGCCGCGTGCAGCGGCGGTGACGCCTCCGATGAGGCCGAGAGCACCGGGACTCCGCCCGTAAGCACGGCAACGTCAGCACAGCAAGGGCAGGACGCACGGACACCGGCCGACTGGGTCTACTGGCTCTCTGACATAGACATGAACGCCATAGGGCTGGCGAGGCCGGCGATTGCCGTTATCGACTATTCGCAGGACGGCGCGGCAGACACGGAGTTCACCGCACAGCAGATAAGCTCGCTCCGTGCCCGTATGACCGGCGACGCTCTTGTGATCTCGTACATGAGCATTGGTGAGGCCGAGGACTACCGCTACTACTGGCAGGACGCCTGGAACTCCGGGCGCTCGGCCAGACCTGGCTGGCTGGACGCTGAGAACCCGAACTGGGCGGGCAACTATAAGGTCAGGTACTGGGAACCGGATTGGCAGGCGCAGATATTCGGCTCACCTGACAGCTACCTCGACAAGATCATCGCCGCCGGATTTGATGGCGTGTACCTGGACATCATCGACGCGTATGACTATTTCGCAGAGCGAGGTCGCGCCAGCGCTGAAGACGAGATGGTGCGGTTCGTGTCGGCCATCAGCGAGTACGCGAAGGCGAAGCGTCCCGGCTTTATGATCTTCCCGCAGAATGCGCCGGAGCTTGGCGCACGCGCGGACTACATGTCTGTCGTCGACGGCATAGGTATGGACGGCATGTACTTCGGCTGGGATGAGCCGAACAAGGCCACGAACGCTGCCGACACCGAGTGGCTCGAGGAGCAGCTTGCGCGGTTTGTGGACGCCGGGAAGACCGTGCTGGCGGTCGACTATGCGTCGAAGGACGGGGATGTCGCCGAGGCTTACAGGCGTGCTCGATCGCAGGGATACCGGTCCACCGTCACACACGTTGATCTCGACCGGCTGCCTGCGCCCGGGCCTTAGGCTATGCGACAGCTACGGCAACTTGCCGATCAACGCCTCGCAGGTGGCAACATCCCGCTCACAGAGCATCACGATATTGCCCGCGACAGCGAATGCCGGATACCTGTTCACGACCGGTATCAGGAAGTCAGTCTGCCCGGCCTTTTTTTCGATCACCGACTCAGCGAGCGGGATGCCTGCGCTTACCGCCTCCGCATGGGACGAGTAGACCCAGATCTCGATGTCACGCTGGTTGAAGAAGCCATACCAGGCCTCGGAAGCGCCGTTCAGCGTCCCGGTCTCAAACTCCCTCGATTTCTTGTAGCCCTGCGCCACAAGGTCATCCATTGAGAAGACTGCGTCCTGCCGCGCGATGATACGGTCCTCCAGCACACCGGTCCCGCTGCCGCTACTTTCGGGCTGACTCGCATCGCCGTCACCGCCGCACGCCGCTGTCGCCACGGCCAGTAACGCCATTAGCATTGCCAACACTTTGGGTGCCAACGACATTCGATGATGTATGCGCATCTGTGGTCGCAATCAATTCGTGGTCACTGTTTGCGACGGCAGTATCGCACAAACCGGCGCGTCGCTCACTCGAGCGGCACTAGATCGCCGTAGTCTGGCACGGTCACGCTCCAGCCGGTCTTCGCAGCAACGTGCCCTGCGAACGAGTGGGACGACTCACTCTCGCCGTGGACAACGAATACCTTCCTTGGCGGGGCGTCGATGGACGATAGCCAGCCCATCAGCTCGTCCCTGTCTGCGTGGGCCGAAAAGCCATTGATCTCGGCGATGCGAGCATGGACATCACGGGGCTCACCGAGTATTCGCACCGGGTTTCGTCCGTTGACGATCTCCCGGCCCAGCGTTCCCTCCGCCTGGAACCCGACGAACAGGACCGTGCTGTCCGGGCGGCCGATGTTGTTGACGAGATGGTGCTTTATGCGGCCGCCATTGCACATCCCGGCTCCTGCGATGATCAACGCCGTGCCGCGAATGCGGTTGATAGCTTTCGACTCCTCCACTGACTGGACCATGTGGAGACCGGGAAACCTGAACGGTGAGCCGCCAGACCGGAACTCCCTGGCCAGGTCCGGGTCCAGCAGGTCGGCGTGCCCGGAAAAGATGCCGGTCACATCCTGCGCCATCGGGCTGTCGAGGAAGGTGAGCAGTCGCGGGACCCGCTTCGCGTCCATGAGCCGCTTCAGGTGGTAGAGCAGTTCCTGGGCTCGCTCGACGGCGAAAGACGGGATCACGACGTTGCCGCCGCGTCCGACAGTCTCGTTGATCGCCTCCTCAAGCTGCGTCTCGATGTCCGTTGCGCCGTTGTGCAGCCGGTCTCCGTATGTGGACTCGACGACCAGATAGTCCGCCCTGCTGTAACGCTCAGGGTTCAGCAATACCGGGCGGTTCGGCCGGCCCATGTCACCCGAGAACACAACGACCCGTTTTTGGCCCTTCAGCCCGGCCTCCATACGCACTGTTGCCGAGCCGAGTATGTGGCCGGCGTCCCTGAGTTCAAAGGTCAGCGAGTCGCCGATGCTCATGGCGCGGCGGTACGGGACCGGAGAGAAGTGAAGCAAAGTATCTGCGACATCGTCCAGAGAATAGAGAGCGACCTCAGGGTGCGGACCCCGCCGTCCCTCCCGTTCGTGACGCCTCTTCTTGTATGCGGCGTCTTCTTCCTGGATACGGGCAGAGTCCTCAAGGATGATCGCCGCTATCTCAGAGGTCGCCTGCGTGCAGTAGATCCTGCCTCGAAAACCGTCATGAACGAGTTTTGGCAGGTATCCGCTGTGGTCAAGGTGCGCATGGGTGAGGATCACGGCGTCGATGGTGTCCGGCGGGACAGGGAACGGGTCCCAGTTGCGTGAGGCGTACTTGCGCTCCTGGTACAGGCCGCAGTCGACAAGGACCCGTGTGCCTTCTGACTGAACCAGGAAACGTGATCCGGTTACGTTGCCTGCTCCACCGAGGAACGTGATGCTCAAGGGGTGATCAGACGCTTTGGGGCGTCTGCCCTTTTTTCGAGGTGCGCGGCTGACTGCTTTGCGTTTTGCCATGATGACCGGATGTTATGGCAAGTTCCGGCGTGGCCGAGGGCGCAGAGAGTGAGGATTCCGCGTGATTGGCGCGGCCGCTCCCCGCGCCGGTTATCATCTGGCCGATTCATATCGAACATCGGCCGGGCGCGCCGTGACTGCGCCCCTTGACTTCACAGTAAGACGCACTGGAGATCACATGGCAACGGGCAAGCGAATACTGATCATGGGAGCAGGCGGCATCGGCGGAGTTGTCGGCGGGCTTCTGTCAGAGGGCGGACACGACGTCACGCTGGTCGACCAGTGGGTCGAGCACGTCGAGGCGATCAAGAAGAACGGGCTGATTGTCGAAACTCGCTGGAAAAAGCACCACACTCACCCGCGGGCGCTTCACCTGTACGAGCTTGCACAGGAGGAGACACCGTTTGATATGGCTTTCATCGCCGTGAAGTCGTACGACACAGACTGGGCGACGATGTTCGTGAAGCCGTATGTGGACCCGGTGAACGGCATCTTCGTCGACTTCCAGAACGGCATAAACGATGAGCGGGTGGCCGCGATCGCAGGAGCCGGCCGCACGCTGGGCTGCATCATCACCATCAGCGCCGCCGCCTACGAGCCAGGCATTGTGCTGCGCACAGACACCAACGAGCTCGGCTACAAGATCGCGGAGCAGGACGGCTCAGACACGCCGCGTGCGAGAGAACTCGTCGAGATCATGCAGGCGGCAGGCGACACCGAGTTCACTGACGATCTCTGGGGCGACCGCTGGTCCAAGCTGATGGTCAACTGCATGAACAACGCCCTGGCCGGTATCAGCGGTTACGGCACTGCGGAGACGCGGACCAACACGGACACACGGCGCATCGGCATTCAGCTTGGCGCTGAGGTGGCGAGGGTGGCGAAGGCGCACGGCCATAAGCTGCACCCTGTGCTTGGCCTTTCACCGGACGCCGTGATCGACGCGGCAGAAGGGCGCAACATCGAAGATGTGGAGTCGCTGCTGCTTGAGTCGGCGAGGAATGCCGGCCCAGGCGGTGTGCCGTCGTTCGGGCAGGATGTCCGCAAGGGCCGCAGGACGGAGATCGACTTTCTGAACGGCTATGTGAGTGAGAAGGGCAGCGAGGTCAACGTGCCGACGCCGTTCAACGACCGGATCGTTGCGCTGGTGCACGAGCTTGGGATTGGCTTTAAGAGCGACCCCGCGCACCTAAAGCCGCTGGTGGAGATGCTGCCGTAGTGAGAAAGTCCATATGCCAGTCGCGGCCGGTGGCGAGTTCCGGGAAGAGATGAAATGAGTCTGCAGAGCAGTGACCTGAAGCTGACCAAAGAGCGTCGCGTAGTTCAGGCGCCGTTGCGCCTGAAACTGGCTGTCTTCTTCTATCTCCTGCTCGGACTCTTCTTCTTCGTCTATCTCATGCTCGATTCCTGGAGCGGAGAGTTTGTTGTCCCGAGAAACGTGCTCGGCCTGACCAGGACGTTCGTGGATGAGTCCGATTTTCAGTTCTTCATGTTCGCCGCATCCGGTGGAGGCCTTGGGGGTGTTATCTACTCCGTGCTTGCCTTCCACCGTCATGTATCGATTCGTCTGGACTTCGAGCCTCATTTCGCATGGGGATACTTTTTTTCGCCGTGGATGGCGACGGTTATGGGCATGGTGGCGTTTATTCTCGTGCAGAGTGGTCTCCTGGTGTTTGCGCCGCAGGGCGAGCCATCAACCGGCACCGGGACCGATATCGGGTACTTTGGGTTCGGTTTCCTGGCAGGGTTCGGGTGGACATCCGCCACTGAGAAGTTCAGGCAACTTGTGATCCAGATCTTCGGCCGGCCGAGGGACCCGGGCAGGAGCTTTGTTGAAGACGAAGAGTCCACGGAGATAGGTCCGGACCGGGACGGCGGAAAACAGTAGCAATGACCGCCGTGTGCTCGGCGGTCGAGGAATGACATGGCGTTCAATATCGCTCTCGTCGGCTGCGGCGGAATGGGGCTTCGGCACGCGCACGGCTATGTCGAACTGATCAAAACATTCGGCGCGAGCGGCGCGCCCGGCGCAGGGCCGCTTGAGATGATCGCCGTCTGCGACCGCCATGAAGGGCCGGCAAAAAAGGTTGCCGATCTGATCGAGCAAGGCACTGGCAAGCGGCCTGCGATCTTCCTCGACTTCGATACGATGCTGCGCGATCTGAAATCTCTCGACGCGGTCGATATCGTCACAGACACGCCGATGCACCACCGGTTTGCGATGGCGGCAATGGACGCCGGGTTGCACGCGATGACCGAGAAGCCGATGGGGCTCACCCTAAAGGCGTGCCGCATGATGCGGGAGACGGCCATGCGCGCTGGCAAGGTGATTGCGGTAGCCGAGAACTACAGGCGGGACCCGGTTAACCGTCTCAGTCGCGCTCTGCTCGATGGCGGGGCCATCGGACGGCCTTACTTCGCACTCGACGTGGCACTCTCCAGCGCCCGCGGCGGTGTCATGCACGGCACCGTCTGGCGGGCGAAGCGTGATCAGGCCGGCGGCACGGTGCTTGACGCAGGCGTCCACAACGCAGACATGCTGCTGTACCTCATGGGACCTGCGCGCACCGTCTACGCGGAGACCGCCACATTTGAGCGTCAGCGTGAACTGCGAGGGATGGAGTCGCAGAGCCCGCAGCTGGCGGAGTTCTACAGTCACCGTGTCGAGACCGGTGGCAGCGCGGGAGACATGATCGAGCACGACGCCGCAGACACCGCGTTCGCGGTCGTCCGCTTCGAGTCCGGGGCAATCGGCCAGCTATCCCTGAGTGACACTTCGCATGGAGAGCGCGTCGGCCAGTCGAGCGTTCACGGCAGCGATGGAACGCTGATACGCACGCAGAGCCGCTCAGGTAAGCCGGCTGAGATCCGCAGAGAAGGCGAGTCGATCAAAGGCGCTGACCTGCTGGCGCTCGTGCCGGAGTTCAGGCTGGACGATGTGACCGCAGGGCTGTGGGGCAGCGACCGCGTTGGCTCATACGATTTCGAATTCCGCGAGACGGACCGCAAGATCGTCGCGATCGAGTACGCAGATTTCGCCAGGGCGGTCGCCACAGGCACGCAGCCGGAGGTTGGCCCACAGGAAGGGATGGCGGCGCTGGCACTGGCGTACGGCGTGATGGAGTCCGGGGAGGCGGGCGTGCCCGTAAGCGTCGATGATGTCGTGTCCGGGGCTGTGAGCAAGTTCCAGGACGATATAGACCGGACTATGGGAATTTAGAGGTCGGACCAGGGATGAGGATGTACTTCGTCCGGCACGGCGAAACGCAGCGGTCACCGAACGGCGTCTACGGTTACGCGGCGCCGTTGACCGGCCTCGGCCATGCGCAGGCCGCCAGGGCGTGCGAGGCTCTGACGGGTCTCGATATCACCCACATCGTCTCAAGCGATGCGACACGCGCCATGCAGACGGCGGAGCCGCTCACCTCGGCGCTCGGCCTCGTGACAACCATCATTCCGGAGCTGACCGAGATCAACATTGGAAAACCGTCCGATGGCGTGACGCCGATATTCGAGAACAAGACTCCGGACGGACGGTATGTCATGGACTGCCTGCACCTTGGGGGAGAGTCGTGGGACGCGTTCCGGAGCCGCGTGATGACAGGGCTGGGGATGCTGGCGGACAGGTTCGCAGATGACGCTGTGATCGCGGTGTTCACGCACGGTGGCGTGAAGAGCGTTGCGCTGGACCACTATTCAGGCAGAGAGATCTCGCGGACCATGCATATGCTGTTCGACAACGGGTCGATCTCGGCCGTTGAGTCGAACGGCGCGGGCTACGTAGTGCACAGCGTCAACGACATATCGCACCTGGGATGATAACGCTGCCGGGTCCGGGGCTTCCGGCAGGGATTTTCGGCCGGTGCCCAACCTCACTCCGGGCGATACGGCATCACATCCAGGGCCGCTCCCCTCATCACAACAAGGACGCGGTCCGTCTGTGACGCCGTGATGGCATTCACGGTGGCGTCGATCTGCTCGCCGGACGGCTGCGGAACGCCTGGCAGATCTGGCATATCCGGCTCCAGCCACACGTTTACATCGTAGCCGAGACGCACGGCAAGCGCGTCGGCCACGGCCAGAGCAGACTCAGGCACGAGCACCGTCACGCGCTTCTTTGCGGCGCGGTCCCCGGCAGGCTCTCGCAACACCAGGATTCGGCGGTCCTCACGAATCACCAGGGCGAAGTAGCCGCTGGCGACCCCGCTCGTCACCAACACCGCGATGGCCCACTGAGCGTCTTGTAACGTTTCAGCCGAGAGATTGCTATCAAGAAGCGCCTGCAGCAGCAGGAACAGCGCTGTGCTCAAGCTTCCAAGCGCGGCCAGCGCTGACACGCCGAACACGGAGTAGATGTGGATCCGGCGAGACCCGGTCTCCAGCTCCTCGGGCGAGTTCCTGGCGTGTTTCTGGACCTTAAGCCAGTAGTAGGCCCAGATGCCACCGCCGACGCCGAGCAGAGTCAGCACTATCGAGAGCTGGCCCTGCCATCCTGTCCGGTCAACAAGGTAATCTCGCGCTTCTGTGACAGTAACGGAGATGAAGAGCGCAATCAGGAATATAAGTCCCGTTGCCAGGGTCGCCAGGCTGAGGCTCGCCACCAGGTAGTTGTATGCGCTGCGAGCGGACTCCGGCGCGACGGCGGACGCAGCCTCGCTGCGCAGCACGCTGGCGTGGTAGCTCCAAAGCAGTCCGCCAGCCATGATCCAGGGGATCAGCGTTGTGAGCACACGGAAGTGCTCGTCTGCGGGCGAGATCGACGGCGCAGACAGCAGCCACTGCAGCAAGATCACGATCAGCAGGCTCACCGCGGCCACGACGGTTACGACGCCGGACAGGACGCCGAAGATATAGATGTAGACCTGCCGCGCCCCGGTCGGCTCGTCTGACCGGGTGCCGCGGAACCAGTGCCACCACCAGAGGAAGCCGCCAACGATCGCGACCGCCAGACTGGTCTTCAACGAGTCTCCCCACAGGTTTGAGGTGACCAGCAGGTCGTCGAAGAACATGGACGTGTATGCCCTGTCCAGCAGTCGCTGCAGAATGACTCCGAGCCCGGTGAGGAGCATCACGAGGAAACCGGCGGACGCTATGTAGAGGTAGATGGAGCGGAACGGGGTCGCCGCCCGTTCGGAAGCGGGCAGCTTCGATTCCACCCACCAGTGGTAGGACCAGATCAGGCCCCATGCGACTGGCCATGCGATATGGGTCCCTTTAAGCGTGTCGCCGCCCAGGAACACGTTTATCAGCGATGTTATGCCGGCGGCGAGAAAGCCGATCGACACTGCCTCGATGACGTAGATGTAAAGCCCGCGGACCTGGCTGCGTCTCTCATGCGGACTGGCGACGATCGTTTTAAGAATCTGCCGCCATGTGAAGAGCCACGCGGGAGTGCCGACAACGACCAGGGCGAGACCGAGGGCGAGCTGGCTCTCATTCGGCGATACAAGCAGGCTTCCGCGCAGTGAGTCGACAATGTAGCCGATCAGGACTGACGCGCCGCCGGCGCTGACCATGAGCGCCGTAAATGAAAACAGGTAGTAGAAGGCGTGACGCGCCCCGATACCGGGCGCCGATGTGTCCGATCTGCCCCGCCGGCTGCGGGAGACGGCCGTGACTATGGCGTATATCACCGCGGCCAGGATGATCAGCGGGACCAACCCACCTACGAATTCCAATGGAGTGGCTCCTCTTCACCGCGGCGCACGGGCGGCAATGCCATAGCGCCCGCACCTTCCGCTGGCATCGCCACTCCCGGCGTGGCAGGGACCTGGAGTTCCCTTTCCGGCGGGCACCAACTCACAGGCCACGGCGGCTCGGCAATGCGCCACTCACCGTTCTCAAGTGCCATCGTAAAACTGGTGGTGAAGGTGTACTGACCCTGGCCGAACAGCAGATTGTTGCCCTGCTCGGTTATCTCAACATTGACGATGGACCTGCCGTCGATGTTGACTGTCTTGGACAGTGCCGCGCCGAAGTTCTGCTCTCGCCAGAAAGACGTCTGGAGGAAAAGCTCAAGCGAGCACTCGTCTTTCAGCTCTGCGCTGACGTATCCGTACGCCGCAGCCACATCGTCATCGGCCAGCGCCTGCAGGTATCGTTGGACTGTCCCTTCCGCCGTATCGGCCGGCAGGAGGTCGCTGTTGCCGTTGCCCGCAAGAATGCTGATGAGTACGCTCACGATTACCAGGACCGCGGCGAATGACGCGATTGCAGCCAGCCACCTTGAAGAAGCCGACTGCGTCCACTTCATCTGGTTACGTCTCCCGGTATTCCGAAATCACCTGCCGAAATGTAGCCACGCACGCATCGAGCGAACGCTCGCGATGCTACAGGATCACGTTATTAGACAGCACTGCACATAACGGGAGTATGACGCCATGCACGAGGAGATGAGGGAATAGTGATGTGATTCTCTTGTGAGCGAGATCTGCCCTGGGAGGTCGCACCCCCGGCGACACATGGCAAGTCTGCCCGCTAGTTCGGCGCCGCACTGTCTGCAAACAGTTTAAGCAAGCGCTCGTAATCAGCGTCAGGCAGCGTCGCAGCCTCAAGTGAGCGGGCGTTCGCTTTCAGGTGCTCGACATTCGACGTGCCGGTGATCACCGAGGAGATGCCGCTGTTCATCGCGGCGAACCTGTAACCAGCGTCGATCACCGAGTCCACGCCGTCATGCAGCAGCCAGCCGAACGGGTCTTGCTCGTCCAGGCCGGAGACATCCACCGTTCCTTCATCTCGCCACCTCTCGAACAGCGCCTTTTGCTCGTCCAATCTGGTGAGAGTCAACCGCACCGGCGCCATGTTCAGGACGCCGGCGCCGTGTTTCTCTGCCAGAGGCAGCGCCTCTTTTGCCGCCCACTGGTTCAGGATGCCGTACTTGAGCATGACCATGTCCCACACTTCTGGATGCTCTTTCAGCGCTCTCACCGGAACCGTGTGCTTCGGGTCCTGCACCATCATCTCCGTAAAGCCGATGAGGCGGACCTTGCCCTGGTCGCGGAGCGACTGCATTGCCGGGACGTAGCGCTCAACCACGGCGTCGTAGTCCTTGGGCAGGATTCCGTGGAACTGCATCACGTCGATCACGTCTGTTTTCAGCAGACCGAGGCTGCGCTCTACGCAGCTCACCAGCGCCTCGGGCTGAGCAAGCTCGCCGCCAGGCCGGTAAGACCATTTTGTCGCGAGCAGGTACCTGTCACGCGGCACGCCTTCGAGAGCCAATCCCAACATCTCCTCTGATCGGCCGTACTGCTCTGATGTGTCGAACAGGTTCACGCCCAGGTCGAGCGCTGTGCGGACGAGCAGTTTGCGGCCAGCGTCATCTACCCCGGTCTTCTGCCCGAAGTGGCTGGCGCCGCCTGTCCCCAGGCTGAGGAGCGAGACGTTAATACCTGAGCGGCCCAGGGCGCGGTACTGCATGGATACTCCTGTTGTTAGTGACGAATGGGCAAGAGCAAACGAGTTCGACTGCGATTGGCCAATCACTCTCGTTGCGGAACATTAAGTCAATTGCATAGTTTGTAGAGAACGGGTGTTCTGACACTGATTTTATGAGGTGATCCTATGCCGAAGAAAGCACGCAGGCCCAGATCCGATATGACGGTTGGAACCTTCTAAAAGAAGAACAGCCTGCCGCCTGGAACGATGCGCAACGATGATGGTGGTGACACCCGAAGCGACAAGAAGATCGGCGCCGTCAGAGATGAGGCGCAGCGAAAGGCGAAGAAAAAGAAGTAGTTGCGCCGCCTGCTCCGGGTCAGTACTCGATGATCGCGCGGCCGAAGATCTCGCCCGCCTGCAGGTCGTTTGTCGCCTCGTTGATCTGGTCAAGCGTGTAGCGCTTCGTCACAAGCTGGTCCAGCGGGAACCTGCCGTCCTTATGCATCCGGAGGTACATGTTAAAGTCCTTGTCCGGGTACGTTGCGCCGAGCGATCCGCGGTACTGGCGCTGGTGGAACATGAAGTGGCCGGGGTCAATCGTCATCTCCTTGCCCGGCATCCCGATCAGCACCGCCATCCCGCCAGCGTTGTCTGCGCCTGGCCCGCCACCCCTGACCGAAGGCAGAATCTGCTCGTTCGTGATGCGCAGGCCGATGGCGTCGAAGGCGTAGTCCGCGCCGCCACCGGTTATCTCGTGAATCGCCTCGATCGGATTAACCTTCTTCGCGTTCACCGTGTGCGTCGCGCCGAACTTCTTCGCAAACTCCAGCTTCTTGTCATCGAGGTCCACCGCGATCACAGGATAGGCGTTGAGCAGCACCGCCATCCTGATCGCGGAAAGACCGACGCCCCCGACGCCGTAGACTACAACGGACTCCTCTGGCCTGACTTTAGCCGTGTGGAGCACCGCGCCTGCGCCGGTCAGCACGGCGCAGCCGACGATCGAGCTCAGGTCCTTCGGGTTGTCATCGTCGATCTTCACGACGTAACCGCCCCAGACGATCACGTCTTCGCCCCATGTGTACGTTGATCCGCTAAGAGGCTGCTCGTTCCAGGTTGCGCCGCCCGGCGCTGGAGCCCAGCGGCCGCGGATCGGCTCCCGCGGCACCCATGTGACGATAGCCATGTCGCCCTCTTTGAGGTGCGTCACGCCCTTGCCGACTGACGTCACAACACCTGTGCCCTCGTGGCCGAGAAGCGCTGGTGTTACCGTCTCCGGGTTGTGCATCTGGTGCAGCTGCGAGTGACAGACGCCGCTTGAGAACAGCTTGACGATCACCTGGTCGTCTTTTGGGTCCGGGATGTCGATCTCGTCCACGGTCAGCGGCTTACCGTGATGGGTGTGGATGGCGGCTCTGCTCTTCATGGCGTTACTTCCTGGTCTCGCTCGGACCGCACGCTGGCGCGGCCGAGTCGCTCTTCTGGCGCATCTGTATATTCATGCCGGGCTGATGCGGGCCAAGTCTAACACCGGCAGCATTGGAGTTTGTACCCGTTGCGACCTGGCGATGCCGGACCGAGACGCTTCGAGCGGAGAGCGGTGATTGATCCGCCCGGACAACGGCAATCTGCTGCCAAAAGCTGCCAATAGAGGCAACTCTAATCCGCCGCCGTGGAGACTCGTCGAGTTCGCGCGGAACGCTAGCCAGCGAGCAGGTCGGTTATCGAGATGTCGCAGGCGCTGAGTGCGCCGAGTGCTGTGAGCGGGCTGACCGTTCCGGCCACGATACCCTGAAGGGTCTCAGCGCCGAGCTCTTCGATCATGCACTGCACCTGCTCAGCCGAGATCGGGAGCGACTCGAAAACTGACGGGTCGATGGTTCTCGTCCTACCGCTGCCATCGGGGATGACGACCCCTCCACCACCGGCGCCGCCGCCGATCGAGCCGCTGCCGGCGCAGGCCGCAAGCGCCGAGGCGAGAGCAGGGTCTGAGGCGTCAATGGCTCCGACAGCGTAGCTGGAGACGAGCGACGTGCTGACTCCGTTGTCCGTCAGGCAAACGAGAAGATCTGTCGATATGACGGGCACGAGCGAGCCGCCTGATCCGCCGCCTGATCCGGAAGATGTGGAGCCTGCGGCGTCAAGAATCTCTTGCAGATCGAGCCCACACGTGGACATTGCCGCAAACAGAGACGCTGCGCTGGTGAGGTCGGGCGTTGTGGAAGGGTCCTGCGCAAGCGCCATGAAGTCGGTAAGCGTCTCGGTGTCGAGTTCTGCAAACAGGCATGAGAACTGATCAGCGGAGATACCGGCCGACTCGAAGCTGTCGTCGTCAACCACTCCGCAGTCGATCAGATATGGCATGAACTCCCCGACGGCAAGCGGGTCCACAGTGCCGTCAGCGCCGAAGATGTTGGCGAACGTGGCCAGCCTGTCTGTGCCCGCGCTGTCGACTGCGCACTCCAGCGCGTCGATGCCGCCGAGTTACGTTATCTCGATGATTGACTGGTCGCCGCTTTCGAGAGCCTTGCGCTCCGCTGGCGAGAGACAGAACAGTGCCTGAAGAGTGCTGACTACCGTGTCCTGGCCGATCACCTGGCCACTGAACAGGCCGGCAAAATCTATGCCGTCTGTGTAACGGGTTACGCAGGCAGTTGTCTCAGCGCTCAGGCCGCCGGTCTCGAGCTCAAGTTGACCGAGGACAACTCTCTGCACTGTGCTGTTGCTGATGCATGACCCGAGGACGCTCAGTTGCGTCCTGCTGATGCCTTCCGTGTTGTCTTCTGAAAGAGATACGAGTTCGGTCAACTCGTCAATACCACCGACTGCGCTCGACGCACAGTCCACCTCAGCCGCCGGTAACGCGGCGAGAAAGCCTGCGGGGTCAGTCTGCGGATCGATACTGATCGCCAGCACAGGGACAGGCGTCGCTGTGGGAACGGGAGTATTCGTTGGCGCGGGAGCCTTGGCCGATGCGCACGCGGCCAGTGCCGTCACCGCGGCGATGGAGATGAGTGCAACTGCCAGCCGGTTCTTTTTCAGTGACATATCTAGAAGTGGTCCCTGCCAGCCGGGCGTGTGCCAGGTTCCGGTCGCCTGCCTCGGCTTGAAAGTTACAGACAGCGCCATACAAGCGCGGGTTTTACCGTTTATGGTCTACGGGTCAACAATACGCCCGGACGCATTACCGGAGCATAGGTATTTCGGCACATGCGCCGCGTGATAACCGTAGACAGAGCACAGCCGCAACATCTACCCGCAAAGCCGCCAGCGGAGACGTACGTCTAGTCTGGCAGGCCCTGCAAGTGGCGTCTGAGCAGGCTGAGAGCGTGCATTGCGGCTCGCTGGCGGTCCGGCCGGCCGGACCCCGCGCTACGCACGTGTCTTGCACGGACCGAGTCTGCCGTCACCAGTGTCACGTAAGTCTCGCCGCGGCCCAGGTTTTCGGCCTGCTGGTCTCCCTCTGGCACGGCATGCACCGCAAGCCCGATCTCCGTCCCCGCCATATGCTTGATCGCCCGGGCGAGAGCGGCTGACCTGGCCGCGCCGTCAGGGAACGGCGGACGCTCGCCTCCGGAAATCGCCAGCCGGTCGAGCGCCTCGTTCGAGTTCAGGATGACACCTTCTGCGAAGAGCGGGCCAGCCGCCTCTCGCACCGCGTCCGCCACTGCGCCGGCGCTCAGGTCTTCGCAGGTTGCGATGGTGCTGTCCAGCTTTCTGAGCAGATCGCCGGTCACGCTGGCCATCGTCTCTCCGTCAGTGGCGAACACATGGTCGCCCAGGAGCGACCGCACCTGTGTCTCAACAGGGTCGATGAGGAGTGACGCCTCAGCCTTCGTCCCTGCCCTGGCTGTAATGCGCACGTCGACCTGCCCCGGGTGGGCCAGCACACCGACAGTCGGGTTCTCCGACCCTGAGATCAACTCTCCGATTCGGTCGTCCACCGCGCTCTCTCCGATGTCCGCCACCTTGAGCACGCGGTAGTGGATGGTCTGGGTAAGCCCGAACTTTGCACGCAGGTATGGCAGGACCTCGTTGTCGAACAGCCACTTCATCTCGAACGGAACGCCGGGCAGGCTGATGACCACGCCTCTGGAGTCTTCGACGATGAAGGCGGGCGCCGTGCCGTTCGGGTTCTTCACTACGATTGCGCCCTCAGGCACCATCGCCTGCCGCTCATTGTTCTTCGTAAGGATGAACCCGCGCTTCTGGAACCGCTCGCGTAGCTCAACGAGCGAAGGCTCATGCGTCACGACGGCGCGGCCGGTCACATGAGCGACTGCCTCACGAGTCAGGTCGTCCTGCGTCGGACCAATCCCGCCGCCGGTGATCACGACGTCCGCACGCTCGAGCGCCGAGCCGATGATGGCCGTCATGCGGTCGAAGTTGTCTCCAACAGTCGTCTTGTAGAACAGGTTGACGCCGTTCTCCGCCAGCCGTTGCGCCATCCACGACGCGTTCGTGTCGACTATCTGGCCAAGGAGCAGTTCGGACCCGATCGAGACAAGTTCTGCGTTCATTAATGTTCCAGTGGTTATGTGTTTGGCTGCAGATGTGGGACTACGCGTGTCGAGCGTGATGCTAAGGAGCGCGTCACGTCCGTTCCAGTGTTCGCCAGAGAAAGTAAGCGCAGGGGTTCCGGTGGTCAAGCGGGAACCGGTTTACCGGGAAAATCGAAAAAAGGGGACTTGACATATTAGAACAGGTGTTCGATATTAGAACGCACGTTCTAATATGTGAAGTCAGGGTGGCAGGATCGGAGGCGGTCCGGTCAGGTTCTGGTGGAGCCAGGTTCCGGTTGTGCCACCAGTTGTGCAAGTTGTAAAGGAGACGCTCTCATGGTGATGACTCTCGAACGGCGCGCTGTTGAATCTTCGATCGCGCCGCTCAAAGCTCCTGCGCCGAAGAGTAGTGGTGATCCGGGACACGCGCTGATGGCGTCTCTTCTCAGTCGCAGTCCAGCCACGTTCACCATCGAGACAGGGTCCGTTCATGACGTTACGGAGTTCGCCTCTCCGCTCAGGCTCTTTCTGCTGATAGCCGGAAGGATGTCAGGCGGTGTCTCCGCAACGGTGGCGCCGCACTTCTCTGAGGAGACTTACCCCGCGCTGCTGGACCTGGTCGGCAGGTTGGACAGTTCGGGGGCCTCCGACCTCTGGAGACCGGACGGCGGGCGGACCATTGCGGTTGGCGAAGCGCGCCACATGTTCATCAGCGCTGACATGCCGGTGGCTGAGAGGCCAGTCCGGCCAGCCCGGCCAGACAGGTTTCTTGAGGTGGTGGCTGCGCACAGGCTTTCTGCTGAGTGGTACCGGTCACGGGTTGCGCCGAAGCTTGTCGCCGGCTCGTTGGTCAGGGTTTTTTACGGTCGCCGAGGCGTGTCAGGCTCGGCGTTTGCCGCCGCCGACGCAGAGGCGATGGCTGAAGAGGCGATCACTGGCGAGCGCCGGCGGTTTTCGCTTTCGGGGCCGGCGGCGCAATCACTGGTGACAGGTAGCTAGCGGCCGGGGACTCGTTCCCGCGGCCATTCCAGATCTGGAGCTTTGCCATGATGATGACATTTGAGCCCGTGCGATCAGACACTCTCCCCGAGAACACCCGCTATGTGGATGATGGCTGCGAGGCGTCAGAGTCCTGCCTGACCTGTCCTCTCCCGATGTGTAAGTTCGACGATCCGGGCTGGATGCGCCGGGAGGACCGCGGCCAACGGGATGACGAGATCTTTCGTCTGCGCAAGGCAGGCATCTCCGTCCCCGAGCTGGCAAGGCAGTTCAGGGTGAGCACCCGCACGGTTCACCGCATCATTCAGCGCGGCGGATGCTCAGAGACGGCGACGGTAGACGCTGACAGGGGTCCAGCGCTGTCTCTCCAGGAGCTGGCAGAACGGAGCATCATCAGGCGCAGGCCGTCGTTGCCCTCACTCTCCCTGGTGCTGCGGCGATCTGCCTGAGCCGAGGCTTGTGTCCCCGATGGCATTCGGCAGAGACGCCGCCGGCCCTGGTTTGACCGGTCTCCGTATCGCCTCCGCGTGATCCCACCCTTCGCAGCCTGCGTATTATTCGTCGCGGGAGTCTGGCCACCGCAGGGGCCGCCCGCAACTCACAGGCTGTATTCGCGCAGATTTTCACTGGCAAGGTGATAAGCAGGATGTCCACCAACGAGCCTCAGCGTCCGAAGCTTCGTCCCGTCGATGCGCAGCGAGTCGAAAAAGACGGCGTTCGCTTCTTCGTCATCAAAGATCCCCGCCGGATCGCCAGGCAGGCTCTCATGGTCAGGGAAGAGCTTGGTCCTTTCCTGGCGCACGCAGACGGCGCCATGACCGTTGAGGAGATAATCACGGCAACTCGCGGCCGCGCAGGTAGTCCTATTGGAGATGGCGTCGGAGCTGTTCAGGACGAGGCGGTGAAAGAGCTGTTTGAGAGGCTCGACACGTTGTTCCTGCTCGAAGGCGAGCGGTACGACACCGAGACGGCGCGACAGCTTAGAGACTACAGAGCCGCCGACTTCCGCGTGCCGGCGCTTGAGGCGCAGGCGTACCCGGACGACCCGGATGACCTGCTAGACCTGTTTGAGGGCTTCGCTCTTGATGTCTCAGATGACCAGCAGCCGTCAGGACGGATGCTGAAGGCTATCGTTACTCCCCATATTGACTATGCACGCGGCGGCGACACGTACGCAGAGCTCTGGAGACACGCGGCGCCAGAGCTTGAGGATGTTGAGCTTGCAGTCGTTTTCGGAACGGACCACAACGGCTCCGGCCCGCGCTTGACGCTGACCAGGCAGAGCTACGCAACGCCGTGGAATATCCTGCCAACGGATACCGAACTTGTTGGCAAGTTGGCGAAGATCCTCGAGCGCGACCGAGGCGTAGAGAACCATCCGTTCGCAGACGAGTTCAACCACGTCGGAGAACATTCGGTTGAGCTGGCGTCTGTCTGGTTGAACTGGGCTGCGGGAGACCGGGCCGTGAAGATGCTCCCGATCCTTTGCGGCTCTCTTGGCGATTACGTGCTTGGAGACGGCTCACTCAGGGACGCCTCGCCAACGGACCATCCGCAGATTGCGGACGCGATCGGTCTGTTGCAGCAGGTGGCCCGTCACAGGCGGACCGTGTTTGTCGCTGCGGCAGACCTCTCACACATCGGACCCGCTTTCGGAGATGAGGACGAGGCTGACGACGAGACCCGAAAAGAGATTGAGGAGTACGACTCGGAACTGATGTCGGCCGTCATCAGGGGACGGCACGAAGACTTTCTGGAGGTGGTCCGCCGCGATGAAGACGATAGCCGGGTCTGCGGGCTGGCGCCGATATACATGACGCTCTGGGCGGCGGGGGCGTCAGATGGCCGGTGGATGGGCTACCAGCAGTGCGCGACAGATGAAAAGGGCGGCTCGTTTGTCTCGATTGCCGGAGGTCTTCTGTACTGAGCGGCCATCCGGCGATAAAGGCCTGGACATCTAGCCAGCGGGGTCTGCCGCCGTCGTGGACACGCCCATGTTGACGGTCATCCCGGTAACCAGATAGATGGCGCGCTCGGCTATGTTCGTCGCTCGGTCCGCCACGCGCTCCAGGTTGTGCGCAGCCCACAGCAGGTAAGTGGCACGTTCGACGTTATCAGGGCTCTGCTTCATCAGCTCTATGAGATCGGCCTGGACCGTGTCGTACAGGACATCAACCTCGTCGTCTGATTTGCCGATTGACCTGGCCATCTGGGTCGCCTTCCGGCGGTCCCGCTCCACAAACGCCTCCAGGCTGTGCTTGAGCATATTCAGCGCGATATCGGCCATCCGCGGTATGTCAATCAACTCTTTGAGAGGCGGCTCGTTTCCCATGATGAGGCTGATCTTGGCGATCCCCTCGGCATAGTCGCCTATTCGCTCCAACTCACTGGCCACGAAGAGCGTGGACATGATCCTGCGGAGGTCAGACGCCATCGGCGCCTCCTTGCGCAAGAGGTCGATTGCCGCATCTTCGATCTTCTGCTCTTTGGTGTCGATGCGGTCGTCTTCATCGATCACGCGCTGAGACTTCTCGAGGTTCCGCTCCACAAGCCCTTCCAGCGCCGTGATGATCGCTGACTCGACAAGCCCGGCCATCATGATGATCTCTGCCTCAAGCTGGCTCAAGTCTCTGTCAAAATCTGCTCTTGCCATCGTTACCTCCCCGACCGTACATGGCCGGACCTTGCCTGGCCGCCAGGACCATCATCGCCATTAACCGATACGCCCTGTGACATACGCCTCTGTCCGCCGGTCCCTTGGCGTGTCGAAGATCTGACTGTTCGGGCCATACTCAATAAGCCGTCCGATGCGTTCCTCGCCGGCCATCAACACCGCCGCGTAGTCTGCAATCCGAGTGGCCTGTTGCATGTTGTGTGTGACGATCACGATGGTGTAGCTTGATGACAGCTCCGTGATCAGGTCTTCGATCGCCTGTGTTGATATCGGGTCAAGCGACGAGGCCGGCTCGTCCATCAACACGACCTCGGGGTCGACCGCCAGCGTGCGGGCGATACAGAGCCTTTGTTGCTGACCGCCTGAGAGACTCAAGCCGTTATCTTTGAGCCTGTCTTTCACCTCGTCCCACAACGCGGCGCGACGGAGGGAGCGTTCAACAACCTCGTCCATGTCAACGTCCATTCCGTTGATGCGAGGCCCGAACGCGACGTTGTCATAGATGCTCTTTGGAAACGGGTTCGGGCGCTGGAACACCATACCGATGTTGAACCTGATCTCAGTGGCGTCCCGGTCAGGCGCATAGATGTTCGATCCGTTATAGATGACCTCGCCGGTCACGGTGGCGGCGGTAATCAGGTCGTTCATGCGGTTGAAACAGCGGATCAGCGTGCTTTTGCCGCATCCTGAGGGACCGATCAGGGCGATCACACTGTGCCGCGGCACCTGCATTGAGATGTTTTCGATCGCCAGCTTGTCCCCGTACCTGACCGAGATGTCCCGCGCCTCTATCACCAGGTCTTCGCTGGCAAATGTCGTGATGTTCTCTTCGAGGCCTGCGTCAGTTATCGAAACCTGGTCGGTCTGGGTCATCGCATCTTTTCCATGATCGGAGACGAGGCTACGTGTTCGAGGCCAGGGGCCGCACTGATGCCCGCTATTTCCACAAGCACCAGATCTTAGGCGTGGAACGTTAACACACGGTAAACGTGCACTGAGAGATTCTTCGGGCAAGAGTTAGGCTGTAGCAGGACGCTACATGTCCACCGCTGCCGTCGCCCATCCAAAATCGGTACCCCTCATACCGGCGCCGGTTTCAGGAGAGTAGAACTCCCTGAATTCCTTGAGAGCCGCCTTTTTCGACCGGGCGGCCAGTTCGTCCGCCACTTCGTGCAGACCGTGCCGGCGAAGGCCGCGGACGAATAGCCAGTTCAGGTTCATGCAGACAGGACCACGCCAGATGGAACTCTCGCCGTTGGGGTCGTAGTCGGGGTGGTTGCGGGCAACGCTCGGCACCGGAAGCTCTGTCCAGAACTCGTCCGGGTTACACAGATGCTCCTCGACCATCCGGCGCACGCGGTCTGCAGGGGCGGACTCGGAGATGAGCGGCATGATCGACCCTGCGGTAAGGTCCGTCAGCCGCTCTCGCTTCTGGCCAGACAGGTAGACGTAGTGGCCGCGCTCTTCGTCCCAGAGCTGTTCGTCCAGCGCTCTCTCCACCGCCAACGCCTGGGAAGTCACGCGGTCCGCCCCGTCCGCGAGCTCTGAGTCAGCCATCAGCCGGGCCGTTGAACGCAAGCCGTCTGCCATGACGGCGTTCATGAGCGGGTCGACCACGTTGAAGCCGTTGCGCCGTCTTATCCGTGAGTAGTCAAAGTTGCCACGGAGCAAGTTCGTCAGGTCCAGCTTCCTGTTCTTCCACAGCAGGGCGAGACGGCCGGGATGGCGGAGCCCGAGTGGAGCGTCGAACACAGGCGAGTTGTCCATACCGCACTCGAACGGCGAGATGATTGAGAACAGCCCTGTGTTGTCCGGGTCTCGCTCGCGCCTGATCCAGTCGTAGTACGCGATCACCTTTGGCAGGCAGCGGTTCAGCAGCTCGCGGTCACCGGTTGCGGTGTAGACCGCTTCGAGGGCCTGCCCGATAAGTGGCGGCTGCAGCAGGGCGGAGTGTCTTCTTCGCCATTCGCCGAACCTGCTCTGTACATACATAGCGCTCAGGAATGCCCCGCGGCGGCCCCAGTAGACGATGTGGCCGATGAAGCCGTCTTCGCGTTGCGAGGCCAGGACCGTCTCCAGCTCGCGTTTCGCCATCCCGGGGTCCAGTTTTGCCAGTGCAATCACGTGGAAGCAGGAGTCCCAGAACCACTGCCACTGGTATCTGCCGGCTGACGGGATCGAGTATTCGTAGTTGAACCGGTAGTACGGGTCGTAGCCGGTCCGCCGGTTGGCCTTTAGCCGTTCGAGGGCCAGCTCTTCGATAGACGGGCCGGCAGTTTCTGACGGGTCTGTTTGATTCATGACGTAACAGTCTATGGGCTGGCAGACCTGCGGGGCGCAGGTGAACTGCAACCGGGAGCGGTAGACTTGAGGTGAGCTGGCATGTGGCCAGACGCTATTCGCATCTTGCGCCCCCTGTCCGCACATCATCATATGACCACGATAAAGAACGATGAGCCGGCCGTTGCCGAGCCAGCCACAGATGCCGGGGGTGTTCCGGACGCCGCGGCAAATCCAGCTGTGAAGACCTCGATACTCGACCTTTCACGCGATGAGCTTGAGGCGGTGGTTGTCGAGCTTGGAGAGGCGCCGTACCGCTCCCGTCAACTGTGGCGAGCCCTGTACTACGAGGTCCGAGAGTCGTTCGATCAGATGACCACGCTCTCAAAGGCGATGCGAGAAAAACTGAATGAGCGGTTTTTCATCAGCCCGCTCGAGACGGTCATGTACCTGACATCGAAGGATGGCTCCACAGACAAGGCACTGCTCAAGCTGCCGGACGGAGAGTTGATCGAGACCGTATTGATGCGGTACGAGCCGGACGGCCACCGCAAGGTCCGCCGGACCGTATGCGTATCCACACAGGCCGGCTGTGCGCTTGGATGCACCTTCTGCGCAACCGGTCAGCAGGGGTTCAAGCGTCAACTGACCGTCGGAGAGATCGTCTCGCAGATTATCCACATGGAACGCGTGGCCAGGGCGGAAGACGATCGTGAGATCGAGAGCGGCACGCGCACGAAGGGCGAGCGCCAGGGCGTCACGAACGTCGTGTTCATGGGCATGGGCGAGCCGCTTGCGAACTACGAGAACAGCATCGGCGCCATAAGAACCCTGAACGATGAGCAGGGGCTCCATATCGGCGCAAGGCATATCACCGTATCAACTGTCGGGCTCGTGCCGCAGATCGACCGGCTTGCCGGCGAGGACCTGCAGTTGAACCTGGCTGTCTCACTGCACGCTCCTGACAACCAGACGCGGTCTGAGACAATGCCCATCAACCGTCGCTACCCGATAGAGCAGCTGATCGAGGCGTGCAAGAGGTACATCGAAAAGACGAACAGGCGGATCTTCTTCGAGTACGTGCTGCTCCACGGCCAGAACGACTCTCCAGCCCAGGCGGACGCGCTGGGCAAACTGCTCCACGGCATGCTCTGCCATGTGAACCTGATCCCGGTGAACCCGACTACGGAAGGAGCGTTCGAGCGGCCGACACGCGAGCATAGAGCGGCCTTCCAGGAGAAGCTTAAGGAGTACGGTGTCCCGTCCACGATTCGTATGGAGAAGGGTATCGACATCAACGCTGGCTGCGGTCAACTGCGCGCTCGGGTAGTCGATGCCGAAGCTGTGACTCTGGCCTGATACCGGCTTCCTGCCAGCAGTGGCCGTTCCGGGCGCGCGGGCGCTTCCACAGCGATACACTATCATCCGGTCCGGCTCGCCCGCACCTGGCTTGTGAGCACAGACGAGGCTGGCCGGCCCTGGCGTCAGGCATCGTCGCCACGTAAGAGAACGTAGTTTCCTGGTTGAGTCCATAACTCACTGCGTCTGCCTGAAACCGCCCGATTTCGCCTGATTATTCGAAGGACAAGAACATGGCTGATCAGCACTGGCCCGAGGTCTACCGCAAGCTCGGCGTCAAGCCGGTAATCAACGCTCAGAGCTGGGTGACCGCGCTGGGTGGCAGCCTGATGCGCCCCGAGGTGCTGAGGGCGATGGACGAGGCGGCGACCGCATTCATTGACATGAAGGAGTTGAACCGCGCCGCAGGCAAGGTGGTGGCGCGGGCGTGCGGCGCCGATATGGGGCTTGTGACAGCCGGGTGCTCTGCCGCCGAGGTGCTGATGGCGGCGGCCTGCATGACGGGCGTCGACGAATCGAAGGTAGAACGGCTCCCTAACACGAGAGGCATGAAGAATGAGATTCTTCTGTTCAAGGGGCAGCGCAATCGCTACGACGGCGCCTTCGAGATCGCCGGGGCGAGGATTGTAGAGTTCGGTCACGGCGACTCCGCACGGCCCTATCACCTGGAAGGCGCCTTCACTGACCAGACCTGCGCCGTGGCGTATGTGATCGGCCCGTTCATCCGGCAGGGTATCGGTCTTGAGAAGACGATCGAGATCGCGCACGCCCACGGCGTGCCGGTGATCGTCGACGCCGCTGCGGAGGTCCCGCCGCGGGAGAACCTGTCCAGGTTCATCAAGATGGGCGCAGACATGGTTGCGTTCAGCGGTGGCAAGGGCCTTGGCGGGCCGCAGTCTGCCGGGCTGCTGGCGGGCCGCAGGGACCTGATGGAGGCCGCGTACCTGAACTCGTTGAACCTCGACAGCCCGAAAGCCGGCATTGGCAGGCCGATGAAGGTCTCAAAAGAGAACATAGTCGGGATGGTCGCCGCACTCGAGCTATACATGGACACAGACGAGGCCGCGATCATCGACGGCTGGCGCAGCAAGGCCGGCTACATCGTCCGCAAGCTGGAAGGCATTCCCGGCCTGCGAGTCGTGATCGAGGACACGCCGGTCGACCGCCAGGGCCCGCAGCCTGTCATCTACTTCGAGCGCGACTGGAAAGGGCCTTCTCCGTCCGAGGTCCGTCAGCGGCTCCTGAGCGGCGATCCGTCTATCAGGGTTGGTGGCGGCGGGGTACGGGATGAGATCAACATCGCACTGGTGAATGTCCAGGACGGTGAAGAAAAGGTCATCGCGGAGAGGCTCGTCGAAGCGCTGACCTGAATCGCCTCCAGGTCCGTCATCTTATCGCTCAGCCGACGGCGCATGGTTGCACGCCGGCAGTTAAACGCGCCAGCGTGCAGACACGCGTACATCTCACCTGACAGGCGACTCGGCGGCCTCGCGTTTCGGTAGGCAGAACCCGCAATTGCCCGGTGAGCATTCCCCGATTCCGCCTGGATGCAGACCGGCGAAGGTTGTGGAGACCTGCACAGCAACGGACTGTGTGATGGTGTCCAGAGGGGGCTTTGGACGGGCACCTGGTTGCAATGAGTTGTGGCTGGCAGCAACTGGGAGATAGATATGAGATTGGGGGGATCCCGTGGCCGGAGGGGCATCACGGGTCTTGAGACGTCGATCGTCCTGATCGCGTTTGTGGTTGTCGCGTCCGTCTTTGCGTTCACCGTCCTCTCAGCGGGCGTGTTCTCTTCTGAGGCGAACAAGCAGACGATCTTCGCCGGATTGAAAGAGACGCGGACCAGGCTGCGGCAGAACGGATCGACGTTTGCGTTTTCGGCCCGGGTCGGCTCAACCGACGTTGTCTACAAGCTCGAGTTGACCGTATCCAACTCTCTTGCAGGGGAGCCCGTTGACCTTACACCGCCTTACGCGGCGGACGACTCTGGCATCGATCCGGACTTTGTGGCTGCCAACACTGCAGCCACTGTCATTTCGTATGCGGATGAAGGCCAGCGCCTGCCGGACGTTCCGTGGTCGATCGTCTTCATCGGCACACACAACGGTGACCTGCTCCTCGAAGACGGTGAGAAGGCCGAGGTCACGATCTGGCTTCTGGACAGGAACAACGCTCTGGCTGCGACCGCAGACAACTCAGCGGCGTTGATGGATGGGTCTACCGCCAACGGTGGTGGAGCCGGCGGCATTAGCGCTGGTGGAGTTGTCATTGGGAAAGCGACCCGGTTCGTTGTCGAAATGACGCCGGAAGTCGGGGCCGCGCTGACGATCCAGCGGGCCATTCCACCCGGTCTCAGACAGGTGATGAACCTGAACTAGCATGGGCTTTTATGTCGCGCCAACTGATGTCCGGCCGGACATCGAGCGGCGCATGGCCAATGGGTCTGCCCCTGAGGTCAGTACCCCCTCAAATTGACCGTTGGGGGAGGCCCGGCAAGACGTGGGCGGATCCCTGCCGGCAGGGGATCCGCCCATGTTCTATTTCCGGCGGACTTACGGTGGCGTCCGGCGCAATTCTGCTCACAGCGCGAGCAGTCCACTCCGGAGAGCCGTCGTGGCCGCCTGTGCCCGGTTCGCCGCGTCGAGCTTCCGCATGATGTTCGTGACGTGTCTGGCAACGGTATGGGTGCTGATGGCGAGCACGGAGGCGATCTCCTTGTTGCTCAAACCCTCCGCCACATGCTTCAGCACCTCAAGCTCTCTGTCGCTGAGCGTCTCCGGGTCATGTGCGACCGGGTAGAAAGCGACTGGAGATGGGCGCGCGCCGAACGAGAACCGGGTTACGGTCCGCTCATGGAATGGAGACTGCATTCTGAACTCCCTGCTGGCTGGTTGGTCCGGCTGGCAACGGCAGAGAGAGAGAACGGGTCGAGAGAGTACTCGGGCTCTACGCGCAACCAGCCAGGTGTGACTGGGGTGGCCGGCCTGGCTGCGCTATGCCCGGATCTGCCCTGCGGGGTCCCGGAATGGAACCGCCCCAGAGGCGAAGGGTAAGCGTCAGCAGGCGCGGCCGGTAATAAGAAATACCGGCATGTGTCGCATCTGAGACCTCATGTTGTCTTGCTCCAGGTTCGTGACATGTGCGCCGAATCGGAGCATTTACGTCGCACGGATAGCAACCCTAACACGGTTTTGCGGCCGTGATGTGGGTGTTTTCCGGTTCCGGCTCTCCCGGCAGTTCAACAACACAGTTCTTAATAGCAAGCATTTGTTATTGCCAGTGTCTGGAGGCGTTCGGGAGACGGCTCGAGGCGGGCTCCGTGGAACGCCCATGCCAGGTTCTGCGATATCGCCTGTGCGGTTACCTGCGGCAAACCCGGACAGCCGGACTGTCCAAACGCCCGATAGTTCCCCGTCAAGTCACCGATTACGCGTTGAGTGCCGGTGTCCAGAGTGGTGT